>DAINSB010000126.1:0-6872 GCA_036741535.1 Caproicibacter sp. | reverse complement strand
AAGAGGTATAATATTCCCGCAATGTGCCGATTTACTTCGGTTGCAGATGGAGGTTGCTGCTCCGTTTGCAGGGGGCAGGTGTGACCGCACCTGTTCCTGCATTGCATTTCTTATTTTATTGTGCCCTACGAGGTAAATTATACCTTTTTCTGACAGAAAGTCAAGGGGCACATCGCGCCTTTCGCCCCGCCGTCAAATTTCGGCCAAACGATAAAATGAGCATACCCGGTTGCGAAGGGTAGGCTCATCTTTCTATTTGCGCCGCAGTCGTGGCAGCCGTAGGCTCGAAAGGTACGTTATACCCGAGAGAGGCTGCGGCGACACGCCGCCCGCACATAAAAGAAAGCTAAGGATTCCGGAAAATCCTTAGCTTCTTTCTATACAGACTTTGCCTTCGGAGGACGGTTTGCAAATCCACGGCCAACACCCATGACCCTGCGGGAGACCGCGTTTTCTGTATATCTAAGTGTATTATAATAATTCATGCAGATTTTGTCAACCAGTTTTTACTATTTCTCATTTTTGTAATCCCAGAAGGACCGGCACGGAACCGCGGAGTTTGGCGATGGCGGCGAGGGAAGCGGACTTGTCGGCCCCTTTGGCGGAAAGGTAGACCTTGATTTTCGGTTCGGTGCCGCTCGGCCGCACGATGACCTTGCTGTCGCCCGCCAGCCGGTACTCGAGGACGTTGGATTTCGGCAGGTCGATGCCGGTCGTGCTTTCGCCCTCGTGGCGCTGGGACGCCTTGTAATCGCTCCAGCCGACGACCGCCGCCTCCGCGATCTCCGCCGGCGGATTTCTGCGCAGGGACTCCATGATGCTCCCCATTTTGATCATTCCGTCCTCGCCCTCGAAGCCGAAACTCATCAGATCGTTTTCATAATAGCCGTACTGCCGGTAAAGCGACTCCATCGCGTCGACCAGCGTCATGCCGTTGCGCTTGTAGTCGTGCGCCATCTCGCAGATGAGCATGCTGGCGTCCACGGCGTCCTTGTCGCGCACATATCCGCCGGAAAGATAGCCGTAGCTCTCCTCGAATCCGAACACATACCGTTCGGCATGGCCCTGCGCCTCCAGCTCCGCGATCTGGTCGCCGATGTACTTGAAGCCCGTCAGCACGCGGCGCAGTTCCACGCCGTAGTGCGCGGCGATGGGCGTCGCCATGTCGGTGCTGACGATGGTCGTGACGGCCACGGGATCTTCCGGCAGAGTGCCGCACTCCCTGCGGCGGCGGACGATGAAGTCAAGCAGCAGCAGGCCGACTTCGTTGCCGGTCATCAGGACGTACTGGCCGTTCTGCCGCACCGCGATGCCGCAGCGGTCGCAGTCCGGGTCGGTCGCGAGGAGGAGGTCAGGCTTGACCTTTTCGCAGAGCTCAAGGCCCTTCTGCAGCGCCTCGCGGATCTCCGGGTTGGGGAACGGGCAGGTCGTGAAGTTGCCGTCCGGGAATTCCTGCTCGGGGACCACGGTCACGTCTTTCACGCCGATCTTTTCGAGGATTCTCGTGACGCAGACGCGGCCCGTGCCGTTGAGCGGGGTGTAGACCACGCTCAGGGCCCCGCACGGTTCCTTCAGGACGCGCTGCCCCAGCACCGCGTCGAGGAACCGGTCGATCACTTCGTCCCCGATGTAGCTGATCCGGCCGTCTTTGACCGCCTCCTCGAAATCCGCGCGCTTCACGTCGCTGAAAATATCGAGGCTGTTGATCTCGGCCTGTACGTCGTCGGCCATTTTCAGCGTGATCTGGCACCCGTCCGAGCCGTAGACCTTGTAGCCGTTGTACTTGGCGGGGTTGTGGCTCGCCGTTACGCAGATGCCCGCGTCGCAGCGCAGGGAACGAACCGCCCACGAGAGCGTGGGCGTCGGGGAGAGCCACGGGTAGAGATGCGCGCGGACTCCGTTCGCCGCGAGGACCGCCGCCGCCTGCTTCGCGAACAGGTCGGACTTGATGCGGCTGTCGTACGCGATGGCGACCGACGGATGCTCCGCGTGCTTGTTCAGATAATTCGCAAGGCCCTGCGTCGCTTTGCGGACCGTGTAGACGTTCATGCGGTTGGTGCCGGCGCCGATCACGCCGCGCAGGCCGCCCGTCCCGAACGCCAGATCGCGGTAGAACCGGTCGTTGATCTCTTCCGGCTTGTCCGCTATGCTTTTCAGCTCCCCGGTCAGGTCCGGGTCGTCCAGCTCCGCCGACAGCCATCGTTCATATTCGGTCATATGCAAATCACTCTTTTCAGTAAAAATAAAGGGGCGCGGCATCCCCGCGGGATACGGCGGATCCCCCGGAATCTTCGATTTCAGATTATCATTTTCAGCGTCCCGTGTCAATCAGATCCCGACGATGTTGGCAACGATCCCCGCGGGGGTGATGTCCAGCGTTCCGTACGTCCCGAAACTTCCCCGCAGGCTTCCGGGATTCATGATGTAGAGCCCGTCTTCGTAGCGGGTGAGCGCCTCGTGCGTATGGCCGTACAGCAGCACGTCCGCCTTGTTTTTCCGGGCGGCGGCAATCGCCGGGGACAGGGTGAGCTTCACGTGATAAGTATAACCGTGCGTGTAGAAAATATTTTTGCCCGCAAACGTCGCCAGCCCCTCGGTCGGCAGCGCGCTGTCCCAGTCGCAGTTGCCGCGGACGATCAGAAATCTTTTCTCGGGGAAATCCGCCCGCACGTCCGCGGCCTCCTCGGCTCCGTCGCCCAGATGGATCACGGTCCGCGCCTGCGGCTGGCTCAGAACGGCCCTGCGCAGCGCGGCGCGGTCGCGGTGCGTGTCGGAAACAACCAGGATTCGCAAAGAATAAGCCTCCCCCGCGGGGTGCCCCCGCTGTCACGGCCGGGCATATAGGCCGGTGGAAATCGAAGGCTTTCTTTTGCCCGGACAGTTTAAAGAAACTGCTCCCGCAGATAAGTCGCCGGAAGCTCCCCCGAACTCTCGCGCCAAAGCAAACGAATTTTCACCGGGTTAAACGGCGCGGCTTGGCCGCGGGGACGCCCCGCGTCATATCTTTTCCCCACACGGCATAGTATATATCCGGGGTGATAAACATGCAAGACTCTGCCGACAGAAACCAGCAGATGATTGATTCCCTGATGAAAAAACTCGGTCCCGAAGACAGGAAAAAGGTCGAGTCTCTTCTTGCGGACAAAGACACATGCCAGAAGATTCTCAATACGCCGGAAGCGCAGAAACTCCTCCGCAACCTGACGGGAGGAAAATAGATGGATGACCTCGGCTCCAAGCTGAACGGGATCCTGAACGATCCGCAGAGCATGGAGAAGATCAAGAACCTCGCGGCCATGCTGGGGCTGAATTCTTCCGGCGGCCCGGCCGCGCCGGCTCCCGAACCTCCCTCCCCGCCTCCGCCGCCCGCGCACGTGGAGCCCCCGCCGACAGGGCTGTCATCCCTTTCGGGTCTGCAACAACTGGATCCGCAAATGCTGAATATCATTATGAAGATCATACCCGCCCTTTCCAGTATCCGGCAGGAAGACGACGCCACGCGCCTGCTGCGTGCGATACGGCCGTTCCTCGGCGAAGTCCGCCGCAAAAAGCTGGACGAATCCATCCGGCTGATGCAGATCGTGCGCCTCGTGCCCCTGCTGAAACAGGGCGGTTTATTCTGAGGTGAATTATGGCGGATCAAACGGGTCAGGAGCGATCCGAACTCAACAGGCTCCAGCAGGAAGCGATCCGGCGCGCGCGCGAAATGCAGGCGCGGGCGAAGATTTCCCCTGCCCGCGCGGCGCAGAACGGCGCGGCCCGGCCCGCTCCGCAGAAAGCGGAACCGCCGCCTCCGCCTCCGCAGCCCCGGCCGGAAGACGTTCCTCCCTCCGCCGCACCGCAGCCACGGGCCGAACAAACGCCCTCCGCCGCGCCGCAGGAGCGGGCCGAAAACGCCGCCGCGCCGCGGAAGCAGCCGGCCCCTTCCTCGCCGCCGTCGTCCCCGCCGGAATCCTTTTTCGGCGGGATCTCCGGTTCGCTCGATTTTCTGCTCAAAGACTCCGAGCGATCCATGCTTCTGATCCTTCTTCTGATCCTGATGGAGGAAAAAGCGGATACTTCGCTGATCTTCGCCATGTTGTACCTGTTGATCTAGCAGGCGGTGCCCGCAGCCACGGCCCGCCGCGAGGCGCGGAGAAATCGAACAGCTTATCCCGGCGGGACAGTGTAAGAAACTGCTCCCGCCTTTTGTTACCCCCAAAGCCCTTTTCCCGTGTCTTAACGTCAAGGAAGACCCCACCGGCTCTTCGGTCGCACCGAGGCGGATGACGGGTGCCGGGGGCGTCGGGGGAGCGTTTACGCTGCCGAACGGACGGCGTAGATGTATTCCCTCTTGCTGGAGGGATCGGTCTTCAGCACGTACTCCATCACTTTCGCCGGAGTCGGGGCCGCGGAGGACACCGCCGAGGACTGCGCCCGCGTGGGATCGCTGGGCGGGATGTACCCGACGCGCAGCACCGTGGAGTCGCCGTCCTGACGCTCGCTCTGCGTATACGGCACATAGGTGCTGTCAAGCGAATACAGCGCGACATGGAACTGCGTCTTCGCCGCGTCGTATTCAAAGAACGTCTCCTGGGTCGGATTTTTCGGCTGCAGCCCGCAGTCCGGGCCGAACAGAGAGCGGCAGGCGTCCGCCACGTCCCCGAGCGGCACAAGGGTCCGCCCGGCGTCGTCGTAACTGGTGTAGTTCGCCCCCTCCGCCGTCATGGTCTGCCAGAGGGAGACGTTCAGCACGAAATCCGGGTCCGCCTTGTCCGGCGAAGAGAACGGCTTCGGGTCCTGCGCCACCACGACGGTCAGGAATTTATCGTAGGCGCGCAGGCGGCTGTCGTCCGTCAGCTTCGCGTGGATCGCGCTTCCGATGGAGGTTGCCAGAAAGCCGACCCCGATCAGCGCGAAGATCATCACGAGGGCGCCCATGAAAATGCCGTAGCGGTATTTTCCCCTTTTGCGGGGCCGCGCCGCGGCGGAAACCGGCAGCGCGTCGGCTTCGTCCCACTTTGTCAGCATCTGTTCGCCGTCCGCACGGTCCGCCGGCGGCAAAAAGTCGTCGATCTCCTGCGGCGTGTGCGGCGTGCCGCCGCCGCCAAGCCCCGCCGTTTTGTCTGGCGGGAATATATGGCCTTCTTTGGCGGGAGAGTTTCGGGACGCTTCCGCAGCCACAGGCCGGTTCGGCCCGCCGTGCGGCGCGGAGGAAACCGGCGGCTCATTTTGGCGGGACGGTCTTTGGCCTGCTCCCGCAGACGCGGTCCGACCGCTTCCGGGAGTTGTCTTGGACTGTCCGGGCACGCCGGGCTTCCGGTTTTCAGAAGACTTCCGCCCGGCCGTACGCGCAGGCTGTGCCTGCCGGTAATCGGCGGAATACTCCGGGATGTTGCCGTCCTTTTTGCTGGTGCTCATGGCCTGCCTCCGAACGTCACCGTATTTGCCCGCTGCCGGTGACGACAAACTTCGTCGTGGTCAGTTCCGCCGCGCCCATCGGCCCGCGGGCGTGCAGCTTCTGGGTGGAGATGCCGATCTCCGCGCCGAGCCCGAACACGCCGCCGTCGGTGAAACGCGTCGAGGCGTTGACGTACACCGCCGCCGAATCCACCTCCCGCGTGAAGCGCCGGGCGTTCGCATAGCTTTCCGTCACGATCGCCTCGCTGTGGCCGCTCGAGTACTTCGCGATGTGGGCGACGGCCTCGTCCAGGCTGTCCACGACCTTCACGGCGAGGATGTAGTCCAGGTATTCCGTCGCCCAGTCCTCTTCCGTGGCGGGCACGACCGACGGCCCGAGGATGGCGCGCGTGCGCTCGCACCCGCGCAGCTCCACGTGCTTCTCGTCCAGCCGCTTTTTGATGGCCGGCAGGGCCTTTTCGGCGACGCCCTGATGCACCAGCAGCGTCTCCGCCGCGTTGCAGACGGAAGGCCGCGACGTTTTCGCGTTGAACACGATCTCCGCCGCCATGCCGACATCCGCCGACTCGTCCACATAGATATGGCAGTTGCCCCAGCCGGTCTCGATCACCGGCACGCGGGCGTTCTCCACCACGGCGCGGATGAGGTTCCTGCCGCCGCGGGGGATGAGCACGTCGAGATACCCGGTCATGCGCATCATCGCCTGCGCCGACTCGTGCGAAGTATCCTTCACAAGCTGCACACAGTCCTCGGGCAGGCCCTCCTGCGCGAACGCCGCGCGCAGCACGGCTTCGACCGCCCGGTTGGTCCGCAGCGCCTCTTTGCCGCCGCGCAGGATCACGGCGCTGCCCGCCTTGACGCAGATGGCCGCCGCGTCGGAGGTCACGTTCGGCCGCGCTTCGTAGATGATGCCGATGACGCCGAACGGGACGCGGACCTTTTCGATCTTCAGCCCCTCCGGGGAAACGGAGCCGGAGACCACCTGCCCCACCGGGTCCACCTGAGCGGCGACCTCGCGCAGGCCCTTCGCCATACCCGCGACGCGGTCCGGCGTGAGGGCCAGGCGGTCCAGCAGCGGGGCGGACATGCCCGCGCTCCGCGCCGCCTCCATATCCGCCGCGTTCGCGGCCAAGATCTCCCCGCAGGCCCGCTCCAGCCCGTCCGCCGCGCGGAGCAGCGCGGCATCCTTCCGCCTTCCGCACGCGGCAAGCGCCCGCGCGGCTCTCTTCGCCCGTTCGCCCATCTCGGTAAGATCCGTCATAGCAAACCTCCCTCAGACCGCCGGTCCATCGCGCGGCCGCAACATCGCCGCGCAACGCCCGATTCTTCCCAATTCCTATTGTATACTCTTTTCCGCGCCGAAAACTGTCCCAATCTGTACCCCCTCGAACAGGTCGTACAGTTTTTCCGGCACGGCGCCGCTCATCACGCAGCAGGTGATGCCGTCCCGGAAAAACTGTACGACCTGTTCG
>DAINSB010000125.1:0-6918 GCA_036741535.1 Caproicibacter sp. | reverse complement strand
GAAACATACAAATTCCCTGCCGCTGACACAGAACAGAGCCGCAGGGAATTTTATTATGCCACAGGCGCAAAGCGCCGTTGTGGTATATTTTATAAATTGGCGAAGCTGGTATCATAGCCGTCTTGCGGCTATGATACCATGATGATAAGCAGAATGGTCGTTTTGGGGCGGCGAAGTTTTCAAACATATCCTTCGTTTTACTCATCGGCGCTGCTCCATGCATATGGAATGTGGACCATGTGGCGGCGGTCAGACGCGGCCAGAATAGATTGTCGAGCTTGTACTGATCTCGCCCTACTTTCTGCCCGATCACTTCGTTGTTTCACATTACGGCCGACCGTTACCGTCGCGGCAACGATGAAATTCAGGAATCGCTCAGGCGCAGGAAAAGCCTTTCCATTTACGATGATAAATGCGTGGGCCGCCATATTTTCACCCCAGACAAATAAAAAGAGGCCCGACAAACCGAATCAATCGGTCTATCGGGCTCGTGGCCTTTCAAAGGGCGCGAAAGAACGCGCTAGATGAATCATAAAATTGGCTCCGCGGTACATTGACTTTTTAAAGCTGAAAATAGATCGGGCAAGGAGATTTCCGTGTACCTGAAAGACGCATACATGAATGATGCAATGTTTACAGCTTGCAGTGGAGTTCCACTGGATTTACTTCCAAAAAAAATGCGACACATTCCTTTTTCGGGAAATACGAAGGTTCAGGGATCAAATCTGCCGACAAAATAAAGAAAATAGAGTTTAAGCTTCTTATTATGGATAGTTCCTCAAAAACACTGGGAACCACAAAACCCGTTATAATCAATTTTTAAGCAAAAGCGGCCGGAGAAATCCGGCCGCTTTTTATACAAAACTATTGTAAATTTGTTGAAAAATATGGAATCCATGCTATAATTGAAATTGCAAAGGGCATGTGGGCCGTAGGTTATCCCTCTCAAAAGGTGAGCGCTCTGCGAAGGCACGGGGCTATTACCCCAGAGAGGTGAAAGCAACATGGAGATCATGTGTGCTGTCTTGTTTTTGGTTGTTGCGACTGGCTACATAATTGTAGTTGCGCAGCAGGCAAAAAAATAACCGCCCCCGAGCCAAAGGTAAGCGGTTATTCCGTAACACTGGGCTTCCTGAGAAATCAGGATGCCCTTTGCTTTTTCTATTCTTATTGTATGCGCGACCCATCGATTTGTCAAGAGAATATTGGAAGTAATTCTTAGAAATGCTTCATATTGCCACTTTCTGGCTTTCGCGGTAGAATTATGAAAAAAAGGAGGATGGCAAATAATGAATTTTGGATCAGCTTGACAAGATTGCTTCTGAGATTAAAGACTCTTATACCAAACAGGATCGCGACAGGCAAAATGCTTAGTAAAATGTCTGACAAGTAGCAAAGAAAAAGACGACAATATCCCAATAAAAGACTTCATTGTTGAGGGGTTTAAACGCCGCGATCGACATTGCCTATCACAATCCATAACTATCACTGAAAACGCTCATTAAGCTAGGAATTATATATTTAGACGAGAAGTAGCAAAGAAACCGCCCCACTAAAATGGAGCGGTTTCTCTCTGTCAAGTCGAATACAATCCCGAAAAGTGGCTCTGGTTTGAATTCACTTGTTGAAATTGTATATATTTGGAAACAATGTTTATTGGGATTGTGGATTTACAGAGGGAATTGATAATGATATTATCATTATGATACATAATTTATCTGAAATAGAAGGGATCCGGAATGCTCACACTGGGAATGATCTACGATGCGCAAAGAGTTCTGAAGGACGTGGCAAGAGTCACCCCGCTCAGCCCGATGCCGGCTCTTGGGGACAACGTCTACATAAAATCCGAAAATCTTCAGACGACGGGCGCTTTCAAGCTCAGGGGCGCTTATTACAAGGTCAGCACCTTTACGAAGGAGGAAAAAGAAAGGGGCGTAATCGCCTGTTCAGCAGGCAATCACGCCCAGGGCGTGGCGTTATCCGCCGCCAGGAACGGGATCAAATCCGTCATCTGCATGCCGGCCGGTGCGCCGCTGTCAAAAATAGAGGCCACAAAGCGCTATGGCGCGGAAGTCGTATTGGTAGACGGCGTCTATGACGACGCCTATTCCAAGGCCGTGGAGCTGGCAAAAGAGCACGGATATACGTTCGCGCATCCCTTTAACGATGAGAAAGTCATCGCCGGGCAGGGCACCATCGGCCTTGAAATCATCAGCCAGTTGCCCGAAACCGACACGATCGTGGTCCCGATCGGCGGCGGCGGTCTCATCAGCGGCATCGCCTTTGCCGTGAAACAGATCAAACCGGAATGCAGGGTCATCGGCGTACAGGCGGCCGGCGCGCCGAGCATGTACGAATCTGTCAGGAAAGGCGAAATCATGGAGCTGAAAAAAGTCGGCACCATCGCCGACGGCATTGCCGTCAAAAAGCCCGGGGAGCTGACGTTCAACCTCTGCCGGAAGTATGTCGACGACATCGTCACCGTCTCCGATTCCGAAATCGCGTCGGCGATCCTGAGCCTTCTGGAAAACCAGAAAACGGTTGCGGAAGGCGCGGGCGCCGCTTCGATCGCCGCCGTCATGTTCGGGAAGGTGGATACCGAGAACAAAAATACGGTATGCGTCATTTCCGGGGGCAACATCGACGTTACCCTGCTTTCAAGGGTCATCACCAGGGGCCTGACCAAAACGGGCCGGCTGACGGAGCTGACCACGAAGGTCGTCGATCAGCCGGGGCACCTCATCGAAATGCTTCAGATCATTTCCAGGTCGGGGGCCAACGTAATCAGCGTCGACCACAAGAGGGAAAACAAAAATTCCGGGGTCAACGAGTGCGTCATTTCCATCGTGCTGGAAACCAGAAATCTGGAGCACGTGGAGGAAATAAAGGCTTCGCTGAAAAATGCCGGATACGATATTCCGGATTATTGACGACGTCCGTAAATAAAGGGGAGCGATTCTCCCTATCGCATTTCCAGATTAAGAGGCGGAATTCGTTTCTGTTTCTCCTCCGCCGGAAGCGGATGAGAAACAGAAACGAGTTCGCAATCATAGGTGGGATCGCTGTATTTTCGGAAAAAGAAACAAAACCAATTCAAAACAAAAGGAGTGACTGATGATGAAAATCATAAAGACGGAGCAGGCGCCGGCAGCGATCGGGCCTTATTCCCAGGCCGTCACCGCAAACGGGTTCCTGTTTGCCTCGGGCCAGATTCCGCTGGCCCCCGGAACAGGCGAAGCGGCGGGAAGCACCATCGAAGAGCAGGCCGAGCGTGTCTGCGAAAACATCAAGGGGATTCTCGACGCCAGCGGAATCACTTTCGAGGATGTCGTAAAGACGACCTGCTTTTTATCGGACATGAACGATTTTGCGAAATTCAACGAAGTGTACGGCAAATATTTCACCGGCAAGCCGGCCCGTTCCTGCGTCGCGGTGAAAGCGATTCCAAAGAACATGCTCTGCGAGATCGAGATCGTCGCGAAGCTGTAATACCGGCCGAGCGGAATCCGGGGCCTGACCGGCCCGTTTTTCGCTCGATTTTCAAAGGAGATGAGCATGATGAAAGATATTGTCGAGATACGCTGGCACGGCCGCGGCGGGCAGGGCGCGAAAACGGCATCCCTGCTGCTCGCGGACGCGGCCTTCAACACCGGGAAGTACGTTCAGGGGTTCCCGGAATACGGGCCCGAACGCATGGGTGCGCCGATCACGGCGTATAACCGGATCAGCAGCGAGCGAAGCACGGTCCATTCCAACATTTACGACCCCGATTACGTGGTGGTCGTGGACGAAACGCTGCTCTCGTCCGTCGCCGTGACGAAAGGGCTCAAGCCCGAAGGCGCGATCGTCATCAACAGCCCGAAGGCCCCGGCCGAAATCAGGCCGCTGCTCAAGGGCTACAAGGGGAAGGTCTGCACCATAGACGCCCGGAGGATATCCGAACAGGCGCTGGGCAGGTATTTCCCGAACACGCCGATGCTGGCGGCCGTCGTGAAGGTATCCGGCGTCGTAGGAGAGGACGAATTCGTCAGGGACATGGAGTCGTCGTTCCGGCACAAGTTTGCGAGGAAGCCCCAGGTCGTCGACGGGAATATGAAAGCGTTGAAACGCGCGCTCGAGGAGGTGCAGGCAGGTTGAGCATCAAGGCAAAGGATATCGATGAGGAAATCACCTGGAAAGAGATCACTCCGGGCTGCGGTATTTTCGAGGGCGGCACGTCGGAACTGGTGAACACCGGCGACTGGCGCACGGAGAAACCGATCCTGCACGCGGACAGGTGCAGGCAGTGCCTGCTTTGCGTCCCGGTCTGTCCGGATATGTCGATCCCGGTGGAGGCCGATGGCAAACGCGGCGGCTTCAATTACTTCTTCTGCAAGGGCTGCGGGATCTGCGCCCGGGTCTGCCCGTTCGGAGCGATTGAAATGGTCAAGGAAGAGAAATAAGGAGGGATGAGAAGATGGGAATCAGAGAAAGACTGTCGGGCAACGAAGCGATCGCCTATGCGATGAAACAGATCAATCCCGACGTGATGGGGGCGTTCCCGATCACGCCGTCCACCGAAATCCCTCAGTATTTCTCCACTTACGTCGACAACGGCCAGGTGGATACCGAGTTCATACCGGTCGAATCGGAGCACTCCGCGATGTCGACCTGCATCGGGGCCGAAGCCGCCGGCTGCCGCGCGATCAGCGCGACCTCGTCCTGCGGGCTGTGCTACATGACCGAGATGCTGTACGTCGCGGCGTCGGACCGGCTGCCGATCACGCTGGCGGTCTCGAACCGCGCGCTTTCCGGCCCCATCAACATCAACAACGACCACAGCGACGCGATGGGCGTGCGCGACACCGGCTGGATCCAGCTTTTCTCCGAGACGAACCAGGAGGCGTACGACAACTACCTTCAGGCGATGCGCATTGGAGAAGCCGTGAGCCTCCCGATTATGGTCTGTCAGGACGGGTTCATCACCTCCCACGCGATCGAGAACATCGAGCTCGTCGAGGATGAGAAAGTGAAGGCTTTCGTCGGCGAATACACACCCGAGGAGTATCTGCTCAAAAAAGGGAACGCGATCGCCGTCGGCCCCTACGCCATGCCGACGTTCTATATGGAATCGAAGCGCCAGCAGACCCAGGCGATGATCGACGCGAAAGACGTCATACGCAGGGTCGGCGCCGAGTTCGGGGAGCTGACGGGCCGCGCCTACGGCCTGACGGAGGAATACCGGATGGACGACGCCGAGGTGGCGGTCATCCTGATGGGCTCCTCCGCCGGGACCGCCAAGGAGGCCGTCAACGAGCTGCGCGCCTGCGGCCACAAGGCGGGCCTGATCAAGATCCGCTCCTTCCGCCCCTTCCCGAAAGAGGACATCATAAAGGCGCTGTCGGGCGTCAAGGCATTCGCCACGCTCGACAAGGCCGACAGCTTCAACGCGCTCAGCGGCCCGATGTACGCTGACACCTGCGCGGCCCTGTACCCGTCGCCGGTGCATCCCGCGGGCATCGGCTATATCTACGGCCTGGGCGGCAGGGACGTGCGCGTCGAGAGCATCAAGCGTGTTTTCTCTTCCCTCGAGCAGATCGCAAAAACAGGCGACATCGGGGAAACCTGCCGTTACCTTGACGTTCGGGAATAAAGGAGGGACTTGAAATGGCTTACAATCTGAAAAACGAACTGCAGAAAAAGGAACGGTTCGCGGGCGGGCACAGGATGTGCGCCGGCTGCGGCGCCCCGATCGCGGTGCGGACCGTGCTGCGCGCGCTGGAGCCGGAGGACCGGGCGGTGGTCTGCTCGGCCACAAGCTGCCTTGAGGTCTCGACGTTCATGTATCCGTACACCTCGTGGAAAGACAGCTTCATCCACAACGCATTTGAGAACGCGGCGGCGACGATTTCCGGGGTGGAGACCGCATACCGCGCGATGAAGAAACGCGGGAAGATCGATGAGGACTTTAAGTTCATCGCGTTCGGAGGCGACGGCGGGACGTACGACATCGGCTTTCAGTCGCTTTCCGGCGCGATGGAGCGCGGGCACGACATGGTCTATGTCTGCTACGACAACGAGGCCTACATGAACACCGGAATTCAGCGCTCATCCGCGACCCCGCATTTCGCCGACACCACCACGACCCCGACGGGCAAAGTGATCCCGGGGAAACCGCAGTGCAAAAAGGACCTTACGAAGATCATGGCCGCGCACAACATCCCGTATGTCGCGCAGACCACATACATCGGAAACTTTTCCGACATATCGACCAAGGCGCACAGGGCCATCTACACGAAAGGCCCGGCGTTTCTGAACATCATGGCCCCGTGCCCCCGCGGCTGGCGCTATCCGGCCGAACAGCTGATGGACGTCACAAAGGCCGCGGTGGAAACGTGCGTATGGCCGCTGTTCGAGGTGGTTGACGGCAAATGGATCCTGAGCTACAAGCCAAAAAACAAGCTTCCGGTCGAAAACTATCTTCGGATGCAGGGCCGCTTCGCCCATCTGTTCAAGCCCGGCAACGAGTGGATGGTCGAGCAGGTCCAGAAGGAAGTCGACAGGAACTGGAACGAGCTTCTCGCCATGTGCGGAGAATAAAACGGGTTTGGGGCCCATCGTTCGGAAAGGACCCCAGCGCTTCAAAGGATCTCCTATAAAAAATGAGAGGGGTGCCGCTTTTCTTTCGCGGCGCCCCTCTTCCCCTTCCGTGCATCTATGCCCGAATATCGGGGGGACGGTCAGAGAAACGGAATATGCCGGCTCTTCCGTTTCGGCACGATATCGCCGTGTTCCAAAACGGGGAGAAAGATCCGCAGCAGAACCAGAAGCATGAGGACCTCGACCGGGAGCATCACCGCATTTTTCACAAGGCTTTTTACGAAAAAGTAGTAATACCCTTTGTCGAACAGAATCTGGCTCCAGAGCGACCCAAGC
>DAINSB010000124.1:5407-7030 GCA_036741535.1 Caproicibacter sp. | reverse complement strand
CCGTCCTGGTCGAGGGGGACGACACCAACGAGCCGATCTCCGACACCGTGCGCGGTATTCTGGACGGGCACATCGTGCTTTCGCGGTCGCTCGCGAACCAGAACCACTACCCGGCCATCGACGTGAACGCGAGCATCTCGAGGCTCATGACGGACATCGCGTCCCCCGAGCGCCTGGCGCTCGCCGCGAAGATCCGCAACCTGCTCGCGGTCTATTACCAGAACTACGACCTGATTTCCATCGGCGCCTACAAGCCGGGCATGAACCGCCGCCTGGACGAGGCGGTCGGCAAGATAGACAGGATTAACGCATTCCTTGAGCAGAAAGTGGACGAGAAGTTTTCCGACGAGGAAACCGACGGGCTGATGAGGGAGATCTGAGCGGATGAAGCAGTTTGCCTTTACCCTTGAAAAAGTCCTCCGCTTCAAGCAGGAGACGCTGGACCTGCTGAAGAACGAGCTGGAGCAGCTCCGTTACCGCCAGCGTGAGATCGAGCGTTCCATTGAAAACGTCGACGATGAATTCCGCCGGTATGACCGCGCGCTGGCGGAAAAGATGCAGAGCGGCATGGACGCCCGGGTCGTCGCGGTATACAAGAGATATTTCGGCGAGCTGAACCGGCAGGGCAGACAGCTGCAGGATCAGCGGGAAAAAGCCGCCGCGGCCGTCGCGGCCAAGCGGGGGGAGATCGTGCGGATGAACAGCGACATTTCCGGCTTGGAGCGTGTCCGCGATAAGCAGCTCCGGGCGTATCTCGAGAAGGACCGGAAAGAACAGGAGCGGTTTATCGAGGAGTTCGTCGGCCGCGCAGTGCCTGCGCGGTCAAGCCCCGCCGGGTAGCCCGGCAGAAAAAGTTCGTCTGTTCTGGCGGGAGAAGTCGGGGAACCTCCCGGGGGCACAGAGTGCCGGGAGCAGGGTTCAGGCCGTCCCGCCAAACCTGACGGAAGATTTCGCGTTGGCCCCACGGCGGGCCGAAACCGGCTGTGCCGGCGGGCACAGTCTGCTGAATTCGCTATCTAAACATTTATGTTTTTAGATAGAATTCAACGAAAAGGGGGTGAAAAAATGAATTTACAAAAAATTTCCCTGTCCGCGGCGGCGGGGCGGACCGCAGTCGCCCCTGCCGGCAACGTGCAGTCGGGCGCGGCTGCGTCGGATCCCGCTTTTCTTGCGCTGATGCAGACCGCATCCCGGCAGACGATGCCGCAGGACGGCGCCGCGGCGGTTCAGGGGCAGAGTGCGTCGGACGAAAAGGCGAAGGCGGGGGATCGCCCCGAGGACACCGATCCGTCCGGCGACGCGGCCCTTGCGCTGCCGTATACCGCGTCTGCGCTTGCAGCGATGTTTGCGGTCCAGGCGACGGGGCAGACCACGGTTGCCCCCGCGGCCGGCGAGGCGTCGGCCGGCGCACAGACGGTGCCGGTCGGAAGCGTACAGCCCTTTGTGTCCGCCCGGAGCGCGGAGGCTACCCTGCCGCTGGCGGGACAGCCGGGTTCGTCGGACGGGACACAGGCTCAAACGTCGCCGGTTTCGGCCGCGCAGCCCTTTGCGGCCGCGGGGGGCGCATCGGAGATTCCGGCGACAGGACAGCAGAGCGCGTCGGCCGGCGCACAGATTCAAGCG
>DAINSB010000124.1:0-5397 GCA_036741535.1 Caproicibacter sp. | reverse complement strand
GGTGCCGGTTGGGACCGCGCAGCCCTTTGCAAGCGCGGAGGGCGCGTCGGCGATTCCGCCGGCGGCCGGACGGCAGAGCGCGTCGGACGGCGCGCAGATTCAAGCGGCGCCGGCCGGGACCGCGCAGCCCTTTGCAAGCGCGGAGGGCGCGTCGGCAATCCCGCCGGCAGCCGGACGGCAGAGCGCGTCGGAGGCCGCTGAAGCCGGGGGACGGCAGGCGTCCGATCTCGGACAGCCCGCTTTCCCGTCCGGACAGGCCGCTTCGCAGCGGTCCGATTCCCCGGAGGCCGGGGGGGCGCAGACGCTTCCCACGGCTCCGCAGTCGGACGCATTTGGCAGAATCGTCGTGGCCTCTTCGTCTGGCACTGCGGCCGCACAGGCGAAAACGCCCGGGGCTCGGTCCGCGGACGGGAGCTTTGCCGGCGGGGCCGGGGAAGGATCCTCCTCCGCGGCGAATCCGGCGGACACGTCCCTGTCTTCGGCCGCGGCGCTCTATACGGGCGGCCAGGTCGTGGTCAAAGTATCCGACAGGCCGGCGCGCTCCGTGCCTTCGCCTTCCGGGCAGGTAGCGGGCGCCGTGGCCGAGGGCTTCAAAAGCGGAACAAAACAGCTTCTGGTGGACCTTTACCCCGCTTCGCTCGGCAAAGTCAGCGTCCGGCTGATCTCGAAAGACGGGCTGCTGACCGTTCAGCTTGCGGCTGACAACGCAAAGACGCAGAGCCTGCTGGCTTCCGGCTCGGGCGACATCCGCTCCCTGCTGCAGAATTCGACGGGGCAGTCCGTGCAGGTGGTCACGTCCGAACCGGCCGCCGCGCAGCAGTGGAATCCGCAGGACGGCGGCCAGGACGGCGGCCAGAACGGCAGGAATCGGCAGCAGAAAAACGACGGGCGCGGGAAAGACGAAAAGTCGGACTCCGTGGGCACTGTCGACGCAATCAGCACGGACGATTTTCTCACCATGATACGCAAAGCGGTCGGCGCGTAGCGCCGAAGAAAGGAGGGATGACAATGGATTCTCTGAATGTCAACGGGTACGGCAGCGTGAACAGGGCGTACGCAACATCCCCGACGTCTTCCACATCCTCGACGTCCACCAGCAGCTCCAAGGGCACCTCGCTCGACATGTCGGACTTTTTAAAGCTGATGGCGGCCCAGTTCCAGAGCCAGAGCCTTGACAGCAACGTGGACAACACGGAGTATATCTCCGAGCTGGCTCAGTTTTCCGCCATCCAGGCCATGACCTCGCTGTCGCAGGATTTCAGCAAAGAGTACGCCGCTTCCCTGATCGGCAAGACCGTCACGGCCAGCACCGGCGACACGGCGAATCCGACTGTGACGGGGACCGTGCAGGGCGCGGTCTACGGCACGGACGGAAGCAGCAAGGTCGTGATCGGCGGCAATTCGTACGACGTGTCCGATGTGACGCAGGCCGCGGACGGTGCGGAGACGGCGCTCGCGCTGCGGGAGTACGCTTCTTCGCTGATCGGTTACACCGTCACGGTCAGCACGGGCGACACGGCGAATCCGACTGTGACGGGGACCGTCCAAAGCGCGGTGTACGGCACGGACGGAAGCTGCATGATCACGATCGACGGAAACAAATACAACCCCGCCGACGTCACGTCCGTCGGGACGCAGGCCGCGGAAACTCCGACAGACTGATTTTAGAAGAACGACCTGAATTGTGTGGTGAACCTGATGGACGAGATTCAATTCAAAAGAAATTATTCCGCCGCGATCGGCCCGGCCGCGCAGATGCCGGAGGCGAACCGGACGGCGCGGAAGACGGACAAAAGCCCGGAGACGGGCGCTTTCGCGCAGATGCTCCGCAAGACCATGGAGGCGGACTCCGCCCGGCAGGCGGACTCAGCCCGGATCACCTTTTCCAAACACGCGGTCCAGCGGATGGATGCAAGGCGGATCGAGGTTTCTCCTCAGCTGATGGCCAAAATGGACGACGCCGTGGGCAAAGCGGAAAGCAAGGGCGTGAAAGAGGCGCTGATCTTAAACGGCGGCACCGCTTTCATCGTCAACATTCCGAGCCGCACGGTCGTGACCACCATGAACGGCGGGGAGATGAAAGACAGCATATTCACCAATATAGACGGAGCCGTGATTCTTTGACCGGACCTCGTTTGAGGGGGTCATTCGGGCCTTGACCGACAGAGAGGCCCCCCGGTTCCGGAAACGGAAAGGAAGTTTTGTCCTATGATGAGAGCAATGACATCGGCCATCGCCGGCCTGAAGGCGCACCAGACGGCCATGGATGTGGTCGGCAACAACATCGCGAACGTGAACACCTACGGATTCAAGAGCAGCAGCACCACCTTCCGCGACGCCATGTACCAGACCACGAAAGGGGGGACTGCGGGGGCTTCCAACGCGGCCGGCAGCAACCCCATGCAGATCGGCTACGGCGCTTCGGCGACCGGCATCAACGTCGACACGACGCAGGGCGGCCAGGACGCGACCGGCAACGCCATGGACTGCTACATCGACGGCCAGGGTTACTTTGAAGTGAAGGACAGCGGCGGCAACGTCTATTACACCCGCGTGGGGAAGCTCCAGTTCGACAGCTCCAACAACCTGACGGACGGCAACGGCAACCTGATCATGGATTCGGGGGGAAACGCGATTACAAAAAGCGCAGATGATACGGATATTAAAATCTCTTCCGACGGCACGATCACGTCGGTGAGAAGCGGTGCTTCCTACACTTTTTCCAACAAGATCGGCCTCGTGACGTTCCCCAATCCGGGCGGCCTCGAGGAAGCGGGAGATTCCTATTATAAACAGAGCGTCGGCTCCGGCGCCGCGACACTTGCCGCGCCCAGCAGCACGACCGGCTTTCTCAAGACGGGCGTGCTCGAAAGCTCGAACGTCGACCTCGCGACGGAGCTTTCCAACATGATCGTCTACGAGAGGGGCTACCAGGCGAACACCAAGATCATTACCACTGCGGACGAGATGCTGCAGACGCTGGTCAACATGAAGTAACCGCGCGGCCCGCCCCCGCTTTCGGCAGAGCACGGAAGCGGGGGGCGGGTTCGGGAGGAGGCGATGGGTATGATTGAGCTGACGCAGCTGAACGGGAATCTGTTCACGCTGAACAGCGACCTGATCGAAACGATCGAGAACATTCCGGAGACGAAGGTCCTGCTGACCAACGGCAAGTATTTTCTGGTGTGCGAAAAGCGGGACGAGATCGTCAGGAAAGTGGTGAGCTTCCGGCGCCGGATTTACCGGGACCTGATCACCCTGCAGGAGGTGCCGGAAGAGACCCGGGCGGCCGTGGGCGGCCGCGGGAAGGGCCTTTCCGCCAAACCGAAGCGCAAAACGTCCGAAAAACGCGGCGCCGGGGCGGAGGACGGGTAGCGGCCATGCTTTTTCCGCCGGTTTGAACGGCGGTTTCTTTCCGGTGGCTGGACCGGCGGCGTCAGGGCGCCGGCCCGCGCCGGATCCTTTTTGACAATTCCCGCCGGGCCTGCCGCACGGGACCGGACGGTTTTTATAGAGACTCCGGCAGATTTTATGCGAGAAATGGTGGGTATGGGATGGCAGAAGTTTTATCGCAGAAGCAAATCGACGAGCTCCTTGGAAATCTGCAAAGCGGCAATATGGACATTCAGGAGATCGAAGAACAGAATTCCGGTCCGAAGGTCAAGGACTACGATTTTACGTCGCCGAAGAAATTCACGCGCGAGCAGATCCGTTTCCTGCAGAATATTTTCGAGAGTTTCGCCCGTCTGCTTTCGCTTCAGCTTTCCGGCATGCTGCGGATGTCCTGTCAGGCGACCGTCATTCAGGTGGAAGAAGAGGAATACCGCGAATTCGGCAATGCGCTGAATGATTCTCTGCTGGTATCCGTCATGGGGCTGCACAGCCATGAGTACAACGTGGAAGACAAACATATTCTGATGGAGATGTCGAGGCCGGTTTCCTTCTGCATCCTCGACCGGATGCTGGGCGGCGACGGTTCCGGCTACATGATCGACCGCGACTATACGGAGATCGAGATTTCGCTGCTCACCTATGTCTTCAAACAGATCGCCGTGCTGATGAAGGACGCCTGGAGCAATTACCAGGACGTGTCGTTCAGCATGGATTCGATCGAAACCAACGCCCAGTCCATCCAGCTCATCCAGCCGGACGAGTCGGCGGCCATCGTCGTCGTCGAGGTGGTGATCGGGAGCCTCAAGGGCAACATGAACATCTGCCTGCCGGCGAGTTCGCTGGAAGAGATTTTCAAGAAATTCAGCTCCAAATACCTCAAGAGCAACCACAGGGACGACCCGGCGGTGGAAAAGCGCCGCAGGGAGAACATCCTCTCGGAGCTCAAGGACACGCCCCTGACCGTTTCCGCTATTCTGGGGGAGGCGAAGATCACGCTGCGTGATCTTCTCGAGCTGCACAGGGACGACATCATCCTGCTGAACACACAGGTGGAGGAGGGCTCCGTGGTCGTAAAAGTGGAGAAGCTGCCGTGGTTTACCGGCACGATGGGGACAAAGAGAAAGCGTTACGCTGTTAAGATAGAAAAAGTGCTTTAAATTAATTTTGAAAAAAGGTGATTGTGTTGGCATCAAGTGGAGCGGGCACCCTGACCAGCATGGAGATCGACGCGATCGGTGAAATCCTGAATATCAGCATGGGTTCCTCCGCGACTTCCGTCTCTCAGCTGCTGGGACAGCCGGTCAATATCACAACGCCGCGGGTCGAGGTCATCAAAACAAACGATTTCGATATTAAAACCTACGAGCCGGCCATCGGCGTCGAGATCAGATACGTCGCCGGCCTTGATGGGAACAACATCCTCATCCTCAAGGAATCCGATGTCAAGGAAATCGTCGGCCTGCTGTTGCAGACGGATTTTTCGGACCGTGAATTCGTCATGGACGAGATGAACATCGGCGCGATCTGTGAGGTCATGAACCAGATGATGGGGGCTGCGGCGACTGCTCTGTCGCAGTTTTTGAACCGGAAGATCAATATCTCGCCGCCGTCCTCCTTTTCGATCGAGAGCTCCGACCAGTTCAAACAGACGTACCTCGGCGGGGAGGAAGACGTTGTCGCCGTCTATTTCGACCTGATGATCGGCGACAAGGTCAACAGCACTTTTATCAACGTCATGCGGCTGAATCTTGCGAAGGAACTCGTTGCGAATTTCGGGCTGAACACGAAAGAGGAGAAACCGGGTGCCGCAAAGAAGGCTTCGCCGCCCGCCGCTTCCCCGGCTGCCGCACAGGCGGACCCGCCGTCCGTCGCTTCCACGGCTTCTGCACAGGCGGACCCGTCGGCTGCCGCTTCCCCGGCCGCCGCAAAGACGGCCCCGGCTGCTGCCGTTCCCCCGGCTGCCGCA
Source organism: Caproicibacter sp. (assembly GCA_036741535.1). Lineage (GTDB taxonomy): Bacteria > Bacillota > Clostridia > Oscillospirales > Acutalibacteraceae > Thermocaproicibacter. The sequence continues at coordinate 38 of DAINSB010000124.1, read as the reverse complement.
GAGACGGTTTCTCCGCCTGCCGCTTCCCCGGCCGCCGC
>DAINSB010000123.1:0-7055 GCA_036741535.1 Caproicibacter sp. | reverse complement strand
ACAGGTGCGGTATCTGGTGGAGGACGCCGTCACCCGGCAGCTCGTCTCCGACGTGCCACTGTGCACTTTCCTTTCCGGCGGGCTCGACTCGAGCATCGTCACGGCGCTTGCCGCGCAGGATTACCGCCAGCGCGGAGAGACGCTCTCCACCTATTCGTTCGATTTTGTCGGCAACGACCAGTATTTTCATCCGACCGCGTTCCAGCCGGATTCCGACAAGCCGTGGAGCCTGAAAATGGCCGCTTTCTGCAAAACGGACCACCATGTGCTGCTCTGCGACAACATCAGCCAGGCCGACTGCCTGTACGACGCCGTGGACGCAAAGGACCTGCCCGGCATGGCGGACGTGGATTCCTCCCTGCTGTATTTCTGCAGGCTGGTCAAGCGCGGGCACGTCGTCGCCCTCTCGGGCGAATGCTCGGACGAAATCTTCGGCGGATACCCGTGGTTCCACAAAAAAGAGGCGTTTGAAGGCCACTGCTTCCCGTGGTCGCCCGACCTCTCCATCCGGACCCGGCTGCTGAAGCCGGAGATCGCCGACGTGCTGAATCTTCAGGAATACGTGAACGGCCGGTACGAGGATTCCATTGCGGAAGTGCCCGTGCTGGAAGGCGAAGACCCGCAGGAAAAACGCCGCCGCGAAATCTCCTACCTGAACATTCGCTGGTTCATGAGCACCCTGCTGGACCGCAAGGACCGCATGAGCATGGCGAGCGGTCTTGAGGTGCGTGTTCCTTACGCGGACCACCGCCTTGTGGAATACGTCTTCAACGCCCCGTGGTCCTACAAATGCCACAAGGGCGTCTCGAAAGCGCTGCTGCGCGACGCCGCGGCGCCCTGGCTGCCCGAGGACGTGGACGCGCGCAAAAAAAGCCCGTACCCGAAGACGCACAATCCCCGGTACGAACAGATCCTGCGCGAACGTCTCACCGAAGTCATGAAGGACGGCCAGGAGCCCATCCATCAGCTGATCGACAGGGACGCCGTAGAGAAGTTTCTCGGCGAAAAATCGGACTACGGCAAACCGTGGTTCGGCCAGCTGATGGCCGGCCCGCAGATGATGGCCTACCTGCTGCAGATCAACTACTGGCTGAAAAAGTACGAGGTGCAGGTCGAGCTGTAGCGGCCCGTTCCCCCGTCATGAAGAAAGCCGGAAACTCCGCACTGGAGTTTCCGGCTTTCTTTTGGAGCTACTGGTCCGGCTCGAACGGACGACCTGCGCATTACGAATGCGCTGCTCTACCAACTGAGCCACAGTAGCGGATCAAGGCGACTTATTTATTATACCCAACGCAAGCCCTTCCGTCAAGTCCTTTCAGAAAAAGATCGCCGATCCGGTGTTTTGCGTGAATAATAGTCACAAAACTCTGAAACAATATAGCAGATACGATATAATCTGTACAATTTGAGCCGGATGATTTCTGTATCGGATCTTGAATCTGGAAGCGGAAGGCGATCCTGAATTTGTTTAAATTACGCATCGGCGAAAGGCTGAGGGAGCTGCGCATCAAAAGCGGTTTTACGCAAAGCCAGATCGCGAAAATCCTGAATATCGACCGATCCACCTATTCCTATTATGAAATCGGCAAAACCACTCCGGATGTCTCGACTCTGATGTCTCTGACGAAAATATTCAATATCTCGATCGACAATCTTCTGGCCGACGAAACTTCGCAGAAAAACCTGGCCCAAAAAAGGCCCGCAGCAAATTACCTGTTCAGCAAAAAAAACCCCAGCCATATTTACGAGCTTTCCGGAGAAGAGAGAAACCTGGTGGGGCTTTTCCGCGTCTGTTCCAAAAAGCAGCAGGCGGCCGTTCTGGAACGCCTTTCGAAGATGGCCGCGCAGATCCAGCACCTGCCGCCCCCCGAGGCCAGCGGGATCCCGCAGAAATAGACATCCGCCTTTGAAGCGCGGGTGTTTATTTTTTGCAATTCAGGCCGCTTTTTGCTATAATGAAACCATGCACAAAAGAGGTGAGTCCATGTGAAGTACGACGCATTCACCGCGGGCATCGAACCGGGCGGACTTCGGAACCGGAATGAAATCCGCATTCTCGTCTGCTATCTCCTCACCAGCGTAAAGGAACCGCTTGCGGAAGACGATCTGGTCGAAATCATCGTGGAAAACGGGCTGGCGAATTACTTTGAAGTGAGGGATGCCATTGCGGAAATGGCGGAAATGGGCAATATCGTCCTGCGCGGAGAGAACCCCCGGATCTGCACGGCCGGCGAACCCGCGAAGATCATCTCGAAGCAACTCGATTCCGCGCTTCCCCCCGCCGTGCGGGAAAAAGCCCTCTGCGCCGCCCTGAATCTGCTGGACCGGACCCGGCGAGAAAAGGAAAACTCGGTGGACATCGTCCCCGCCGAACATGGATACCGCGTCACCTGCCACGTTTCCGGCGGCACGGAGGACCTGATGAGTTTTTCCCTCTCTGTGCCGGACCGCGCCCAGGCCGGGATCGTCAAGAAGAATTTTCAGCGTTCGCCCGAAACGGTGTACCGCATGCTGCTGGCCCTCGCGACCGGAAACCGCGATGTCGCCGCGGAACTGCTTAAAAATTCTTAAAACGTTTACGCCGTGTTTAAGATTGCCGCGGCAGCGGATGCTATGATGGGGGCACGACATTTCTAAAGAAAGGGAGTCAACGTTGAACGCCGCTTTTGTGATCGACCTGTTTCTCCATCTCGACAAATACCTGAACGTGCTGCTGGGGCAATACCAGACGCTGGCCTATCTGCTGATCTTCGTCGTTCTGTTCATCGAAACCGGCCTGGTATTCACGCCGTTCCTGCCGGGCGATTCCCTGATCTTCGTCACGGGCGCGATCGCGGCGGCCGGTGGGCCGGTCAATCTTCCGGTCATGCTTGCGCTGATGTACGCGGCGGCGATCAGCGGGGATACCGTGAACTACCGGATCGGGCACGCTCTGCGCGAAAAAGTCTCCCGGAAAGAGCGCGTGCCGCTTCTGAAATACGAACACCTGGAACGAACGCAGGCCTTCTTTCAGCGGCACGGCGGCAAAACCATCACCATCGCCCGCTTTATTCCGATCGTGCGCACGTTCGCGCCGTTCGTCGCCGGCGCCTGCCTGATGCCGTACCGCCGTTTTCTCCGCTATAACGTCGTCGGCGGCCTTTCGTGGGTGACCCTATTTTTTCTGTTCGGCTACTGGTTCGGGAACATTGACTATATCCAGGATCATTTCGGGCTTGTTGTGATCGCCATCGTCGTGATTTCCGTCGTGCCCGCCGTCGTCGCCTATCTGAACGGCAGGCTCCGGCATCCTTCCGGCGGCTCCACAAAGGGCGGGCTGGAGGGGTAATCCGCGCGGGCAGCCATCCGCCCGCCCGTCACGATTCCTCCTTCCGCATGTTGCGCAGATAGGCGACCACCTCTTCGATGTAGTGGGGAAGCGGCTTCGCGGAAAGCCCGACTACATGGAGGCCGCACCGGTTCAGCGGAAGCAGGATCTTCGGCGCCGGGCTCTGCGCCACGGCCACCGCCATGGGAGCAGTGAGCTCGCCGCGCATGGAATCGGCCGCCAGAATCGCCACGCTCCCGACAATGAAATCCACCTTCGGCGCATTCACGACGATCGCGTTCTCGCCGGTGGCCCCCTCGTCCGCGCCCGCTTTCAGCATGGCGGAGGTCGCCAGCGCATTCGTGCCGAGCGCGAGAACCTCGATGCCGTCGCCCAGTTCTCCCCTGATCTTTTCAATCACCGCCCGGCCGATTCCGCCGCCCTGCCCGTCAATCACCGCGATATACATTTTTTATCACCGCCCAACAATAGGATTTTAAGTCCGGCGCCGCCGGTCAGTACCGGCGCATCCGCTCCAGCCTCTCATGCAGCGCGGCGATGCGCGCCAGCCCGGCCGGATCCGTCCCCCGCCGGCCCGAGATATAATATTCGACCGAGCCGCTGTTTTTCTCGAGGGCGCCGGAGCGCCCGAGTACGTCCGCCAGATGGTTCACCGTGCCCTCGCTCCCGTCGATGATCTCCGTCTTTTTCGGCAAGAGCTCCCGGAACGTATCCTTGAAATAGTTGAAATGGGTACAGCCCAGCACCAGGGCGGAATACTCCTCCAGGCGATACGGCCGGAATTTCCCGCCGAGATAGGCGCTGACCCGCGGCGAAACGAACTCCCCGTTTTCCGCGAAAGCGACGAGCTCCGGCAGGGCAAGCGTGTCGACACAGTGCCGGTCATCCACGCGCGAAAGCAGCTGTTTCAGTTTGTCCCCTTCGACCGTGACCGGCGTCGCCACGACCAGGACGCGCTGCGCCCCGTCTTCTTCCACGGCGGGCTTCACCGCGGGTTCCATGCCCAGAATGGGGATGAAATATTTTTTTCGCAGATAACCGATGGCGGCACAGGTGGCCGTATTGCACGCGACGACCACCGCCTTGACGCCCTTCCCCGCCATGAAGCGGACCGCGTCGTCCGTGTACCGCACGATCTGCTCGCGCGTCTTCTCCCCGAAGGGGACATGGTCGGCGTCGGCATAATAGAGATAATCCTCCTGAGGCAAAACCTGCATCGCCTGATGCAGCACCGTGATGCCGCCGATTCCGGAATCAAAAAAAGCGATTTTCATGGTTCGGCAAAACTTCCCGTCCAAAAATTGCTCACACCCTCCGTGCAAACCCCGGGATCCCCGGCGGAACAGAGAGTGCGGCCCAAACGATACTTATTTTACCTGTTTTGTGCGAATAATTCAACCGCGGATTTCCTTTCGGTGCCTTTCACGGGTCCGCCGTGGCCGGGCGGATCGGTCCAAAAGAGATCCTGCCGGAAATCCGGCAGGATCTCGCAGAGTCCGGACGGCGGAACGAGAGGGCGGCTATTTGGAAGAAGCCGCCCGTTCCGCCGCGGTTTTGCGGAAGAAAATCCCGATCAACATGACGACAACGAACACGATCAGGTAGGCCACAACGCTCATCCCATGAGCAAAACAGGCCGCCACCACCATGAACACACAGCCGAGGGTGGCAAGCACCGGCATGACGAACCGTTTGAACGGGCCGAGCTCCCGTTCCCGCACCATCAGCATGACGAAGATGGGGATATACATGCCATACAGCGTGACGATCGGCAGTTCCGAGGTGTCGAAGCAGAAAAATCCGAACCACGGGGCGGAGGCGAGGTTGGCGCCGTAAAAATAAAGAAGCCAGAATCCGCAGAGCAGCACGCCCAGGATGGAGGAATTGGTCGGCATATTCGTCAGCTTGTCCACCTCCTGGAACACCCCCGGCTTCGGTCCGCGGCCGCGGACCGCCAGGGAGTACATGCTGCGGGTGCAGGCAAGCATCAGCCCGTTCAGCGTGCCGAGGCACGAGATGATCACGAACACAAAGACCAGCGAGCCCCCGACGGGGCCAAAGATCTTCTGGAAGGCGAGCATGGCGCCGGCCTGCCCGTTTTTCATCAGCGTCTCCGTCGGAACGACCCCCGCAAGGCCTATGTAATACAGAACATACGCGGCGACGACGATCAGCGAGCCCCAGATGAGCGCCCGGGGCAGATTCTTTTTGGAATCCTTCAGTTCCGCATTGATGGAGGTCGCGAGGATCCACCCTTCGTAGGCGAAGGCGACCGCGACGACGGATGCAAAAAGTCCGCCGCCGGCGCTGACGCTGGCGTTGGCCACATGCGTGAAATTGCGCACGGTCATGCCGTTCGTCAGGCCGATGACCGTGCCGGCCACGGCCATGAGCGCCAGCGGGATGAGTTTGATGACGGTGGTCGTCACCTGAAATTTGCCCGCGATCACGGGGGAAAGCGCGTTGACCGCATAACTGCCGACCAGATAGAAGCAAGAGATCGCCATGCAGGCGCCGCCGGTAATGTCCCACCCGAGGAGCACACAGGTGTAGCGGGCGGAAACCCACGCCAGCACCGAGGTGATGGTCGGATTATAAATGGTGGTCATAAACCAGCCGACGTAGTAGCCGTATTTTTCGCCTACGGTCGTCTCCGCATAATCCACCACGCCGTTGACCTTTTCATACTTGGTCGCCATGGTGGCAAAGGTGTAGGAGCAGGCGATCATGATGAACCCGACGATGATCCACGCCGCGATGCCCAGCGGCATGTTGCCCCCCGTCGCCTTCAGGACCGCCTCGGCCTTGAAGAACACGCCGCTCCCGATGACGATTCCCACGACCATGGCGATCGCGGTCAAAAGGCCGTACTTCTTCTTCAGTTCGTTTCCCATTCCCTCTTATTCCCCTCTCTATGACCGAAATTGCGGATTTCAGATACGCGATGCTCCGCGGGTTCCCCCTCCTGCGTCAGAGGCAGGCCGTTTCGAGCAGGCCGGCGATCCCCTCCAGTTCCCCGGCATCCGTTTCGTCGAACCTCGCGGGAAGAGGGCTGTCCACATCCAGCACCCCCGCGACGCGCCCCCCGGAATGGAGCGGCACGACGATCTCAGACCGCGAATCCCCGTCGCACGCGATATGGCCGGAGAAAGCCCGCACGTCCGGGACGATCTGCGTCTCATCCCTTTCCGCCGCCCTGCCGCAGACCCCGCGCCCCAGCGGGATCCGCACGCAGGCCGGTTTTCCCTGAAACGGGCCAAGGACCAGATCGTTCCCCCGCAGAAGATAAAAGCCCACCCAGTTGATGTCCGGCAGCGTCAGGTTCAGCAGCGCGGACAGATTCGCAAGATCCGCGATGAGGTCGGTCTCCCCTTCCAGCAGCGAGGCGGCCTGCGCCCTGAGCAGGGAATCCCTTCCCCCGCCTCCGCGGCCGGCGGTCCGTTCAAAATCAGACATGGCCGCAACGGCTCCTTTTCTGGATTTTAATCTTAAAACTTTTATATTTTACCATAAAAAAGCGCGGACATCAATTGTTTTTTTACCGACCGCACAACAAATCCGAAGCCTCCCGGCCCTTCGGACACGAAAATTCCAAATTTTTTGCGCCTGCCCTTGAAATTTCAGTTCCGATATGGTATGCTTAAAAAGCTGTCCAAAACGGATTGGATGGGGTCTCAGCTGGGAGCGCAGGGCATCCGGTAAGCAACACCTCAGAGTCAGGAACAAG
>DAINSB010000122.1:0-7061 GCA_036741535.1 Caproicibacter sp. | reverse complement strand
GTCGGCGGCAACCATTTCTTCCGCATTACAGCGGTCGGAAAAGCCGGGCAAGCTGCCGGACTGTATGCCAACGAGGACAAAGCGCCCGTTACCGTCGCAACCATTGCTTAACGCGCTCAAATCTTAAACTTATCAGCGCCCTGCACCATGAATTCGATTGTGAACCGGCATCCCAGAATGAGAAATCATTTTGGGATTTTTTTTATGAGTTATCGCGATGGGGCACGTTTCGCGTCTGTTCAGGGTATAGTGGCTTCCATCTTGAGGACACTGGTGCAGATTGGACGACAAAAAGTCACCATTGTAAAGCACAGTCTAGCCATATCAAAAAGCACGGCCCCAGCGCAAAATGCTTGGGGCCTAACAGAGTTTTTTAAGAATACTACTTAGAATTTTGAGATTTTCTCGGAGTACCCGCGTCACTGCGTTTCTTTCTCCACGTCCCGTCATCATCTCTTGAACGATTTTCTCCGCTTGTGGGGCCGGTTTTTACAATAGGGCCATGAGTATCTTTTGGACTGGGCATGCTGTAATTCCTCCTTTAATTATTTCAGATTTTTTTATATTATAGACCAAATATAAACGTATCTCAAGCAAAATATCCACAATATCATCCCAAGGGGGCACAGCCACAGAGGAGATTCCTCCACGGCTGCGCCTCTTTTTCCTATTTTAGCGCCTGAAATTAAAATAGACGGTACAAGATGGGCCACGAAAGCATTTCCTTTCGTGGCCTCGCTGGTGCGGGTGTCCTTACGGTATTCACTTCGGCGCGAGCGTGAAAGCCCCAAAAAAAATAAGCCCCGCGCGCGAAATGCGTGTCGAGGCTCTCGACTGGTGCGGGTGAAGAGACTTGAACTCTTACGCCTCTCGGTACAAGATCCTAAATCTTGCGCGTCTGCCAATTCCGCCACACCCGCATAGGGAACGCACGGGAGGTCGTGCGTTTCATTATACCTTAATTTTTTCAGGTTGGCAATGTCAAAATTTCAAGATTCCCTGCTCCAACAACTCCTCGGCGGCCAGCATGGCGCCGAGGCGGCCGCTGGGATAATTCAAAGCGCCCTGCATCCAGGCCGCGTACGGCTCGCGCAGCGGAGCGTCCGCGGAAAGCTCGATGGAGGCGCCGAGCGTGAACGCGCCCGCGGCCATGATGACCTTGCAGTCGTAGCCGGGCATGTCCCACGGCTCCGGCACGGCGGAGGAATCGACCGGCGCGCCCTTTTGCACGCCGCGGCAGAACGCGATCAGCGCCCGCTCGTTCCCCAGCAGCACGGTCTGGATGATGTCCGCGCGGGGCTCGTCGTAACGCGGACTGACCTCGTACCCGAGCAGGTGGAACAGCGCCGCCGTGAAGACGGCCGTTTTGAGCGCCTCCCCCACGACGACGGGCGCGTGGAACGCGCCCAGAAAAAGCTCGCGGCTTATGCCGAGCGTCGCGCCGATCTCGCGGCCGGTCCCCGGGGTCGTCAGGCGGCAGGCGCAACTTTCCACCAGATCCTTCCGGCCGGCGATGTAGCCACCCGTCGGGGCGATGCCGCCGCCCGGATTCTTGATCAGCGAACCGGCCATCAGGTCCGCCCCGCGCGACACCGGCTCCTCCCGCTCCACGAATTCGCCGTAGCAGTTGTCCACCATGACGATGCAGTTCGGATTTTTCCGCTTCGCGGTCGCCGCAATGCGGCCGATCTCTTCGACGGAAAACGACGGGCGCAGGCTGTATCCGCGCGAACGCTGGATATAGACCATGCGGACGCCCGGATCGACGCGGCGCTCGATCTCCGCGTAATCCGGCCTGCCGTCGGGCGCAAGCTCGACCTGATCGTACCGGATGCCGAACTCCCGGAGCGAACCGTTCCCGCTGCCGGTCAGGCCGATGACCTCGCGCACGGTGTCGTAGGGGAGGCCCGTGACGCAGAGCACCGTGTCGCCGGGGCGCAGCACGCCGAACAGCGCGACCGTGAGCGCGTGCGTGCCGCTGACGAAATTGTGGCGCACCAGCGCGTCCTCGGCGCCGAACGCGTCGGCGAACACGCGGTCCAGCACGTCGCGGCCGCGGTCGCCGTAGCCGTAGCCCGTCGAGCCGGCAAAATGGCTCTCGCTGACGCCGTTTTTAAGAAACGCCGCCAGCATCTTCTGCTCGTTCCAGTCCGCGTTCGCCGCGATGCCAGCAAACTGCGGCCGCGCCAAGTCTTCCGCCTGTTCCGCCGCTTGTTCGATTTTCGGGTCGATTTGAAAAAAAGGATACAAGGTGCTTTTTGGGGTCATATGATCATGTCCTGATTGCTATATTTTGACAGAATAGGTCGTTATGGATAGATTTTTGTCTCCGATGCCGCGTCGTTTCCGATGCATTCCACCCAGCGGCCGTACGGCTCGAATCCGAGCGCATGGTAAAATCCCGCGTTTTCACGGTCTGCGCGGAATATGTAGATATTTTCGCGGCCGAGCCTTCTGGCAAGCGCCAGAACGGCGGCGCCCGCCAGGCCGCGGCCGCGGAATTCAGGCGCGCACGCCACGCCGCTGATCACGGCGGCGGTCGAAGTCAGGGACGTGCAGACGGCGCAGGAGGCGGGCAGCGTATTTTTGCGCACGCAGGCCGCCGCCGCGGCTCCGTGACGGGTGCGGTAGGAGAGGTCCATATAAAACGGCTCGAATTCCGGCGGGTGGAACGTCGCCGTTTTGGAGCGTTCCAGCAGGCTGTAAATCTCGCGGGGGCTGGGGTCCCACTCCACGTCGGCGGAGACCTCGGGGAAATCCCGTCGGCGCAGCACCATGATCTCTCCGCGGGAGGACGGCTCGAAGCCGAGTTTTTCCGCGGCGCCCTCCTCGCAGGAAAAGACGCGCGGGCCGAGCGCGCGCACGAACGCGGCGATCTCCTCCCAGGAGGAGCCCTCCCCCCCGCCGGCTTCCAGAAGCACGGTGTCGTCCAACATTCCGAGAACGGGACCGCCCGGCAGACGGACGCCGTCCGGCAGGCGGCCTTCGCTCTCCTGCGACCAGAACCGCGCGTTCCGGTTCCGGACGCCGTAGGCTGCCGCCGCCGAAAGGATTTTGCAGCCGAACGGCGTGCTCCCGGAAACGGCCAGCTCCGCTTCGGACTCCGCGAGCTTCAGCATCTCTGCGCCTTTCCGGCGATCTTTTCGGCAAGGAGCGCCAGCAGCTCCCCCGCAGCGCGGAAGTCCTCCTGCGAAACGACCCCGGCGGGGGCGTGCAGATACCGGCAGGGGAGGGAGACCGCGACCGTGCGCACGCCCGCGCGCGAAATATGGATGACGGACGCGTCGTTCGCGCCGGTGACGGCCTGTTTCGGCTGGCACCGGATCCCCTCCCGCTCCGCCGTGCGCAGCGCAAGCTCGTAATACTCCGCGTCATAGACCGTCCGCTTGTCCATAAAGGAAACGGCGGGGCCGTCCCCGAGCCGGCAGACCTGCCGGTTCCGGTCCGTGCCCGGCACGTCCGCGGCGGTCGTCGCCTCCACCACCACGGCGGCGTCCGGCTCCACGGCGAAAGCGGCCGTCCTCGCCCCCGCGGAGCCGACTTCCTCCTGCACGGTGAACGCGAACACCGCGTCGTACTTCAGGCGCTTCTTCATCAGGCCGATCAGCAGGGCACAGCCCGCCCGGTCGTCCAGGGCCTTTGCGGAAAGGACGCCGTTCTGCGCGCAGAAGCGCGAAACAAACGTCGCTTCGTCCCCGGGCGAAACCGCGGCCTCCGCCTCTTCCTTCGTAAGCGCCCCGATGTCGAGGTAAAGCTCCTCGGCGGGGACGCGCTTTTCCATCTCGTCCTTTTTGAGCATGTGGATCGGCTTCACCCCGGCCACGCCGGGAACCGCCCTTTTCCCGACGAGGACCTGCCGCCCCGGCAGGACGTTCGGATCGATGCCGCCGACGCACGAAAATTTGAGCAGTCCTTCGTCCGTGACGCGCGTGACGGCCAGGCCGACCTCGTCCATATGGGCGGCGAGCATCAGTTTCGTTCCGGCGCGCTTTTCCCCCGACTTGAAAGCGATCACGTTGCCGAGCGGCGTGACCTCCGTCTTTTCCGCATAGGGGCCGATCTCTTTTAAAATCAGCTCCCGCACCTCGTCTTCCCTGCCGGAGACACCGCGCGCGGCGCACAGGCGCTTCAGCAGTTCCCAGTTCGCCATCATTCCGCCTCCAAAAGATACGCCGCGAGCAACTTCGCGGTATTCTCGATGTCCCGCAGGTCCACGACCTCCGCCGGGGTGTGCATGTAGCGCAGGGGGATGGAGACGGTCGCCGTCGGCACGCCCGAGCGCGTGACCGCGATCGCGTCGCCGTTGGTCCCCGTTTCGCCGCCCATGACCTCCCGGCTGTACGGGATCCCGTTTTTCTCCGCAAGCCGCACCAGGCGCTCGCCGAGGGCGCGGTCGAGGATCGGCGCAAAGCCCACCATCGGCCCGCCGCCGAGCTCCCCGCACTTTTCCGGCTCCACGCCGGGCTGCCGGGCGAAGCTGACGTCCACGGCGATGCCTTGGGCCGGGTCCGCCCGGTACGAGCCGGTGACGGCGCCCTGCCCGCCGACTTCTTCGCGGGTGCTGAACTGAAAGAGGACGCGGCAGCGCGGCGGCTTCTCCGCAAGAAGCTGCGCGCAGCGGATCAGCGCGGCCACGCTGGCCCGGTCGTCCAGGCCCGGCGCAGTGACGCGCGTGCCGAGCAGCGCGCGCGGCTGTGCGCGGAACACGATGCGGTCGCCCGGGCGGACGAGCCCCTCGGCCTCTTTGCGGGAACACCCGATGTCCACCGTCATCCTGTCCGGCTCCGGGACCTTTTCCGCGTCCGCGCCGGCCAGGTGGGGCGGCACCGAACCGATCACGCCGTCCACGCGCTCCCTGCCGAGCACTACGACCGCGGCGCCGGGCATCACGCGCCGGTCCATGCCGCCGCATTTGTCCACATGGAGGAATCCGTTCTTGTCGATCCCCGTGACGATCAGGCCGATCTGGTCGAGGTGCGCGTCGAGCAGGACGGTTTTCGCGTTCTTCGGGCCGACCGAGGCCGTCAGATTGCCGAGCCTGTCCGTTTCCGGTTCGGCGGAGGGCGGAAACTCCTTCGCCGCGGCCGCCGCGGCATCCGATTCGTCGCCCGACACGCCGTCCGCCTCGCACAGGCGGAACAGCATCTGTTTCAGCTCTTCCATCTTTCCACTTCCATTTTATTTGAGTCCGTTCACGATCTCGCGGAACTTTTCCCCGCGCGTCTCGAAATTCGGGAACATGTCGAAACTGGCGCACGCGGGCGAGAGCGAAACCACGTCGCCCGGCACGGCTTCGGCGCGGCAGAGGGCCACGGCCTCTTCCAGCGTGGACGCGTGCAGGATCTTCGGGCTGCCCTCGCGGTAGCCCGGCGCCGCCTTGACCGCGGCCTCGATCTTCGGGGCCGTCGCGCCGAGGAGCACCAGCGTTTTGACCTTGTCGACCACGGCGGGGCCGAGCGGGTCGAACGGGATGTTCTTGTCGTACCCGCCCGCGATGAGGATGATCTTCCGCGGGAAGAGCGACAGCGCGCCGGCTATGGTGCGGCTGGGCGTGGTGCCGATGGAGTCGTTGTACCAGCGCACGCCGTTAAGCTCGCGCACCAGCTCGTTGCGGTGCTCGACGCCCGGGAACGTCTTCGCGACGGAAACGATCTGCTCCGCGCCCGCCATGCCCCACACCGCGGCGGCGGCAGCAAGGTAATTTTCAATGTTGTGCAGGCCCGGGATCCTGATGTCCGAGGCGTTCATCACCCGGCCGGAGCCCGGCTGGCAGCCTCTGCCCGGCTGGCAGCCTCTGCCCGGCAGGGAAATATAGATCTCGCCGTTCTGGTCCATCCACGCGCCGTATTCCACGGGATGCCTGCGGCTGAACAGCAGGGTCTGCCCGCGCGTCTCTTCGGCGAAGGCGGCGGTGTACGGGTTGTCCGCGTTGAGCACCGCGCGCCCGAAGGCGCTCTGGTGAAGGATGATGTTCTTTTTGGCGTCCACGTACTCCCGCATGTCCTTATGGATGTCGAGGTGGTTCGGCGAGATGTTCGTGACCACGGCGACGTCCGGGCTGCGGCGCATGCTGATGAGCTGGAAGCTCGAAAGCTCCGCCACGACGATGTCGTCGGGGGAGATCTGCTCGATCTGCGGCATCAGCGGGGCGCCGATGTTCCCGCCGACGTGGACTTTGTTCCCCGCAGCCTCAAGGATCTTCGCGAGGATCGTCGTTGTGGTCGTCTTGCCGTCGCTGCCGGTCACGCCGACGGTGCGGCACGGGCACAGGTCGAAGAACAGCTCCATCTCGCTGGTGACGGCCGCGCCGCGGCGCCGGGCCGCGTCGAGCTGGGGCAGATGGTAGCGCATGCCCGGCGTGCGGAAGACGATCTGCTCGTCTAGGCCGTCGAGGTATCCCTCGCCCGTCACGAGGCGCACGCCCAGTTCTTCGAGCTCCCGGGTCGTGCCGCCCAGCTTTTCCCTGCTGCGGCGGTCGCGCGCCGTCACGACGGCCCCGTGCCGCGCAAAGAGTTTCACGAGCGGAAGGTTGCTGCCGCCGAGGCCGCAGAACGCCACCGTCTTCCCTTCGATGGACCGGTAGAACCGCTGTAGTGTCAAAAGCCATGACCGCCCTTTTTCCGGCCGCTCAAAAGCCGGTAATCAGTTTTATTATACGTTTGATGGAAAGAAATAGCAAGTCGAATCTTGGGGGCGGGCTCATTTATTGGGATCAACGGCCCGGCCGTCTCTTCGATCAGCCTCGGCTGAAAGGGGCGGCCTCGTCCGAAAGACCGAAGGCCGCCGATGATGAAAATTCTCCCTCCGCAGAAATCTGCGGAGGGAGAATTTTATTCGGGAAAAGCACAACTCGGGAAAATCAGGCTTTACCCGCGCAGCCGAGCACTTCGTTGATCTTGTGCTCCACGATCGCCTTGATGGCCGCGCGCCCGTCGCCGAGGTACTGTCTCGGGTCGAAGTGGTCCGGATGCTCGACAAAATGTTTCCGCACGCTGGCGGTCATGGCGAGGCGCAGGTCGGAATCGACGTTGATCTTGCAGACCGCCATGGTGGCCGCCTTG
>DAINSB010000121.1:0-7257 GCA_036741535.1 Caproicibacter sp. | reverse complement strand
CCGTTTTCTCGGATTCCGCGGCTTTTTTATGATTTTTTCTTTTTTTACCCGCCCCGTGGGAACGCTTCGGTTTTGTGCTCGGGCCTGCAGGCCTATACTTTTTAAAATCACCCCAGTGGGGGTGAATGGCTTTGCACTCAGGCCGCGCGGCCCGAGCGCAAGCCCCCTCGTCCCTCCGGGGCAAATTCAGAAAAGATCGACTTTCATTGCGGTTTTTCAGCGGTGCAGGCTCGGCGTGCGGAAAAGCGCACCCGCGCAGTTCCGGCCCGCCCGATAAAAAGGGCGGGAGATGCCTCACACTCTCCCGCCAAGATCAGCTATTTTATTTTCTCCGCGCCAGACGGCGGGGCCTGGCCGCGGGCACAGCCCGCCGCCGCTCAGGACAGCTCGAACTGACCGGTGTAGAGCTGGTAGTAGCGGCCCTTCTGCGCGACCAGCTCGTCGTGGCTGCCGCGCTCCAAAATCTCGCCGCCCTCGAGCACGAGGATGGCTTTCGCGTTCCGCACCGTGGAGAGCCGGTGCGCGATGACAAACACCGTGCGGCCCTCCATCAGGCGGTCCATGCCCAGTTCGATCTGGCGCTCGGTGCGCGTGTCGACCGAGCTGGTCGCCTCGTCGAGGATGAGGACCGGCGGATCGGCGGCCGCCGCGCGCGCGATGGCGAGAAGCTGCCGCTGCCCCTGGCTGAGGTTGCCGCCGTCGCCGGTCAGCACGGTGTCGTAGCCGTCGGGCAGGCGGCGGATGAACGAATCCGCGCCCGCGAGCTTCGCCGCGGCGACGATGCGCTCGAAGCCGATGTCGTCGCCGGAAAAGCCGATGTTCTCCGCGATGGTGCCGGTGAACAGGTGCGTATCCTGCAGCACCACGCCGAGCGAGCGGCGCAGGTCGTCCTTTCTGATCTCGCGCACGTCGATGCCGTCGTAGGTGATGGTGCCGCTGGTCACGTCGTAGAACCGGTTGATCAGGCTCGCGATGGTCGTCTTGCCCGCGCCCGTCGAGCCGACGAACGCGATCTTCTGTCCCGGCTTCGCGTACAGGTTGATGCCCTTTAAAACCGGGTGCCCCGGCACGTACCCGAACACCACGTCGTGAAACCGCACGTCGCCCCGCAGGGGGATCAACTGGGTGCCGGCTGTGCCGGCGCGCCACGCCCACCGCTCGGTCCTGCGGTCCGTCTCGCGCAGCGAGCCGTCCGGCAGGGTTTCCGCGCGCGTCAGCGTCACGGTGCCGAAATCGTCCTCCTCCGGCGTGGAGAGGACTTCTTCGATGCGCTCCGCGCCGGAAAGGGAAGCCAGAATGAAGTTGAGCTGCTGGGAAAACTGGTTGATCGGCATCGCCACCTGGCGCACGTAGACCAGGTAGGAGGCGAGCGTGCCGAGGCCGATCTCGCCCGAGATGGCGAAGAACGCGCCGACGCAGGCCGAGACCGCATACCCGAAGTACGACAGGCTCACGACCACGGGGATCAGCAGGTTCGAGAACGTGACGGCGCCCGTCGCGGCTTCCCGCAGGCGGCCGTTGCGCGCGGCGAACTCCGCGAAATTCCGCTCCTCGTGGTTGAAGACCTGCACGACTTTCTGCCCGGCGACCGTCTCCTCCACAAAGCCGTCGAGGCTGCCGAGGAACTGCTGCTGCCGGTCGTAATACGCCTTGCTGCGCCTGCCGCTGTACCGAAGAAACAGAAACATGCAGAAGAAAGTGAACAGTACGATGACGGAGAGCCGGAAGTTCAGCGCGATCAGCACGGCGAACGTGCCGACGGTCACGACGAAACTCTGCACCACCATGGCGAAGCTGTTGTTCAGCGCGTCGGAGATGGTGTCGATGTCGTTGGTGAAGCGGCTCATCAGTTCGCCGTGCGTCTGCGCGTCGAAGAAGCTCACCGGCAGCTTCTGCACCTTGCGGAACAGGTCGTTGCGGATCTCCTCCACGATCTTCTGCGCCAGCACGACCATGATCTGTGTGTAGCCGTACGTGGCCGCCGCGCCGAGGAGGTACATGGCCGCCATGAACAGCACCATGCGCACCAGCCCCGGGATGTTGCCCGGCAGGATATAGTCGTCGATGACCGGCTTGATCAGATACGTGCCGTACACGGAGGCCAGCGCGCTGACCACGGAGAGGATGCACACGAGCGAAAGCGAAACGGCGTGCTTTTTCATGTAGCGCCACAGCAGGCCGAACGCCCTGCGCAGGTCCTTCGGCCTCGCGCGCGAAAGAGTCTTCGGCATTACGCGGTCTCCCCCTTCTGCTGGAACTGCCAGATCTCCCGGTAGACCCGGTTCTCGGCGAGGAGCTGGTCGTGGTTCCCCACGGCGGTGACTCTGCCGTCGTCGAGCAGGATGATCTGGTCGGCGTCCTCCACCGAGCCGAGGCGCTGGGTGATGATGATGCGCGTGGTATCGGGCAGCTCCTCGGCCAGGCGCTCGCGGATCGTCCGTTCCGTCGCCGTGTCGACGGCGCTGGTCGAGTCGTCCAGGATCAGGATCTTCGGGCGCTTGAGCAGCGCGCGGGCGATGCAGAGGCGCTGCTTCTGCCCGCCGGAGACATTCACGCCGCCCTGGCCGAGCACGGTGTCGTATCCCTCCGGCAGGCGGCCGAGGAATTCGTCCGCGCAGGCGATGCGGCAGGCCCAGTCGAGGTCCTTCTGGGAGGCGTTCTCGTTGCCCCACCGAAGGTTCTCGCGCACGGTGCCGGAAAAGAGCGTGTTGTTCTGCAGCACCATGCCCACGCTGTCGCGCAGATGCCGCAGGCTGTATGCCCGCACATCGCGGCCGTCCACCAGAACGCGCCCGGCGCTCACGTCGTACAGGCGGGGGATGAGCTGCACGAGGGACGTTTTGGCTGCGCCCGTGCCGCCCAGCACGCCGACCATCTGCCCCGCGGCAATGTGCAGGCTGACGCCGGAAAGCACGTCCTCCTTCGCTTTCTCGCTGTATTTGAACGAGACGCCGTCGAACCCGACCTCCCCGCTGCGGATCGTGAGCGACGGGTCGCCGCCGTCGGCGATGGCGGGCTTCTCGTCGAGCACCTCGAAGATCCTGCCGATGGAGGTCATCGACCGGCTGAGCATCAGGAACACGTTCGAGATCATCATCAGCGAATTGAGGATCTGCAGCACGTAGCTCAGAAAGGCGGTGAGCTGGCCGATCTGCATGGTGCCCTCGTGGATGAAGTTGCCGCCGAACCAGAGGATGCAGAGGATCGTCGCGTACATGACGAGCTGGAAATACGGCATGTTCAGCATGGCGGTGTGGAACGCCTTTTCCGAAGCGGCGCGGTATCCGCCGTTGCCCTCGGCGAACAGGGCCGACTGGCTCTCGCCCCGCACGTAGGATTTCACCGTGCGGATAGCCGTAAGGTTCTCCTGCACGATGGAGTTGACGCGGTCGAGCATCTTCTGCATCTTTGCGTAGGCCGAGCCGAGGGTCCGCATGATGAAATACAGGCCCGCGGCGAGCACCGGCATGGCGACAAGGAACACGACGGAGAGCTTCGGGCTCAGGATGACGGACATCACGAGGCCCGCCAGCATCATCACGGGGCCGCGCACCATGGGCCGCAGACCGTTGCAGACGGAGTTCTGCAGGATGGTGATGTCGCTCGTCAGGCGCGTGACGAGCGAGGGCGTGCTGAAGCGGTCGAGGTTGGAGAAGGAGTACCCCTGCACCTTCCGGTATTCCTCCCGGCGCAGCTCGGCCCCGAAGCCAGCCCCCGCCCGCGCGCCGAGGCGGGCATACGCGGCGCCGAGAGCCAGGGCGAGCAGGCCACAGGCGATCATCAGCGCGCTGCGCCGCAGGATGTAGCCCCGGTCCTTCTGCACGACGCCGACGTCGATGATATCCGCCATGATGAGCGGGATGACGAGCTCGAACACGCTCTCCGCCACGACGCAGGCGACGCTCCCCGCGAACTCTTTCCGGTAGGGCCTGAAAAATTTCAAAAGTCGTTTGACCACGGTCTTCCCCCCATTTTAGAGATTAGATGGTTTGAGGTTGGATGTTGGAAAAGTCGGGACATTGGCTTTCCCCATCACTCCAAAATTTTTCCAGTCAGATTCTGGTACGCCCGGCAGAGCAGATCGACCACCTGCCGCCGTTCCGCCTCCGTGAAGTCGCGCAGCGCCTTTTCCTCCAGCGTGCCGCAGAGCTCTTCCCACCGGGCGAGGGCGGCGCGCCCCTCCGGCGTGATGCGGATCGCCTCCGCCCGGCGGCGCTCCGCGGGATCGGAGCGCGCCGCGAGGCCGTTCTGCTCCATGTTGGTCAGCAGGCGCGAGACCGTCGCCGGCTCGATGTCGAGCGCCTGCGCGATTTCCTTCTGCATGCAGGTGCCGCGGGCCGCCAGGTACCGCAGCACCTTCGGCTGCCCCGGCGAAAGACCCATCCGCGCCATGCCCGGCCGCAGGGTGTTCTGCTGCGCGTGGAACGCCTTGTAGAGCGCATGATGAAGCGTGACAGACATTTTTTTCACCTCAATAGTTGCCAAGCTAATAATTAGCAAGCTAATCTTTAACACGATCGTAACACTTCCCCCGGCGGCTGTCAAGGGCGAAGATTAAAAAAAGAAAGCCGGTCCGGAATCTTGGGGACGCAGGTATATTCTTCTTCCGACGGTTTACAATAATGCGCGGGGTGAAAACGGTGAAAAAAAGAAGGATCTGGGGGATCGCAGCGGTCGTGGTGGTGGTTCTGGCCCTGTGCGGAACGGCGGTCTACGCCTTCGCGCAGGCGAGGCAGTACAAGCGCGACGTGCAGTACGGCTACAAGCGGTCGCTGAACGACCTGAGCGACTGCATCGGCAACATCGAGACCACACTGGACAAAGCCGTCTATGCGAACACCGCGACCGAGCAGAATGGCCTCGCCGCCAAACTGATGCGGGAATCCAGCATGGCGAAGGCGTCTTTGTCCGCTCTGCCCGTGGGCGACAATTCCCTCGACAACGTGAGCCGCTTCATCACGCAGGTGGGCGATTTTTCCATGGCGCTCTCCCGGCGGATCTCGGCGGGCGGGAAGATCACGGACGACCAGTACAAGACCATCAAGAGCCTCGAGAGCTACTCGCAGAAGCTCTCGAAAGACATGACGGACGTGCAGCCGGAATTTACGGCCACGGCCTTCCGCGACGAGATGGCCACGACAGCCAAGGACTTCAGCGATTATCCGTCGCTGATCTACGACGGGCCGTTCTCAGACAGCGTGATGCAGCAGAAACCGGAGCTGACGAAGGGCAAGCCGGCGATCCCGCAGGGGAACGCCCGGAACATCGCCGCGGATTTTCTGCACGTCACGCAGGACAAGCTGACGCATGAGCAGGACACGGCGGGCAACCTGCCGACCTACAACTTCTCCGCAAACAGCGGGGCCATCCGCATCAGCGTGACGAAGGCGGGGGGATACATTTCCAGCCTTTCCAACAGCCGCGACATCGGCGAGGGGGCGCTCGGTTACAAGGACGCTTCGAAAAAAGCGGAGGCGTTCCTGGACACCCGCGGGATCAAGAATATGAAGGAAAGCTATTACGTCATCACCGACGGGATATGCCTGATCAACTTCGCCTATCTGCAGGGCGACGTGACCTGTTACCCGGACCTCGTGAAAGTCGGCGTCGCGCTCGACAACGGGGAGATCGTCCGCTTCGAGTCCGCCGGGTATATCATGAACCACAAAGACCGCAAGCTGACGGCGGGGATCTCCCGCGAGAAGGCGCAGCTCAGCGTCAGCCCGAAGCTGACGGTGCTGCAGAGCAAAAAAGCCCTGATCCCCACGCCCGGCCTGGGCGAGGCGCTCACGTACGAATTCCTGTGCACCGGCACGGGCAAGGACCGCGTTCTGGTCTATATCAACGCGCAGACCGGGTACGAGGAGGACATTCTGATCCTCCAGCAGAGCGACAACGGGGTGCTGACGAAGTAGGCGGCTTGTCGCCGCGGCGGCCGGACCCCGCCGTTCAGATTTGCAAAATAGCTCGGGAAGGGCGTACCCAGTGTGAAGGATATGCCCTTTTTTTCACCGCCCGTGCCGGGTCTCCGGAACCTTTCGGCCAAAAGTCCAGGATTTTTGAGGTACAGGGCAACGGCGAAGATCCAGCCCTGGATCCAGCCGGGACCGCCGGAAATCAAAACCGGCAGTGCGGCGATGAAGAACTGGGCCGCCAGAGAAACGACCAGTTTCAGGAAAGATACCTTTTTCATGCGCCCCGCCTTTCCGGTCGATTTTAAAGGACCTTTTGCCGGTACAGTTTCATGAGTTCGGCGGCGCAGTCCGCCTCGGCAAATAATAAATGTTGTAGTATTTATAATTGCTAGCACCAGTTTATTCTTCTACTACATTTAACCTCTTCAGTACAACGGGCAGCCAGGAGAACAGTCAAAAGACCTTTTGAACCATCTGCATACCGCATAACCGGCAAAACGGGGCAAAGAGGGATTATCCGTGCGGATTCTTTGGTTTGGAAACAGGGATATACGGAGTGGCGTCCTCTTTCCAAATCGGGAATAATCAATGAAACCGTCGCGGTGCCGCCGCCCGTTTCCGGCAGCGCCGTTGATAACACCGCCGTATGGTGGCTTGCCTTTATGCCGATTTTAGGCTCTATCATCGAATATATTGTCGCCGTCTCAATCGGCGTAGGAAGTCAATCGCTCTGGGTTATCACATTTGGATTAAATGTATGGGCTTTCCTATATAGATGAAAAAAAGCTCAAGGCATCCGGCTACGATACGAAATCATTGGGCTCTATCTGGATTATCCCGGTATATCTGTTTAAAAGAGCGAAAATGCTTGGGCAAAGCTACGGATACTTTATCGTTTAGTGCGTCACTTTCGGCATTCTTCTGTTTTCCTGACGGAACCGCGAAAATATCTTTTTGTAAACCGTTAAAGCAAACTTTTGGGAGCATCTGGTACAGGGTGAACGAGTATTTTTCCCGTATTCAACCTATTG
This sequence comes from Caproicibacter sp., assembly GCA_036741535.1. Classification (GTDB taxonomy): domain Bacteria; phylum Bacillota; class Clostridia; order Oscillospirales; family Acutalibacteraceae; genus Thermocaproicibacter. Next base: position 311 of record DAINSB010000121.1, on the reverse strand, counting down.
TGGTAAATCATTTGGACATTCTTTATCTTTACATAGATATAGAAAAGAATGATCTTTTGCAAATGGGGGTATTCAGATGAAAAATCCAGAAAAAGAATCTTACCGTCCTACATCGTCCAATGAGGAAAAGCCGGATAATTTAACCGCTTCGATTGGCCCGGTCAAGATTCAATCCAACATCGACCAGCCGATCATCACGTGGTTGGACAACAAGCTAAACGGCAAAAAAGAATAGCGAAAGAATTCGCAACAAAAAGGCACAGCCACAGAGGAGATTCCTCCACGGCTGCGCCTCTTTTTCCTATTTTAGC
>DAINSB010000120.1:0-7258 GCA_036741535.1 Caproicibacter sp. | reverse complement strand
CAGGACCCATTCCATGAATGTCGTAGGCGATGTCATATGTTTCTTTTCCCCCGTTAAAAAGAATTTGCCCCGGCCGCACCGGCGCGCCCAAGCCGTCCGGGGCACAAAAAAGGGGCGCATTCAGGCCGAAACCTGCCTGCGCTCCTTTGCGTTCCGTGATTTTGCATCCCGCGTCTGAACGGATAATAGTATGGATTAATTTTATAAACTTTTCAAGCGGTTTTGCAACATTTATCGACCCGCCTTTCACTTTTGTGTAAACCTACAATTTTTATCCAAGGCAAGAACCGAATTTGTGCAATGTTGGGCGGCGGGCCTCCCGCGATCCGGGCCCCGCTCACGAATCCTCCGTGAACGCGATCAGCTCTTTGTTGAACGCATCCATCTGGTCGTAGAACAGAAAATGGCCGCACTGGTGGAACGCGACGAGCTTCGAGCCCCGGATGCCCCGGTTCTGCTCCACGGCGAGCGGGAAAAGACAGACCCGGTCGTCCAGCCCGTGCAGGATCAGGGTCGGGACGTTGATTTTGGCCATGTCGTCGAACAGCGCCTCCTCCAGCCACGTGTTGGCGATGGCCGCCGTGGCCCAGCTTGCGGCCTGCAGGCCGAGCTGGAAGATCCAGTCCGAAAAAGCGGCGCTGACGGGGTGGTAGGAAATCGTGTTGCCGAAATTCCGCAGCATCTGTGGCCGGTCCGTCTGGGTGCCCTGGATGATGTCGAGCACCGCCTGCTTCTGGATGCCGTAGGGGAAGCCGGGGCGCTGGATCAGGCTCGGGGCGGCCGCCGCGAAAAGCGCCAGCTTCCCCACGCCGTAGCCGCCGTGCCTCGCCATGTAGCGGATCGCGATCGCCCCGCCCGTGGAATGGCCGCCCAGCGTGAAGCCGTTCAGCTGAAGGGTATCCACGACGACCCGGATGTCGTCCGCCAGCCGGTCGTAGCCGTATCCCCAGAACGGTCTGTCCGACAGCCCGAACCCCCTGCAGTCCATCGCGACGCAGCGGTACCCGAGCCTGGGCAGCAGGTTCAGTTGGTATTCGAACAGATTGTGGTTGCCCGGCCAGCCGTGCACCAGAAAAATCGTCTTGCTGCCGGCCGGATTGAGGTCTTCGACAAAAACCCGCACGCTGGGTTCCACCTGAATATAATATCCCATTCCGAATCTCTCCCCGTTAAAATCTTTATATGGAAGAATATGCCGCCGCGGACCAAAAGAGCACATCCGCTTCCGATTTTTCCTTGACAACGCGGAGGGGAATGCATATACTATGATTGAACGGTTAAGCAACTATTCAATTATTGGGACAGAAAGGGCATTTCATGGAGAGTACAAGTTCAGAAGAGTATAAAGCCGCGGACGACCGCTGCGACTGCAACATCATCCACGAAGACGTGGTGAACCGCGTGCGGGGGGAGATGCCGGAGGAAGAAAATCTCTTCGATCTGGCGGACCTTTTCAAGATCTTCGGGGATTCCACGCGGGTGAAGATCCTGTGCGCCCTGTCTTCGGCGGAGCTGTGCGTCTGCGACATCGCGGCGCTGCTGGGGATGACGAAGTCGGCCATTTCGCACCAGCTCAGGGTCCTCCGGCAGGGCCGGCTGGTGAAGTACCGCCGCGACGGCAAAGTCGTCTATTATTCGCTCGACGACGACCATGTGACGCATATTTTCCGCGAGGGCCTGTCGCACGTGACCGAAAAGTAGGCGAAGACCCTGCGCGCCGAGGGGAAACGGCATGCCGGAATTTTGTTTGGAAGGCGTGGTGGATGACATGGCGGTCAGAAAGGAATTCGATCTGCAGGGGTTGTGCTGCGCCGATTGCGCGGCCGAAATCGAGCGCGACATCGGCCGTCTGGAAGGCGTGGACGCCGCGTCCGTGGATTTCGCGGGCGGCACTCTCTCCGTCGAGATCGCGTCGGAGGAGGCGGTCCCCGGCGTTTTGGGGCGGGTGGATTCCATCCTCAGACGGGAGGAGCCGGATCTGGTCGTCCGGGAAAGGGAGCCGCGGCAGGCGGGGAAGAGGACCGTCTTTCTGAGCGGCCTGTGCTGTGCGGACTGCGCACGGGAGATCGAGGACCGGGTCGGAAGGCTGGACGGCGTGCGCAGCGCGTCCCTCGATTTTGTGACGGGGCGCCTCACCCTGGAGGCCCGCGACCGGGACGCCCTGCCGGGGCTGATCCGGCGGGCCGGGGAAGTCGTCAAAAGCGTGGAGCCGGAGGCGGAGGTCTCCTGCCGCGAGCCGAAGCCGCGGGAAGACGAGGCCGGCCGGAAAAGGGAAAAGACCCGGCGCGTCCTGCTGGCGGCCGGGGCGATGCTGTTCGCGGCCGCCTTCGCGGCGGGGGGCCGGGGACCCGCCGCCGTCGCCCTTTTTGTCGCGAGCTATCTTCTGACCGGCGGCGAAGTGCTTCTGCGGTCCGCACGGAACCTTCTGAAAGGGCGGGTCTTCGACGAGAATTTTCTCATGAGCGTTGCGACAATCGGCGCGTTTTCCATCGGGGAGTTCGCGGAGGGCGTGGCGGTCATGCTGTTCTATCAGGTCGGCGAGCTGTTCCAGCGCGTGGCGGTCGGCCGTTCGCGGCGTTCCGTGGCCGCCCTGATGGAGTTACGCCCCGAGTGGGCGAACCTGATGGAAGACGGTGAAGTCCGCCGGGTCGCGCCGGAGGAGGTCGGGGTCGGGGAAAAGATTCTGGTCCGTCCGGGGGAGAAGGTCCCGCTGGACGGCACGGTCGTGGACGGCGTTTCTTCGGTGGACGTGTCCGCCCTCACGGGGGAATCCCTCCCGAAGGACGTGGGCCCGGGCGACGCCGTGCTCTCCGGCTCCATCGATCGGAGTGGCGTGCTGACGGTCCGGGTGGCGAAGGAGTACGCCGATTCCACGGTCGCGAAGATTCTCGACCTGGTGCAGAACGCCGGCAGCAAAAAAACCGTCACGGAGAATTTCATCACCCGGTTCGCCCGGTGGTACACTCCCCTTGTGGTCTTCGGGGCCGTCGCGCTGGCCGTCGTTCCGCCCCTCTTTGTGCCCGGGGCCGTCTTTTCCGAATGGCTGCGCCGCGCGCTGGTGTTTCTGGTGGTGTCCTGCCCGTGCGCGCTGGTCCTCTCCGTTCCGCTGAGCTTTTTCGGCGGGATCGGGGCCGCTTCCAGAAACGGGATTCTCGTCAAGGGCAGCAATTATCTGGAGGCTTTGTACGACACCGACACGATCGTCTTCGACAAGACCGGCACGCTGACCAAAGGCGTGTTCCGCGTGACGCGGGTGAAGCCCGCGGGCGGCGTGACGGAGGACGGCCTGCTGGACCTGGCCGCCCATGCCGAGGCCGGCTCCAATCACCCCATCGCGCTCTCCATCCGGCAGGCCTGCGGAAAAGAGATCGACCGCTCCCGCATCGCGGAGGCCTCCGAGGCCGCGGGGCTGGGCATCAGCGTGAAGATCGACGGCAGGCCGGTCCTCGTCGGGAACGGGAGGATGATGGAATCCCGGGGCATCCCCCATGAGGCTGTCTCCGAGCCGGGAACCGTCGTCTATGTCGCGGTGGACGGCGCTTACGCCGGTTCTCTCCTGATTTCGGACGAGATCCGGGAAGACAGCGGCCGCGCGGCCTCACAGCTCCGGCGGGAGGGCATCCGGCGCCTCGTGATGCTGACCGGCGACAGCCGGTCGGCGGGCGAGAAGGTCGCGGAAAAGATCGGCCTGGACGAGGTGCATACCGACCTTCTTCCGGGGCAGAAGGTCGAAATGCTCGAAAAGCTGCGGAGGGAAAACGGGACCGGGAAGAAGATCGCCTTCGTCGGCGACGGCGTCAACGACGCGCCGGTCCTCGCCGCGGCGGATGTCGGCATCGCCATGGGCGGCGCCGGCTCGGACGCCGCGATCGAGGCGGCCGACGTGGTGCTCATGACCGACGAGCTGTCGTTGCTGCCCCTCGCCCTCCGCGTCGCGCGCCGGACGCGCCGGATCGTCCGGCAGAACATCGCGTTCGCGCTGGGCGTCAAGGCCGTCATCCTCGTGCTCGGCGCCCTCGGGATCGCGACCCTGTGGGCCGCCGTGTTCGGCGACGTGGGCGTGGCGGTGCTCGCCGTGCTGAACGCCATGCGGGCGCTCCGCGTCCCCGCCGCGGGATCCCTGCCCGGTTCCGTCCGGGCCCGGACCGGGGCGGGGGGAGCCGGGTGACCGCGTCCGCCCCCGAAACAGAAAAGCTCTCCCGGCCGCAAAAGCGGCCGGGAGAGCTTTTGATCTGCTTTAGCAGCGGCAGGAGAGAATCCGGTCGATGACATCCTTCAGGGTGCACAGGTCCTGAGTATTCAGGTCGTCGAGACGGTCGAGAATATCTTTCAGGGCACACGCGCTGGAATCGCCGGAACAGCTGTTCGAGCAGCCGGAAACATTCGAGTTGTTGGAGCGGCAGGACATTTTTCATACCCTCCTTCCTGTCAGCCCCATAGTATGCCGCTGCCGCCCGGCTTGTCAATATGAGCACCGCGAATTCGGCCGGCCCGCTATCCCATGGTGACCAGATTCCGCGTCGCCTCGCTGATGAGCGGGACCACCTGCTTTTTCCTCGAGATCACGCCGTCGAGAAAGATCGACCCGTCCGCCGATTCCGCTTCTTTGAAGGCGGCGTGCGTCAGGGAGGCGTTTTCGCCCGCGTAAAGGATGTAGGAGCCCTTCTTGATGACATCCGTGATCATCAGAAGCAGCAGGCCGTAGGCATTCTGCTGCCGGGCCTGTTCGATGTAGTTCAGCAGCGGCTCACGCATCCGCTCCGTCTCCTCGGGGTCCATCGAGTTGACCTGCCCGATGCCCACCTTGCAGCCGTTGAGCGTATATTCCTTGAAGTCGTAATTCAGGATCTCCTCGACGCTCAGCCCGTTCAGCACGGAGCCGGCCTGGAACATCTGCGAGGCGAAATCCTCCGTGTCGAGGCCCGCGTATTCGGCGAGCTGTTCCGCCGTGGTGCGGTCCAGCCGGGTCGTCGTCGGGGAGCTGAACTTCAGCGTGTCCGAGATGATGGCGGCGTAAAGGAGCCCAGCGGTTTTCTTTTCGGGGCGGACGCCGTTTTCAAAATAGAGGGAGGCGATCAGCGTGGCGGTGCTGCCGACCATGTCGTTTTTGAAATAGATCGGCTTCACGGTCTGGATGTCCCCGATCCTGTGGTGGTCGATGATCTCCAGAATCTCCGCCTCGTCGATGCCGTCCACCGCCTGCGTCTTTTCGTTGTGGTCCAGCAGGATGACCTTCTTTTTCCGGGACGACAGCAGGTGGTAGCGGGCGATGAATCCCTTGATGGCGCCGTCTTCGTCCACCACGGGGTAGCTGCGGTACCGGGTCTGGATCATTTTGTCGCGGATGGAGTCGATGAAGTCGGTCGGGCGGAAGCATACGATGTCCTTTTTCGTCATGATGTAGCCGACCGGGACGCTCTGGTAGATCAGCCGCGCGGTCGAGAAGGTGTCATGGTTCGTCTCCATGATGATGCAGCCGGACTTTTCCGCCAGCGCCAGGATGTCGGTGTCGACCTTGATCCCGCAGGTGAGGATCAGGCAGCTCGCGTGCAGCTCGATGGCCTTGCGCTGCGTGTCTTTCCTGCTGCCGATGAGCACAATATCCCCCGGTTCCACAAACGGCGCCACGTTTTCGGGCTCCATGGCGATGATGACGACTTTTCCCGTCAGGCAGCATTCCTTGTTGTTTTTTGTGACCAGATTTGCCTTCAAAGTTTCTACGATGTTGCGCAGCGGCGTTTTGCTGGCGGAGAGGATGTTGCTTTCCAGGGTATCCATGTAGTTCCTCGTGATGTCGGAAAGCGTGATAAGCCCCAGAAATTTTCCGTTTTCGTCGGCGACCGGCAGAATCCTCCGGTTGTTTTTTTTCATGATTTTCCATGCCGTTTGGATCGAAACGTCCTTAGAGACGGGACTGATCTGGTCTATATTTAGATCAGACACTTGGGTTTTCACCGTTGCCAGAAGTTCCGGCTCCGGAACGCCGAAGTAGTTCAGTACAAATTGCGTTTCTCGGTTTATGTTCCCGATTCGGACCGGAATGGCGGAAACACCCTGCTTCCGCTTCAGCTCCGCATAAGCAATGCAGGAGCAGATGGAGTCGGTATCCGGATTCTTATGGCCTATGATATAGACAGTCTCTCCCATTCGCTTTTCCTCCGTTCAGGATTTTTTTTGCGCCGGGAATCGACCCGGCTGAGTCTCGGTTTGGTCGCTTTTATTTTATTATAATATATTATAAAAATTTTTGCCATAGTTTATATCTAATTTTCATATATTTTTGAATTGTCCTGCCCGAAATCTTTCATCAAAACGCGAAGGCCGTTGCGCCGGCGGATGGCATGAACCGGCCCGCGCGTCGCATATAATGTAAAAAACAGGCGGCGCCGCGCCGCAGGGGGTGGGTCGATTTTGGTTATCTATACGGTGCGTCCGGGCGACAGCGTTTTCAGCATTGCGCAGAGCTACGGCGTATCGGCGCAGGAAGTGACCGGGAACAACATGCTGAGCGATCCGGGCCGTCTCGTCGTCGGCCAGACGCTGGTGCTTCCGGCGGAAAGCGTCACCCATACCGTGGCGCCGGGCGAGTCCCTTCTGGGCATCGCCCGGCGGTATGAGACCACGACGGAGGCGCTCCTGCGGGCGAATCCGCAGATCGCCGACCCGGACCGCATCCAGGCCGGGCAGGTCCTGACCCTTCCGGTGACGCTGGAAAAACTCGGCCCGGCGGAAGTCAACGGCTACGCGTTCGCCACGATCCCCAGCCGGACGCTCGACTGGACTCTTCCGTATCTCACCTATCTGAGTCTGTTCAGCTATGAGGCGCGCTCCGACGGCAGCCTCACGTCGCTGGACGATTCCCGCGCGGTGCAGGCCGCCCGCGCGCAGCGTGTGGCGCCGATGATGTCCGTGACCAACATCCGGCCGGGCGGCGGTTTCGGCGGAGAGATCGCGCATGCCGTCCTGACCGACACGCAGGTGCAGGACACGCTGCTGGAAAATATCGTCGGCGCGCTGGGCGGCGGGGAAAAATATTACGGCCTGAACCTCGACTTCGAGTACATCTATCCGCAGGACCGGGAGGCCTACAACGCTTTCCTGAAAAGGGTCGTCGAACGGCTCCATCCCCTCGGGTACTGGGTTTCCACGTCGCTGGCCCCCAAGACCTCCGCGGGACAGCCGGGCCTGCTCTATCAGGCGCACGACTACCCGGTCCACGGCGAGCTGGCCGACCGGGTGATCCTGATGACCTACGAAT
>DAINSB010000119.1:0-7327 GCA_036741535.1 Caproicibacter sp. | reverse complement strand
ATGGTGACTGACGGGTCGGAAGCGCCGTTGGCGACGGTGCTCGTCGTAGCGATCGCCGGAGCCGATACCGCTTCGGGAACCGTGACCGTCAAAATGTTGCTGGCATCCCCGGCAGAAGGATCAAACGCGGTTGTCTTAGCCTGAATGGTGACATCGCCCGCCACGGCCGTGCCGGTAAACGCGAAAGTGACAGAGGCGTCACTGTCAACCGTGACGGTAGCGAGCGTCAGACCGGTCGCGCCGGGATCGACCGTAAAGTCAGCCTCCGTGGCGCTGGTGTTAAACCCGGTGCCCGTGATGGTGACTGACGGGTCGGAAGCGCCGTTGGCGACGGTGCTCGTCGTAGCGATCGTTGGGGACGCCGCCCACACACTTACAGGGAACAACACGACGACCATGCAGACTGAAAGCAGCCATGCCAGGCCTTTGTGTGTTCGTGATTTCATGCTCTTAAGTTTCATGTTCTTCATTCCTTTCGCTGATTTGGATCTGCCGCACATGACCCGCCTTCCTGCGGTGCCGGCGCTCGTTCGGGCAGCACCGCACCATGCCGGGCCGTCCGGCAGGGGCCGCCCACCGCTTGTCGGTCGGACCCCGGTTCGCCTCCTTTTTCCCATTCCTACTCATGTGCTTATTTTCTTTCAAAATATTCTTTGACTTTTCTATCATAGCACCGCAACAGGATTCAACTGTATAATCCTGCAAATTGCATATTCCAATATATGGATCATGCTTTTGGCATTATTTGTAAACATACTTCTTTTCTACTTCTATAATGTTCTTAATCACATATAGGGCGGTGTGGAATTTGAAAAAGGGGGCGTCTTTCGGGACAAAGTTAAAAGCGCTGCGGACGGATCTGGATTTAAAGCAGGCGGACGTGGCGGAAAAGCTCGGAGTTTCCCAGTCCGTTTACGGAAACTACGAGCAGGATAAGCGCAGCCCGGACTTTGATACCCTGGTAAAACTTTGCCTGCTTTACCATGTCTCGGCGGATTACCTTCTGGGCGTGCCGAATGCGGACGGCCGCCTCAGCGTGCTGTTCAGCATGATTCAGTCCATGCAGCCCGCCGACCGTCAACGGGTGGCCGAATACGTTGAGATGCTGTTTTATTATCGGAAGTACAAAAAAACATAAAAAAAGCGGCAGGGGGTCTGCCCCTGTCGCTTCGTGATACGGATTCCAGCGGGAGTTCTTTCCGACTCCCGCGCGGTCAGTGGTGCGGCCTCGGCCCGTTGAAGGAAGGCCCCCCGGGGCGATGCCCAGAAGAACGATGGTCGCGGTCGCCATGGAACGGCGGGCGTCGCGGCGGACGTTCGGACGAAACGTCGTTCTCCGGCACGAGGCCGTCCACCTCGATCAGCGCGTCGCGGCGGGAGAGGTTCAGCCTGCCCTTTTCGTCGACGTTGAGCACCTTGACCATGACCTCGTCCCCGACGTTCACAACGTCCGAGACCTGGTTGACGCGCTTGACATCGAGCTGCGAAATGTGCACCAGGCCCTCTTTGCCCGGGGCGATCTCGACGAACGCGCCGAAGTCCATCAGCCGCGTGACCTTGCCGTTGTAGATGGTGCCCGGCTCCGGGTCGTTGACGATGGTGTCCACGATGTTGACGGCGCGCTTGCAGGCTTCGAGGTCCGTGCCGGAGACGTAGACGTGGCCGTCCTCCTCGACATCGACCTTCACGCCGCACTCCGCGACGATTTTCTGAATGACCTTGCCGCCCGCGCCGATGACCTCGCGGATCTTCTCGACCGGGATCACGATGGAGAGCATCTTCGGCGCGTAGGGCGAAAGCTCTTTGCGCGGCTCGGCGAGGGTCTTGAGCAGCACGTCGTCGATGATCGCGTCGCGGGCCTTGTGCGTCTTGTAGAGCGCCTCCTTGATCATCTCCGGGGTCAGGCCGCTGATCTTGAGGTCCATCTGGATGGCCGTGATGCCCGCGTGCGTGCCGGCGACCTTGAAATCCATGTCGCCGAAGAAATCCTCGAGGCCCTGGATGTCCACCATGGTCATCCAGCGGTCGCCCTCGGTGATCAGGCCGCACGAGATGCCCGCCACGGCGCTCTTGATGGGCACGCCCGCGTCCATCAGCGCCAGCGTGGAGGCGCAGATGGAGGCCTGCGACGTGGAGCCGTTGGAGGAAAGCACCTCGGAGACCAGGCGCATGGCGTAGGGGAACTCGTCGATGGAGGGCAGCACCGGAACGAGCGCTTTCTCCGCGAGGGCGCCGTGGCCGATCTCGCGGCGGCCCGGGCCGCGGCTGGGCTTCGTCTCGCCGGTGGAATACGAGGGCATATTGTACTGGTGGATGTAGCGTTTCGTCTCCTGCTCGTCGATGCCGTCGAAGGTCTGGGCCTCGTCGAGCGGGGCGAGCGTCGCGACCGTGAGCACCTGGGTCTGCCCGCGGGTGAACATGCCGCTGCCGTGCGCGCGCGGCAGAAGGCCGACCTCCGCCGCCAGCGGCCGGATCTCGTCCATCTTGCGCCCGTCGACGCGCTTCTGCTCGTCGAGCAGCCAGCGGCGGACGACGTATTTCTGCGCCCGGTACAGACATTCGTCGATCTTGGCGGCCTGGTCCGGATAAAGCGGGTCGAATTTTTCGTGCGTTTTCTCGTAGACCGGCCGCATGCGCTCGTCGCGCACTCTCTTGTCGTCGGTATCGAGCGCGGCGCGGATATCTTCGACGGCGAATTCCCTGACGGCGTCCAGCATCTCCTGCTCCGGCTCGTTGCTCGGGTAGTCGAACTTCTTTTTGCCGATCTCGGCCTGGATGTTCTTGATGAACTGGAGGATGGGCTGGTTGGCCTTGTGGCCGGCCATGATGCCGTTGTACATCACGTCGTCGGGGATCTCGTCGGCGCCGGCCTCGATCATGGCGATGCGCTCGGAGGTCGAGACGACGGTCACGGCCATCTTGGATTTTTTGCGCTGCGCGCTCGTGGGGTTGATGACGTACCCGCCGTCCACATAGCCGACGGAAACGCCGGAGATCGGGCCGCTCCACGGGATGTCGGAAATGGAAAGCGCGATGGAGGCGCCGACCATGCCGGCGATGTCGGGCTGACAGTCGTGGTCCACGCTCATGACCGTGCAGACGACGGTCACGTCGTTGCGCATGTCCTTCGGGAACAGCGGCCGGATGGACCGGTCGATCATGCGCGCGGTCAGGACCGCCTTGTCGGTCGGGCGGCCTTCCCGTTTGAGGTAGGAGCCCGGGATCTTCCCGACCGAATACATCTTCTCTTCAAAATCGACCGAGAGCGGGAAAAAATCCACGCCCTCGCGGGGCTTGTCGGAAGCGGTCACCGCCACGTGCACCGCGGTCTCCCCATAGCGCACCATGCATTCGCCGTTGGCGAGCTGCGCCATTTTGCCGGTCTCGACCACAAGCGGCCGCCCGGCGAAATCCGTCTTGTATACCCGGAAATTTTCAAACATTGCTTTCTCCTCCGTCAGATCATGATCCTAGTATTTGCGGGAGGCGGCAGGTTTAGCAATAAAACCGGCGTCCTGCCGCAGAAAGGCGCCCGTTTCACTGCTAAGTCTCCGCTTCCCGAGCGAACGCGGGTAAAAATGCGGAAAAAGGCCAAAGGCAGGCGGCTTTTGCCGTCTGCCTTTTTTGCGGAACTTCACTTGCGGATTCCAAGTTTTTCAATGATCGCGCGGTAACGTTCGATGTCGTTGTCCTGCAGATAATTCAGCAGGCTGCGGCGCTGGCCGACCATCTTGAGCAGGCCGCGGCGGGAGTGATGGTCCCGCTTATGGATCTTCAGGTGCTCCGTCAGGGCGTTGATTCGCTCCGTCAGCACGGCGATCTGGACTTCCGGCGAGCCGGTGTCCCCCTCGTGCCGGGCGTACTCGTGGATGATCGCGGTCTTTTCTTCCTTCAGCATGGTTTGCTTCTCCACCTTTTTCAAATTCCCGCAGCCGCAGAAAAGGGCCGGTGAAATCCCCGTCGGGGCATTCCCCAGATCCGCGGAAGGGGTACAGTTCAGTTCATTAGTATACCATATGATTCCGGGCTTGTAAATATTTTGTGGATATTTTCTACCGTCCGTCCGGGTCCGGGACGCAGCGGCACGCGCGGCAGTATTCCTGCGCCGCTTCGCCGTCGTGCAGAATGGCGTCGCGCAGCTCGGCGATGCCGGGGAAGCGCCGCTCCGGCCGCAGGAATTTCAGCAGCTCGGTCCGCACGGCGACGCCATACAGGTCGGGGCCGGAATAGCCGGGCATCCAGGTTTCGGCGCGGGCGGCTTCCGTCCCGACCGTCGGGTTCACGCCCACGTTGGTCACGCCGCAGAAGGCCTTCCCGCCGAAAGACACGCGGGAGACGTAGACGCCGAACTTCGGCAGCACGGAACCGGGCGGCACCGCCTGATTGATCGTCGGGGTGCCCATCTTCCTGCCGAGGCGCTTGCCCTGCAGCACCGGCGATTCATAGAAGAACGGGCGGCCCAGCAGCTTTTCCGCCTCGTCCGCCCGCCCGTCCGCGATCAGAGAGCGGATGCGCGTGGAACTGACCGGTGCGCCGCCCCACAGCACCGCGTCCGCCACGGCCGTCCCGATCCCGCACGCCGCGCACAGGCGGGCGAGGTCGGCGCTGCCGGCCTTTCCGCCGCGGCCGAACGTGAAATTGAATCCGCAGCAGGCCTGCTTCGCGCGGCATACGCCGGCGAGCACGCCGCGCACGAACTCCTCCGCGGTCATGTCCCTCACGGAAGCGAAGTCCAGCAGGTAGAGCTGTTCCACGCCGAGCTCTTCCATCACCCTGATCTTCTGCTCCTGCGTGAAGATCCTGCCGCCGAAGTCGCCGCCGAGCGAATTTCGCGGGGAATCCGTGAACGTCAGGACGGTCGGGACCAGGCCCCGGCTCTTTTCCCGCAGCGCCAGCGCGATCACTTTTCTGTGGCCGAGATGGACGCCGTCGAAACTGCCGAGCGCCACGGCGCTTTCTTTTTCCGAGCGTTGCAGGCCGTAATGTAATTTCATCCGTTGTTTTCCCCCAAAAAATTCGCTTTTATTCCTTCCTGCCGAAAAGGCGGAGCACGCGCAGTTCCTTCCCCCGCACTTCGCCCAGGCCGAGGAACGTCCCATCCGGCGAAAGCACACGGTACCGTTCCCCCTCCGGCGGCGTTTTCCCCCGCAGGGGCGTGCGCAGAAGATCCAGCGCGCCGCCGTTCGCGAACCGCACCGTCTGCGCCGCGGTGACGCAGACGGCCGGCCGCCGCGCGAACAGGCTCTCCGCGGGCAGCAGGCGCTCTTCCAGCAGGCCGCGCGCCGCGAGGTCCCGCGCCTGCTCCACCGTGACCGCGTCCGCGAGCGAAAAGCCGGAGGCTTTCGTGCGCCGCAGCGCCGACATCACGCCGTATGTACCGAGCGTCTCGCCGATGTCGCTGCAGAGCGTGCGCACATACGTCCCCTTCGAGCAGGAGACGAGCAGCCTGCCGGACTGGGATTCCCCGTCGAACCGGAGCAGCGCAAGCCGGAACACGGTCACGGGCCGCGCCGCGCGGGGGACCTCCACGCCGCGCCGCGCGAGATCGTACAGGCGCGTTCCCCCGACGCTGAGGGCCGAATACATCGGCGGCGTCTGCAAAATCTCCCCGCGGAAGCGCGGCAGCGCCGCTTCGATCTGCTCGAGCGTCGCGCGCGTCCCGCTGCGGGCCGTCACTTTCCCGGTCGTGTCCTGCGTGTCCGTCGCAAAGCCGAGGCGGAAATCCGCCTCGTATTCCTTGGCGGTGTCCTCCAGCAGCGGGAGCGCCCGCGTGGCGGCACCCAGCAGCAGCGGCAGCACGCCCGTCGCCATGGGGTCCAGCGTGCCGGTGTGGCCGATCTTCCTCTCCCGGGTCAGGCCGCGCATCAGCGCCACCACGTCGAACGAGGTAAAACCGGCGGGTTTGTCCACAATCAGCACGCCGTTCATTTTTCCGCTTCCAGGGAAGCGCGGATAGCCGAGAGCATCCGCTTTTCCGCCTCGTCGGCGGGCATGTTCAGCGTGCAGCCCGCCGCGCCCTTGTGCCCGCCGCCGCCGAACTGCTCGCAGATCTGCGCCGCGTTGGCCGGCGGGCGCGCCCGCAGCGAGACTTTATAGGCGCCGTTGTCCTTTTCCCGGAGTGTGACGCCGATCAGCACGCCCTCGATCTCCCTCGGGATGGTCGCAAGGCCGTCGAGGTCGTCCTCCGTGGCGCCGGATTCCGCGATCATCTTCTTCGTGATGCGGATGACCGCGACTTTTCCACCGCAGTCGTAGCGGATGGAATCGAGCACCCGGCGCTCCATATCGAGGCGGGCGCGGGACTTGGTGTCAAACATGGCCCGGTCGATGTCGTTCGCGGGCGCGCCCAGTTCCAGCAGCTCCGCCGCGATGCGGTGCGTCGCCGGCGTGGTGTTCACGTATTTGAAGCAGCCGGTGTCCGTCGTGACGCCCGTGTAGAGGCATGCGGCCGTCGCCGGGTCGATCGCCACGCCCATCCGCTTCAGCAGGGCGAAGATGATCTCGCACGTCGCGGCCGATTTCGGGTCCACATAGCGAAACTTCGCAAAGCCCGCGTTGGAGGCGTGGTGGTCGATGCACAGGTCGATCTTTCCGCCGTACTGCGAAAGCAGCGGTTCGCCGAGCAGGTTCTCGTCCGCCACGTCCGCGGAAACGACGAGGTCCGGCTCGAAATCGTCGTCCGGAAGGCCGTCGAACAGGAACCGGTACTTCGGCCCGATCGTATCGGAGCACCGGACCGCCGCGCGCCGGCCGAGGCTGCGCAGGCCGCGGCACAGCGCCGAGCCGGCGCCGAGCGTGTCGCCGTCCGGGTACTGGTGGCACAGAACGACGGCGCGCTCCGCTTTCAGCAGGATCGACGCGGCTTCCTCAAGGCTGATCTCCATGCTCTTCCTCCTTCAGGCTGTTCAGGATGCGCGAGATATTCGCGGCGTATTCGATGGAATCGGTCGGGCGGAACACCAGCTCCGGCACCTTGCGCAGCGAAAGGCGGCTCCCCAGCTCGTGGCGGATGAATCCGGAAGCGGACTTGAGGCCCGCCACGGCGGTCTTCGCTTTTTCCATGCCCTCCATCGCGCTGATATAGACCGTGCAGTACGAAAGGTCGCTGGTGACTTCCACCCGCACGACGCTGATGAGCCCTTTCACGCGGGGGTCCTTCAGCTCGCGCAGGATCGCCGTCAGTTCGCGCAGAATGTCCTCCGTGACACGGCCCAGCTTGTGGCTTGCCATTTCCTTCTATGCCTCCCAGCGGGTGCCCGGCGGGCAACATTGTGCCTTTTGCGCCTGCGGCGCCCGCGATGATAGTCTAAAAATAAATCTGTTTTTC
>DAINSB010000118.1:295-7423 GCA_036741535.1 Caproicibacter sp. | reverse complement strand
CGTTCTTTACGGGTTCCTTTTTCCTTTTCGTTGTTTAATTTTCAAGGTCCCATGCGGCTTCGCGGCCTTTCGGCCACTCTTCTTCCGCTGCGCCTTTTCTGCAAGGCGCTCTACTATATTACCAAACCATTCTCGCCCTGTCAACCCCTTTTTTCCCTTTTTTTTAATCTTTTCGCACGCGATCCGATTTTTCGCACATTCCGGCAGATTTGCGGGGCAATTTCGGCAGGGCGCGGATAATTGGCAATCGCCGGGGGAAAAATCTGTTTCAGAAGGGGTTGGTAACTACGAAAATCAACTGGAAAACAATATGGGGTATCGCCGTCATTATCCTGTTGAACATATTGATATTCGGAATTGTCACACGGACGAGCGGGTCCATGCAGACACTTTCAAAAGTTGGTTCGACTGGCACCGAAGTACGGCAGATCCAGACGCGGCTGAAAAGCTGGGGCTACTACACCGGCTCCGTGGACGGGGTCTACGGCTCCGCGACGAGGAGAGCGGTGGTCTATTTTCAGCAGAAGAACGGGCTGACGGCCGACGGCGTGGCCGGGCCGGCGACGCTCGCGAAAATCGGTCTCGCCACCGGGTCGGGCGACGGCGGCGCGGGCGGCATGAGCTCGAACGACGTGAATCTGATGGCCCGGGTCATCTCGGCGGAATCGCGCGGGGAGCCGTACGTGGGGCAGGTCGCCGTGGGCGCGGTGATCCTCAACCGCATTGAGCACCCGTCCTTCCCGAAAACGCTTGCGGGCGTGATCTACTCGCCGGGGGCGTTCTCGTGCATCGCAGACGGCGGCATCGACGCGCCGGTGGTGTCCTCCGCCTACAAGGCCGCGCGCGACGCCCTGAACGGCTGGGACCCGTCCGGCGGGGCGGTCTACTACTACAATCCCGCAAAGACGACGAACAAATGGATCCTCTCCCGCCCCGTGATCGTCGTGATCGGCAGCCACCGTTTCTGCAGCTAGCGCAGTGCCCGCGCAGTCAAGCCCCGCCGTTTTGTTCAGCGAAAAAAATAGGCCCGTCCCGGCGCGAGAGTTTTGGGATACTCCCCGCGCCGGGGCCGCCCCTTTCTAAATCTTGGAATCGTCTGCGCCCGGCTGGATGATCTTCAGCGAGGGCGCTTCTTCATCCATATCCATATATTTTCGCTCGGCCTCGCACTGCGCCTGCTTCAACCGCTCTATGGCATCGCTGACGTTATTAAACAAGTCTAAATACAAAGCTTGGTAGTTTGACATACGATCTTCACCCTCTTATCGCTCCATATGGTGCGATACTTTTTACCCATTATCACACCGCATGGTATCTTTGTCAAGAGGTGATCGCATGTATTTCCAGAGACTTCGGGATTTGCGCGAGGACGCTGACAAAACGCAGGCTGAGATCGCCGATCTCCTTCATATGCAGCTCACCGTGTACCGGCGCTACGAATTGGGCGAGCGCGAGATTCCCGTGTGGGCGGTGATTCAGCTTGCGAAATACTACAGAACCAGCACGGACTATATTCTGGGGCTGACAGGCGAACGGTAAGCCTCCATGCGTCCTGCACGCCGCTCAGCCCGCCTTGAAGCCTTTGACCAGGTTTTTCACTTTCTGCACATATGCCCTGTTCGCGTCGTCGGTGGAGGAATCCGTGACGATGGCCAGGTATTTTCCGCTGTCCGAGAGGGTCGCTTCCACGTCTTTTTCCAACAGCGTGAACCTGCCGCTGTTCCTGACCTCAGAGAGGACTTTCTGCGCCGTCTCGTTCAGCGAAGACGGATCGTACTGATACAGCTCGAGCGTGACGTTGTCTTTGCCGCCGTTGTAGCCGAATTTATATTTGACGCCGCTTTTCGCGCCGATCATATCGGCCCGCATGGCCTCCGGCGTTCCGGTGACCGAGGCGTTCGCCACAAGATAGCTCTGAAGCCCGCTGAGGCTGTCCGCCACGCTGTCGGCCGTGACGGCGGCAGCCGACGACGGGGCCTGCGAGGAAGCGGCCTGCGAAGAGGCAGCGGACCGGACGGACGAAGAGCTGCCCACATCGCCCACGCCGCATGCGGAAAGCGCAAGCGCCGCCGCCGCGGCAACGGATAAAATCCAGATTTTTTTCATTGGTAAAATCCGCCTTTTCAATTCTTTTTTATAATCCATTCCGGAATGATGCCCGGTTTCATTCTTCCGATACCGTTCTATCTATTATCCGTTCTTTGTCCCCGTTTGTCAAGACGGCGGCGTGTCCTAGTCGCTGAGAGCCTGCACACAAGCTCACACGCAGCCAATCGAGTGTAGACCCACGTAAAAGCCATAACGGAAGTCTACTTTGTTGATTCGGCCCAAGTGCCGATGAGGTCAAAACCCGATTGCCCCACCGGGGCAAATTCAGAAAAACGGGCTGAAACTTTTAGCTTTTCAGCGGCGCGGCTTGGCCGCGGCGACACGCCGCCCGCTCAGCCGCCGAGGGTGACGTCGCAATCCTGATACCACCGTAGCGCCCGGTAGAACTGTTCCGGCTGAAAATCCGGCCAGTATTCGTCGAGGACGTAAATATCCGCATAGACGGACTGTACCGGCAGGAATCCGCTCAGGCGCCTTCGGCCGCCCCAGCGCACCAGAAGATCGACGCGCGGGATCGCCGCGGATCGCAGCGATCCGCCCTGCCGCAGGCCGTCGAGGTCCCACTGCCAGTCGTAATTGACGAGGAAATTCAGGTTGATGCTGCCTTTTCCGAAGCGGACGCGCCGGTTGGCGTAGGGCTTCAGCTCTTCCGGGAAGGCGGGGGACACCTCGTTCCCCACGACGAGCAGATTGGCGTCGCGGTGGCTCAGGGTCTGCACCGCCTGCACGCAGGCCTGCGTAAAGGCCCGCCGCTGTTCCAGGGCGCGCTTATTGTTGTCTTTGGTGAAACCGTAGAACGTGGCCTCCGGGATGCCGAGGTCCAGCATGGTCTCGTACAGGCGGAAGCCCGGGTCGATGCCGAACCGGTAGCCGTCCTTCTTTTCGTATCCGTTCCGCACCGCCCACCTGCGGTTGCCGTCCGGAATGACGCCGACATGCGCCGGGATCCTCGGAAATTTTCCCATTCTGTTCCCTCCGCCCGTCTTTTTTCTGTGGATATTCTTGCCGCAATTCCACCCCCGCATACAAACCTGCGGGATCGACTGTTATACTATAATATATAACATATTTGCCGGGCGCGCACAAGCTCCGCGAGCCCGAAAGGAGGATTTCCCTGTGCTGGAAGAATATCTGATCAAAAACACGACGCGGGAGCAGCGCGAGACGATCATCCGGGATTCGCTGCGGTGCGGCGGGGCCGAATGCGAAAACTGCTCCTCCTGCGACGCCTACGGCGCCGTCAACCCCCTGAAGATGTATCAGCCGTACATCGACGGCAAAAAAGAGATTTCCGAGATCAACGCGGAGTACGCGGCGAATTACCTGAAATAGGGACGCTGTCCCCTTCGAGCCTGCGGCTCAGATACCCGCTCCGGGTATGCTTTCGACCGGATTGCAGGCAGGCTAAAAAAATGAGCATACCCTTCGCAACGGGGTACGCTCATTTTGCCGTGTGACGGAATTGTCGCGCCGGTGCCTCAGACGTCCGGGGCGGAACGGACGGAGTCCGCGATGCCGTCTGCGAGCGCGTCCATCTCCGGCAGTTTGATCTTGTTCATGGCGGAATTGAGGGTAAGGGATTCGTCCAGCACCGTCATGTTCTTCATCCGGGTCTCGAGGAACTGCTTCATCAGCACGTCCGACTTGCAGGCCCACGAGCCGTTCCCCAGGATGGCGACGGTCCGGTTCTGCACGTTCAGGGCCTTCATGTCCTCCAGGTAGTTGAGCATCACCGGGTAGATGCCGAGGTTGTAGGTGACGGAGGCCAGCACGAGGTGGCTCAGGCGGAAGGTCTCGGAGATCAGGTACGACATGTGCGTCTTGGAGACATCGTAGACGCTCACGTTGGTGATCCCCCTTTCCACGAGCTTCGAGGCGAGGATCTCCGCCGCGCTCTCGGTGTTCCCGTACATGGAGGCGTAGACGATCAGCACGCCCTTTTCCTCCGGCTCGTACCGGCTCCACTTGTCGTATTTTTTCAGCAGATAGCCGAGGTCGTTCCTCCACACGAGGCCGTGCAGCGGGCAGATGGTCTTGATGTCGATGGCGGAGGCCTTTTTCAGCAGCGCCTGCACGTGGGGGCCGTATTTGCCGACGATGTTGGTGTAGTACCGGCGGGCCTCGTCGATCCAGTCGCGGTCGAAGTTGACCTCGTCGTTGAACAGCTTCCCGTCCAGCGCGATGAACGAGCCGAAGGCGTCCGCCGAGAACAGCACGCCGTTGGTCGTGTCGAACGTCACCATCACTTCCGGCCAGTGGACCATCGGCGCCTCGACGAAGACAACAGTGTGCTTCCCGAAGCAGCGGGTGTCGCCCTCCTTGACCTCTTCCGTGCGCCCGTCGACGGGGAACCCGAACTGGTGCAGCAGCATCACGGCCTTTTCCGTCGTGATGATCCTGACCTTCGGATAGCGCAGCAGGACCTCCTCGATCGACGCGCCGTGGTCCGGCTCCACGTGGTCGACGACCAGGTAATCCAGCGGACGGCCGTTCAGCACGTGCTCCACGTTCTCCAGGAACTGGCGGCAGGCCGACCAGTCCACCGTGTCGAACAGCACGGTCTTTTCGTCCAGAAGCAGATAGGAGTTGTAGGACACGCCGCGCGGGATGGGATGGATATTTTCAAACAGGGCGAGCCGGTGGTCGTTGGCGCCGACCCAGTAAAGATCTTCGGTGATATTTCTGACACAATACATAGACCGTTTCCTCCTTTTTTATGATAAGCCGACCGTTTTTGCGGCGGGTGCCGCGCTACGCTTCGATGAAGCCGGTCTTCGCTTCGCCGCATTCGGGGCAGGTCCATTCTTCCGGCAGCGCCTTGAACAGCGTCCCGGGCTCAACGTCGCTTTCCGGATCGCCGACGGCGGGGTCGTATTCGTAGCCGCAGCCGCTGCAGACATACCGTTTCCACGAAGGCGCAGTCTTTTTCGGCACGGCGCGCTTCATCTTCTTCATCGGCGGCGCCGGCTTCTTCGCTTCGCCGTTGTCGAGCGCGGCGGTGAGCAGGGGCAGGATCTCAAGCACGTCCCCGACGATGCCGTAGTCGCAGTTCTTGAAGATGGGGGCGTTGCGGTTGTTGTTGATGGCGACGATGGTCGTCGCGTCCCGGATCCCCTTGAGATGCTGGCCGGCTCCGGAGATGCCGCAGGCTATGTAGAGGTTCCCCTTGAACTTCTGGCCGGACATGCCCACATAACGGTCGAGCGGCACGTACTGCAGCGTCTCTGCCACGGGCCTCGACGAACCGACCGCCGCGCCCGCCTGCACGGCCAGCGCGCGGATCAGCTCCATGTTCTTCTTTTCTCCGATGCCGCGGCCCGCGCTGACGACGCGCTCCGCCTGGGAAATCGGGGTGTCGATGTCGATGCCGACGGTGAAGTCGTACCCGTCCTTTTTGAGCGCCTCCACCAGCGCGTCCACCTGGTCCCGGGGCGTTCCGTCCTTGAAGATCACTTTCCTGCGCGCGCCGGTGATCGGGCCGTGCTGGCTTGCCGCGTGCTCTTCCTTCGGCGGCTTGCCGACGAGCTGCGACGCGACGACCACCCGCTGGATCTCGTTCGTGCCTTCGTAGATGGTACAGATTTTCGCGTCACGGTAAAAACGCTCCACGTCCATGCCCTTGATGTATCCGCTGCCGCCGAAGATCTGCAGCGCGTCGTTGACGATGCCGAGGGCCGCGTCGGAGACGTACTGCTTCGCCATGGCGGATTCCGTGATGTAGGGGGCGTTGTTTTCTTTCAGCTCGGCCGCGCTGTAGACCAGAAAACGGGACGCGCGGAGCTTTGTTGCCATGTCGGCCAGCTTGAACCCGATGCTCTGCTGGTAGGCGATCGGCTTGCCGAACTGGACCCGCTCCTTCGAGTACGCCAGCGCGCACTCGAACGCGCCCTGCGCGATGCCGAGCGCCTGCGCCGCGATGCCGATGCGGCCGCCGTCCAGCGTGGACATGGCGATCTTGAACCCGCGCCCCTCTTCGCCCAGCAGGTTTTCCTTCGGGACCTTCACGTCGTTGAAGACCAGCTCCGCCGTCGCGGACGAGCGGATGCCCATCTTGTCGTAATGGTCGCCGAAGGTGAACCCATCCCAGCCCTTCTCCACGATGAAGGCGCTGATGCCGTGCGTTCCGATGCCCGGGGTGGTCACGGCGAACACGATGTAGAAGTCCGCCCGGTCCGCGTTCGTGATGAAGACCTTGCCGCCGTTCAGGACGTAATGGTCTCCGTCGAGCTCCGCCGTCGTTTCAGTCCCGCCTGCGTCGCTGCCCGCGTTTGTCTCCGTCAGGGCGAACGCGCCGAGCTTTTCGCCCGATGCTAACGGCACCAGGTATTTCTGCTTCTGCTCTTCCGTCCCGTAAGCGAAGATCGGCCAGGAGCCCAGCGAAGTGTGGGCGGAAAGGATCGTCCCCGTGCCCGCGTCCACCCGCGACAGCTCTTCCACGGCAATGGCGTAGCTGACCATGTCCAGGCCGGCGCCGCCGTACTTTTTCGGGTACGGAATGCCCATCAGGCCCATCTGCCCCAGCTTCCGGACCACTTCTTCCGGAAAACGGCTCTCTTTGTCAAGCAGATACGCGATGGGTCTCACTTCTTTTTCCGCGAATTCCCGGACCTTCGCGCGCAGGTCTTCCTGCCCTTTTTGAGTTTGGTACTGCATACAGCTTCCTCCTTGCCGAGTGCCTCAGCACTCATTTCACGTATGGGGCCCGTTGTTCCTTGGGGTTTTTCCGCTCGCGGCCGGGACGTCGTCGAGAGCCTCGACGGGCGTTTCGCCATGAAGATCAGGGCGGCGCTCCCCCGGAAGGCTCCCCGTCGCCGCCGAACAGCATCCGGTACAGGCTGCGCGACTGCAGCTCGCCGTCGAGCACGCGCTGGATCTGCGCCAGCTCACAGTGCACGTTGCACAGGGTTCCGTGCTTTTCCCGCCAGGCGCAGCGGAAGCCGGGCCGCATGCACGCGCCGACCGTCCTGTCTTCCCCCATGACCGTCGTCAGGTCGTAGAGGCTCGCCTTCTTCAGGTCCC
>DAINSB010000118.1:0-285 GCA_036741535.1 Caproicibacter sp. | reverse complement strand
ACGGCACAGGCGGCACCCTCCCTCGGCCCCCCGGCGGATCGAGACGAAGCCCGCGCGCTCCAGCTTCTTCAGGATCTTGTAGACGAACTGCTGGGGGAGCAGCTCCCTGCGGCAGATCTCCGCAGTCGTCACGACCCCGCCGCCGGACAGCGCGCGCAGGACCCGCAGGGCATAGTCCGTTTCCCGTGTGATCAGCAACGCCCTTCCCCCCAGTCTTCCGTATTTATCGCGACTTAATTATATTATTGTGGATATAATTTGTCAAGTATTATAGCACATTTTTTT
>DAINSB010000117.1:7227-7623 GCA_036741535.1 Caproicibacter sp. | reverse complement strand
AGCCATTCGGTGATTCCCTCGATGATGCCGATGATAACTGCCTTTAAGACTTCGAACATAGCTATCGCTCCAATGCTTTCCTGATTTTTGTTGCAGCCTTCCCGATGGCCAAAGCCTGTGTTCCGCATAGACGCATCGGGAGATATGAGGTTATTATACCACAGGCGCAAAGCGCCGTTGTGGTATATTCTATCAATTGGCGAAGCTGGTATCATAGCCATCTTGCGGCTAATATACCATGATTGAAAAGCAGAGGGGCTGTTTTTGCGCGATGAAGCTTCCGAACACGCAAAGCTCATCGTGGTTCAATGCTCTCAGGCGCCGAAAGCTTTGCTTCCGCTTGCGCCGTGAGGTTATTATAACATGATGGAAACCAGAGAGGCTGTTTTAACGCGG
>DAINSB010000117.1:0-7127 GCA_036741535.1 Caproicibacter sp. | reverse complement strand
CAAGACTTCCAACATACGTAAAGCCTATCATGGTTCAATGCTCTCCCAGGCGCCGGAAGCTTTGCTTCCGCTTGCACCGTGAGGTTATTATAACATGATGGAAACCAGAGAGGCCGTTTTAACGCGGCAAGACTTCCAACATACGTAAAGCCTATCATGGTTCAATGCTCTCCCAGGCGCCGTGAGGTTATTATAACATGATTGCAAAGCGGGGCAATTATTTTGACCATAAAATCTGAAAAGACGGGAAGCCCGTCATGGTTCCTTGCTCCGGGCGGCTTTGTTTCCCGCTGCGGAGCGATCCGTCAGACCGCGAGGCCCGAAATACGCGGAGCGCTCATATCAGGCCGTCGAGCGCCAGATTGACTTTCAGGACATTCACGGCGGGTTCGCCGATGAACCCGAGAAAACGTTCCGCCGTATATCTTTTGATGATTGTCCTGACGGCGTCTACGCTCATATTCCTTTCCCTCGCGATGCGGGCCGCCTGATATTCCGCCGCTGCCGGCGAGATGTCGGGGTCCACGCCGCTGCCGGAGCCTGTCACCAGATCCATCGGGATGTCCGCCTCGTTGCCCGGATCGATGGAGTGCAGCCAGTCGACGCGTTTCTGCACAAGCTTCTTTTCCTTTTCGCTTGCCGGCGACACGTTGGTCACGCCGTCCGGTCTGCCGATCAGGTATCGGGGCTTCGTAAACGTCTGCGCGATCAGCGCGGAGCCGTATTCCCGCGTCGTGCCGTCCTTCAGTGTGACCGTGATCACGCTGCCGTTCGCCTGCTTCGGGAAGATCAGCTGCGCGACGCCCGTGACCGCTGCCGTATAAAGCGCGCCGCACAGGATGGTCATGATGAGAAAGCATAACAACGCGGGTTTCAGTATCTTTTTGATATGGTTCATTTCGATTCCCCTCACATAACGCCGAACGCGGTCAGCAGCATGTCGATCAGTTTAATTCCGATGAAAGGCACCACGATGCCCCCCAGGCCGTAAACCAGCAGGTTCCTGCTCAGCAGCTTTCCGGAAGACACCTCGCGGTATTTCACGCCCTTGAGCGCCAGCGGGATCAGCGCGACAATAATCAGCGCGTTGAAAATGACCGCCGAAAGGATTGCGGTGGTGGTGCTGGTCAAACGCATGAAATTCAGGGCCGAAAGCTGCGGATAGATCGTAAAGAACAGGACAGGGATGATCGCGAAATATTTGGCCACATCGTTCGCAATGCTGAAGGTGGTCAGGGACCCCCTCGTCATCAGGAGCTGCTTGCCGATCCGCACGATGTCGATCAGCTTGGTGGGGCTGGAATCCAGATCCACCATGTTGCCCGCTTCCTTCGCGGCCTGCGTGCCGCTGTTCATGGCCACGGCGACATCCGCCTGCGCCAGCGCCGGGGCGTCGTTCGTGCCGTCGCCCGTCATGGCGACCAGATGTCCCTGCGCCTGATACTCCCGGATCAGCTTGAGCTTGGTTTCCGGCGTCGCTTCCGACAGAAAGTCATCCACGCCCGCCTCCGCGGCGATGGCAGCCGCCGTCATGGGGTTGTCGCCGGTGATCATGATGGTTTTGATGCCCATCCTGCGCAGGTCCTCAAACCGTTCCTTCACGCCGTTTTTGACGATGTCTTTCAGATGGACGACTCCCAGAACACGGATGTCCTTTGCCACGACGAGCGGGGTGCCGCCGGAAATGGCGACGCGCTTGACGGTCTGTTCGCACTCGTCCGGATATTCGCCGCCCTTCGCCAGAACAAAGGCTTTGACGGCCTCCGCCGCACCTTTGCGGATCTGGGTACCCTGATAATCGATGCCGCTCATCCTCGTTTTCGCCGTGAAGGGCACGAAGGACGCGTTCAGCCTGGAAAGCTCCCTGCCGCGTATCCCGAATTTTTCCTTCGCCAGCACCACGATGCTTCTTCCTTCGGCCGTCTCGTCGGCGAGGGAAGAGAGCTGGGCGGCGTCCGCCAGCTCCCGTTCCGTTACGCCGCCGACCGGAAGGAACTCGCTCGCCTGCCGGTTCCCGAGCGTGATGGTTCCGGTCTTGTCGAGAAGAAGCACATCCACATCCCCTGCGGCCTCGATGGCGCGCCCGCTCATGGCCAGCACGTTGGCCTGATTCAGGCGGCTCATGCCCGCGATGCCGATGGAGGAAAGAAGCGCGCCGATCGTGGTGGGGGCAAGGCAGACCAGCAGGGCGATGACGTTTGTGATGGAGATGGCCGAGCCCGCTTTTGCCTGGGATGCTGCAAAGCTGGAAAAGGGGAGCAGGGTCGCCGAAACCACAAGGAAGACGATGGTCAGGGTCACAAGCAGAATCTGCAGGGCGATCTCGTTGGGCGTCTTTTTCCGGGACGCGCCTTCCACCATGGCGATCATTTTATCGAGGAAGCTCGCGCCCTCTTCCGCTGTGACCTGAACGATCAGCCAGTCCGAGACCAGCGTCGTCCCACCGGTGACGGCGCTGCGGTCGCCGCCCGATTCGCGGATAACGGGGGCCGATTCGCCGGTGATCGCGCTTTCATCCACGGACGCGACGCCGCTGACGACCTCGCCGTCCATGGGAATTTGCTCGCCCGCCTTGACGTAGACGATATCGCCCCTCTTCAGCTCTGCGGACAGCACCTCGGTATATTCCTCCACGTTGTCCGCCGATTTCAGCTTTCTCGCCTTGACATCCTTTCTCGCCCTGCGCAGGGTGGCGGCCTGCGCGCGCCCGCGCCCTTCCGCGATGGCCTCCGCAAAGTTGGCGAACAGCACGGTAAACCATAAAATGACAGCGACGGCCAGAACGTAACCGGCGCTGTTTTCATCCCTGATGCCGGCTAATGACAGAAAATAGAGGACAGTGGTCAGGATCGCCCCGATATAGACCACGAACATGACGGGGTTTTTCACCTGTATGCGGGGGGTCAGCTTGGCAAAGGACTGCCTGATCGAATCCGAAATGATATTCTTATTGATGCTTTTCTCCATTGAAATCACCCCTATATTAATGAACGGCTGTAAAATAGTCGGCGATCGGGCCGAGGGCCAGCGCCGGGAAGAAGCTCAGCGCGCCGATGATGAGGATGACCCCGATCAGGAACCCGACAAACATCGTGTTCGTGGTGGACAGGGTCCCCGCGCCGACGGCGACGGTTTTCTTCCGGGCCATATTGCCGCCGAGATAAATGACGGCCGCCATCGGAATAAACCGGACCGCCAGCATCTCGATCCCGCCGACCACGTTGGTAAACACCGTATTCGCGTTGAACCCGCCGAACGAGCTGCCGTTGTTGGCCCCCTGCGAAGTGAAGGCGTACAGGATCTCCGAAAATCCGTGGGCCCCGGAATTGGTCAGCCATGACGGCGCCTCGGGCATCAGAACGGCGGCGGCCGTGCAGAACAGCATGAACAGCACGGGGGTGAGGACGATCAGGCACACCATCTTCATGTCGAAGGGCTCGACCTTTTTGCCAAGGTATTCCGGCGTCCTGCCTACCATCAGCCCCGCGATGAACACGGTCAGCAGCACGAAGGCCAGCATCCCGTATAATCCGCTGCCGACGCCGCCGAAAACGACTTCGCCGATCTGCATGAGGAAGATGGGGACCATGCCGCCGAGCGGGGTAAAGCTGTCGTGCATGGAGTTTACCGCGCCCGTACTCGCTGCAGTGGTGACCGTCGCCCACAGAGAGGATGCGCCGACGCCGTGGATCACTTCTTTGCCCTCCATGCTTCCGGAAGCGGCGGCGCCCTGAAAAGCCGGGCCGGTATACAGCTCAAAGGCCGTGGTGGCAACAAGGGCGGCTACGAGAAAGATCATCATGGTGACATAGATGTTTCTGCCCTGCCTGCCGTCCCTGACCGCCTTACCGAAGGTGACGCAAAGCGCCGCCGGAATCAGCAGCATGGCCAGACACTCGGTCAGATTGGAAAGCGGCGTGGCGTTTTCAAAGGGCATGGCCGAGTTTGCGCCGAAGAAGCCGCCGCCGTTCGTGCCGAGCATCTTGATGGCGACCTGGCTCGCCGCGGGGCCCAGCGGAAGGGTCTGCGCGGCTCCGCCCTCCAGCGTGGAAACGGTCTGATACGGGCCGAAGGTCTGCACCACGCCTTGGGAAACCAGAATGATCGAAATGACAAAGGATATCGGGATCAGCACATACAGCGCGGTCCTTGTCAGATCCACCCAGAAGCTGCCGATCGTGGTTTTCTGTTTCAGGATAAATCCCCTGATCAGGGCAAACAGAACGGCGATTCCCGTTGCCGCCGACACGAAGTTCTGGACGGTCAGCCCCAAGAACTGCGTCAGGTAGGACATCGTGGTTTCGCCCGAATACGCCTGCCAGTTTGTGTTGGCCACAAAGCTTGCGGCCGTATTGAAAGCCAGATGCCAGCTTGTGCCCTTCATTCCCTCCGGATTGAACGGCAGATATCCCTGCAGCATCTGCAAAAGCCAAAGGAAAACGAGGCCGAACACGCTGAACAGAATAGCGGAAAGGGTGTACTTTTTCGCACCCATCTCTTCGTCGCTTTTGACGCCCATGATCTTGTAGATCCCGTTTTCCACGGGGGCGAGCGCCCGGGACAAAAACACCTTCTGCCCGGTCATCACTTTGTAGATGTAGATTCCCAGCGGAACGGACAGGCCGACCAGAAGCGTAAGATAAAAAAGATCCTGCCATATTGCATTCATAACTTTTCACCTCGAAACAGGACATAAAACAGATAAATCAACAGAGCAAGGCCGATCAGGCCTGTCATGATCCATATCGTTTGCATTTTTCCTTCTCCTTAGCCGCTTTTTAAAGTTTCAATGATAGGATTCCTCCCACGCCTTGTCTGATCAATAAAAGAAACGGATTTTCGGGATAAAATTTTGCTTTTCGTATTCCGGGCGGCGCAATTTCAGCCGAAATTTTTGATCCAAGGCCTAATGCTGATGGGTATTGACCCACCATTGGATGATGCAGAGGAGGGATAAAAGAACCGCAAGGCCCCATATGATGATCCCTGTCCAGTTCATATGCAGCACCTCCTTGATTTTTCGCTCCGGCCATCCGGCACGGGCCGTTGGCCGGCGTAATTTTTCCCGCAATCAAGATGATACCAGAAAAAAGGTCAAGAGGGTGTCAATTTGATCCGCCGCGGCATTAAGAAAACGTCAAGAATTTTAAATTCCGCCAATATGGCTGCAGGTGAATTTGATATAGATAGGGAAAGGCCGGCCTGAATGAAAACAGGCCGGCCTTTCCCTCTTACGGTTTTATATTCGCTGCGAAATGTCAGCATCCGGCGCACATAAAAAAGAGCCGGTAACCGTGAGCGATCTCACGTGTTATCGGCTCTGCGTCTTAGCGTCCGGCCAACTGACAGATTCAGCTGTTTTACATTGACAATCGTTTCGTGTTTACACTTGGGACAAAACAGCGGGAAATTTTCAAGCACCGTATCGTCACGTATTTTGACCCGCGTTTTGCTGCCGCAAATCGGGCATAATATCCATTTGTATTGATACACTGTCCCCATCTCTTTTCCTGATATTTTGAGATTCATGCCAAACGAGCATTAAGCCGCTTTGCGTTTGTAAGCCCTCATCGCGAAAATATAAGCCGCAAGCATAATCCCAACGCACCACGCAAGCGCAATCCAAATATCATTGCCGACAGGCTGCTCCGCGAGCAGGGAGCGGACCGCGTCGACAATGGAGGTGACCGGCTGGTGCTCGGCAAAGGCTCGAACCGGCCCCGGCATCGTTTTCGTCGGCACGAACGCCGAGCTGATGAACGGCAGGAAAATGAGCGGATAGGAAAAGGCGACCGCGCCCTCGAACGATTTTGCGGTCAGTCCGGGAATCACCGCTACCCAGGTCAGGGCCAGCGTAAACAGCGCGAGGATGCCGGCCACGGCCAGCCACGACACTATGCCGGCCGACGAGCGGAATCCCATAATCAGCGCCACGAGAATAATGACGACAAGCGAAATCGCGTTGGATACCAAGGATGTCAGCACATGCCCCCACAGCGCGCTTGAGAATTCCCACTTTGTCCGGAATCGGCGCAGTTCTTCGCGCCCCGCGCCGTTAGGGCCGGGCAGGGCGAAAATGCCGCCTTTTTCCATCCCGAATATCCCCCTTTTACTTTGTTTGATCCGTATCCTTTTTGATGGCCTTATAAACTTCTTGGTTCACAGATTCCTGCAAGATGTCTGCGTTCGTTTTGGAATCTTTGATCAGATCGTCGCAGAAAGCCGCTACGTCGCGGCCCGTCACTTCGAGCACGCCTTTCCCCGAAGCCGTCCCTTCTTCAAAAAGACCGACGATCCCCGAGAGCAAGCCCGTCCCGTCGGTCAGCCCATCGGCCAGCTCAACGGGGCCGACCTTAAAGAGATATTTTTGAATCTCGTTATAAACGATCTGGTAATCCTGCGGGAGCGCTTTGACGCGCGCCACGTGCGCCCGCCACTCTTTTTTGCCTTCGATGATCTCCTGTATGCTCATTTGATCCCCCTATTTCCCTAATTTTTTAGCGATATTGTGGTTGATCTGCTCTCGCCACTTGTCGCGAATCGACTTTGCCCCTTCTTCGCCGGCCAGCGCCGAGCAGAAGCCTTTGATATCGTCGCCCAAAACCTCCTGAACACTCTGGCCGTCTGCCGCCGCTTCTTCGAGCAGGCCGAGCACGCCGTTGAGGATCGGCATGAGGTTGCGGCCGGTGAAATCTGCGTGCTCCCAAAGATTCAAACCGATTTTGTCCCATACCGCCTGATAATCAGCCGGCAGCTTTTTGACCCGCGATTCAAAAGCTTTCATTTCTTTCGTCATGTCGTTTCCTGTGATCTTATTCCAAAAATTCATGATTTTCCCTCCTTTAACTCATTGATTTTCGACGCGACGAACTCCCATTTTTCCCAGAACTTCCGCAGCTCCTCGCGACCCACGTCGTTGAGCGCGAAAAATTTTCGCGGCGGCCCCATGTCGGAGGGCTTTTTTTCGATGTCCACCAGCTTGTTCTTCTCCAGCCGGATCAGGATGGTGTATACCGTTCCCTCCACAACGTCCGTGAAGCCGAGGGCGTTCAGCCGCCGCGTGATTTCGTATCCGTAGGTTTCTTTGCGGCTGATAATTTCAAGGACGCAGCCCTCAAGCACGCCTT
>DAINSB010000116.1:0-7677 GCA_036741535.1 Caproicibacter sp. | reverse complement strand
TTCGGGAACGACCTTCTTATTACAGCATAGTCATAATCTGCGTTAGGGTTGTAGTATACTCTACATTTCTCCCAGCACTCTCCGCTTAGTTCGCTATTCACCGTTCCGTCTTTAACCCGGCCAATCAAAAACTCCGCTGAATGATTCATGCCTTACTCTTTTCTCGTAAAAAACATACACTTCTCGGCATTAGCACACGGATAGTCCGTAGGCTTCTTCTTCGGTTCCGCAGGAATTATGCCGTTCTTCAATCCCAATTCAAGCGGCTCATTCAAGATGTCAGCAACAGAACAGCCGAGAACCTTAGAAAACTTTATAAGCGTTGGAATTAGCGGATAGCCTTTGCCATTCTCAATAGCCTGAATCCTCTGCCGAGTAAGGCCGGTCAGATTTGCAACCTGTTCCAGCGTCCAGCCCTTTGATTCCCGAATCTCTTTTATCTTCTGCCCTATCGTCATATTCTTCACCCAAGAGTATTATGCCGTATTCAGAGAAAGATTGCAACTATTATTCTTTTATATATTTTATCACCTCTGTGCCAGTTTGTCAATACTATTGTTTACACACTCACTGGATCATTATGCAATAAATTGTGAATATTAATGCACGGTCTAATGGGAGAAACAGTAAGACCATTTAGTCCGAGAATAGCTAATCGCAGTTAATGGTTGTAGTCAATGAAGCCAAAGAATCATGAAACATTCCAGCATTTAAGCCATTTTCCGGTTTGTAAATTTGGAGTGCTGACGGCACTTACGCAGGCGAACCCGCTCCGAAAAATAGGGGTACCCCACCCCGTGCCGCCCAATCTATGTGAAAATAAATTGCATAAAATCTGCAAATACTATTGACAAATGGAAATGGCAGGACTAAGATAGTAGATGTTGAAAGCAAACAAACAGATGTTGACAAACAGAAAGAGGCGAGGCCATGACAAGAGCAAGCCCCCGCGAAAGGGGGCGACGAAGACGGGAAGCGCGATACTGGCCCTGATACTGGCGGGCATCTGCCACATACTACGAGGCCCACGCAGGCGGTGAGCATCCGATTGGGGTACAGGTCGAGGGCTTTTGTCTCGTTGAAATTATAGCCCTTGCGCTTGCACCACTTGCGGTAACGCTCCGTGAATGCCTTCTCGCTGACCTGGCAGACGCATTCACAGTGCCAAAAGGGCATGACAAAGTCCACCCATTTCTGGTGTCCGTCAGCACGCTCCGGGCTGGAAAACAGTTCGTTCACGCCCGGAAAGGTCTTATCGGTTAGAGAAATGAGATTGTTTTGCAGCGCCACAATGGTTTTCATGTACAGATTATACTGGCGGCTGCACAGTTTCAGTTGCTGCCTTACTGCTTCCATAGGAGTATATTCCCGCAGATCGACCCAGTTGTCAAGTCCATACTTGGCGATCTTCATGGCATCCGCTTTGTCGGTCTTGACCTTGCGGATGGAACCGCCGCCGCTGCGCTGGATGAACAGCGGATTGAGAACGGCGACATAGACCCGTACTCGTGCAGAGCTGCCGCCACCGGCTCATGGTAACGCCCCGTAGCCTCCATGATGACGCGTGTATCCTCGCCCAATGCGATGATGGCATAGGCCATCTGCTCCAGACCGACCTCTGAATGGGGATACTCCTTCGGCAGCAACGCAACCTCACCCATTGGCCGCAGAGCCGCCACCATGCTTTTCCCTTTGGAGACATCGATTCCAACAGCGTTCATAGTGTTCCTCCTGTGTGGTTGGATATGGCATCCCGCTTTACTCATTGCTTGTTCAATCTCCTCGGTGACACGAACGCGCCAAAGAATCTGGCGGTACAATCTGCGTAAATCGAATGCTGCGAATGAGAGAGGCGGCTGACGGACTCCGTTACGGGCGTGTTAGCCCCTGGAACGAAAAGTCAGGCCATTACTCTCCCATTCTAACAGCTTCAGCTTTGAGATGGAAAAAAGACACGGCTGGCTGTCGTGCCTTTAACCGTAACTTTATTGTAGGAGGAACAAAATGGAAAAAATGCTGCTCGACACGGCGCTGATCCTGTTCGCGACAAAGCTCGCCGGGATCGGCAGCCGGAAGCTGAAAATGCCGGAGGTCCTCGGCGCGCTGGTCGCGGGCGTGCTGCTCGGCCCGGCCGTCCTGAATCTCGTGGACTACAGCGACGGCGTCAAACTGCTCGCGAATTTCGGCGTCGTCTTTCTGATGTTCCTCGCGGGGCCCTGTTTCCTCGCCGAAGACCGCCCGGCGGGGCGAAACCGGCCGTGCCGGCGGACACCGTGCCGTCTGTAACATTTTGACTTGAAAAAGATATTGTAGCAGTGTATGATAGACGAAGGCTTTCAATCGGAAGACGAAGCGCGAGCGCCGTTTCCGCGCGTTCCCGGCGGAGCGGACGACGAGGACAGGGAGAATCGAAACATTCAGCGGATGCCCTGCGGTATGGCACTACCGGAAACACTGGTAAAAACGAGAAGCAATTTTCGCGACAAATCCAATGAGGTGCCTGAAAGCCTTCAAAATAGTGGATCAGAGGATCGGCAAGTCAGAAGGTTAGGCTCTCCTCCGGCCAGCCGGAGGTTCCCTGCCCCTGATTTTTCTAACCCTCTAATACTCAATCCACTAAATCTCTAATTGGAAGGCAGGATTCAAGCATGTGCGGAATTGTTGGCTGCGTAGGCGGCCTGGAAGCACAACCAATTTTACTGAACGGACTCAAACGGCTGGAGTACCGCGGATACGACTCCGCCGGAATCGGCGTGATCGACGGCGACAACAAACTGGGGATCGTCAAAAGCAAGGGGCGCCTCTCCGCCCTCGAAGCAAAGCTCGGGAACAAAGGGCTCAAAGGGACGATCGGCGTCGGCCACACCCGCTGGGCGACGCACGGCGCCCCTTCGGAGACGAACTGCCACCCGCACACGAACGAAAAGGGAACCATCTGCGTGGTGCACAACGGAATCATCGAAAACTATCTTCAGCTTCGGGAATGGCTGATGTCGAAGGGATACCATTTCTATTCGGAAACGGACACGGAAGTGATCCCGAACCTGATCGACTACTACTACGACAACAGCCTGCTGGAAGCGGTCATGAAGACGCTCGCAAAAATCGAGGGCAGCTACGCCCTCGGCATCCTGTCGGTCTATGAGCCCGACAAGATCATCGCCGTGCGCAAAGACAGCCCGCTGATTGTCGGCCTCGGCGAAGACGAGCGTTTCATCGCCTCCGACGTGCCGGCCATCCTGAAATACACCAGGGACATCGTCTACCTGGGGGACAAAGAGATCGCGGTCATCACCCGCAGCGGGGCCGATTTTTACAGCCGCGAGGGGGAAAAGATCGAAAAGCCGGTCCACCACGTCACCTGGAACGCGGATGCCGCCGAAAAGGGCGGCTACGAGCACTTCATGCTCAAGGAGATCTGCGAGCAGCCCCGGGCGGTGAAGGCCACCATGACCTCCCGCGTCATGCCGGGAAAACCCGTCAGGCTGGACGACATCAAATTTACGGAGGAAGAGATCCGCAACATCGGCAAGATCTTCATCGTGGCCTGCGGCACGGCCTACCACGCCGGGGTCGTGGGCAAATACGTCATCGAGAAGCTGGCGCGCATCCCCGTGGAAGTGGACATCGCGTCGGAATTCCGCTACCGCGACCCGCTGATGGACAAAAACACGCTGCTCATCGTCGTCAGCCAGTCGGGCGAAACCGCCGACACGCTCGCCGCGCTGCGCGAGGCGAAAGGCCGCGGCGTCCGCGTGCTGGCCATCACCAACGTCGTCGGCAGCTCCGTCGCGCGCGAGGCGGACGAAGTCCTTTACACCTGGGCCGGGCCCGAGATCGCCGTGGCTTCCACAAAAGCCTACACGACCCAGCTCGTCACGATGTATATCCTCGCGCTGTATTTCGCAAAGAGGCGCGGCACGCTGCCCGACGAAAAAATCGAGGCCATCAAGGCCGACATGCTCACCCTGCCGGAAAAGATCGGCGGGCTGCTGGAACACCGCGAGACGCTGCAGAAATTCGCCTCCAACAACTATATGCACCGGAACATGTTTTTCCTCGGCAGGGGCATCGACTACGCGGTCGCGATGGAGGGGGCCCTGAAGATGAAGGAGATCTCCTATATCCATTCGGAGGCGTACGCCGGCGGGGAACTGAAGCACGGCACCATCGCCCTGATCGAGGACGGCACCGTCGTCATCGCCGTCGCGACCCAGAGGAAGCTGTACGACAAGATGCTCAGCAATATCCGCGAAGTCACCACGCGCGGCGCCAAGGTCCTCGCCTTTGCGGAAGAGGGCAACACCGCCGTGGAGCAGATCGCCGACGCCGTGATCTACCTGCCACACCTGCAGGACGTGCTGTACCCGGTGCTCTCCGTCGTGCCGCTGCAGCTGCTCGCCTACTACACGGCCGTGCAGAAAGGCTGCGACGTCGACAAGCCGCGCAACCTCGCCAAATCCGTCACGGTGGAATAATCAGGCCCCGCCGTTCAGCACGGAGAAAAAAATCCGCTTGCTCCGGCGGGAGAGTCCGGGAAAACTCCCGAACAAATAAAAACACCCGCGCAAAGACCGCCGTCGGCCAGACAAATGGCCGGCGGCGTTTTTTACATAACTTTCCCTTCCCCCGAATAATCTGCACAAGGGGGGATTTCCGATGCTGGACCACGGGGACATGGCTTTTTTAGAAGACTGCCTGCCCGTTTTAAAAAACCTGAGGGAAACCGAGCGGCATTCCGCGGCAGTTTACGGTTCAAAGGCCTCCTTCGAGCCGGGGGCGATCCTTCTGAACCGCCTTCCTGCTGGAGCAGGCCGCGCTGGAGAACTCCCCCACGCTCTCCATCACCCACGACGCGATCGCCCGGAATATCGGCACGGCGCGGGAGGTCGTCAGTCGCTCGCTCAAGTATCTGGAAAACGACGGCCTCCTGAAACTGTCGCGCGGGCAGATCGAACTGATCGATCTGAAAAAGCTGCGGAAAATGGGCGGATAATTTTACGGCAGGAGGGTCCAAGAAGCGCGTAAAAGGGGACGACGCCGATTTGGCGCCGTCCCCTTTTTTTAACATCACAGCTTGGCTTTCAGCCGCAGGCCGTTGATAAAATCCGGCGTCAGCAGCACCTGCTCCGGCTTCGGGAGCGCGATGCCCAGCGCCTCGCGGAGGACATCCTCCACCGTTTCCACCGGCACGATCTTGATCCGCTCGAGCACTTCCGCGGGAACGTCTTTCAGGTCCTGCAGATTTTCTTTCGGGATCAGCACGCGCGTGATGCCGGCGCGGTCGGCCGCGATCAGCTTTTCTTTCAGCCCGCCGATGGGCAGCACCGCCCCCCGCAGCGTGATCTCGCCCGTCATGGCGAGGTGCGGGTCCACGAGGATGCCGGTCACGAGCGAAGAGAGCGCCGTGAACAGGGCGACGCCGGCGGACGGCCCGTCTTTCGGCACCGCGCCCGAGGGGACGTGGATGTGGATGTCGCGGTCCTTGAACTTGAAGGCGTTGACCGGCAGGCGGGACTTGAGCAGGCTGAGGGAAATGCGCGCCGACTCCTTCATCACGTCGCCGAGCTGGCCCGTCAGGATCACCTGGTCGTTGCCGGGCATCTCCGTCGCCTCAATGAACAGGATCTCCCCGCCGACCGGCGTCCAGGCAAGGCCCGTCACCACGCCGGGGGCGGCGGCGCTCTGCGCCACGTCGTGGCGGTACGCCCGGCTCCCCAGGATCTCTTCGAGCGACTCCGGCTTTACGACGAACGGCTTCTCCGCGGAACCCATGACGATCTTTTCCGCCACCGTGCGGGCGATGACGTTCAACTGCTTTTTCAGGCCGCGCACGCCCGCCTCCATGGTGAAGTCGGATATGATTTTTTTGAGTGCCGAGTCGCCGATCGTGACGTCTTTCTCCGTCAGGCCGTTTTCGCGCAGCGCCTCGGGGATCAGATGCTCCCGGGCGATGTGGAATTTCTCGTTTTCCGTGTAGCTCGAAAGCTCGATCACCTCCATGCGGTCGAGCAGCGGGGCGGGGATCGTCTCGAGCGTATTGGCCGTCGCGATGAAGAACACGTTGGAAAGGTCGTACGGCAGGTCCAGATAATGGTCGGTGAAGGTGCTGTTCTGCTCCGGGTCGAGCACTTCGAGCAGCGCCGCCGCCGGGTCGCCGTTGTACCCGACCGCCAGCTTGTCGACTTCGTCGAGGACCATGACCGGGTTCAGCGTGCCGGCCTTCTTGATGCCCTCGAGGATGCGGCCGGGCATGGCGCCGACATAGGTCCTGCGGTGGCCGCGGATCTCCGCCTCGTCGCGGACGCCGCCCAGGCTGATGCGTATGTATTTGCGATTCAGCACTTGGGCGATGCTCTTGCCGAGGCTGGTCTTGCCGGTGCCCGGAGGGCCGACCAGCAGCAGGATGGAGCCCTGCCGGTCGCCCTTGAGCTGCATGACGGCGAGGTGCTGCAGGATGCGTTCCTTGACCTTCTCCAGGCCGTAGTGATCCTTGTCGAGCAGGCGCCGCGCCTCGTTCAGGCTGGCGGGCTTCGTCCTGCGCACCCTCCACGGCAGGGCGAGCATGAAGTCGAGGTAGTCCCGCAGCACGTTGTAGTCCGGGCTGGCGGGGTTCTGGCGCTTCAGCTTCTCCGCTTCTTCCAGGGCCGCCTTGCGGATCTCTTTCGGCATATGCGCCCGCTCGATCAGCGCGCGGTAGTCCTTGCCGTCCGTCTCCCCGGCCGGCTCGCCCTCCTCTTTGCCGAGTTCGTCCTGGATGTTCTTGAGCTGTTCGCGCAGGATGCTCTCGCGGTAGCTCTTATTCGCCTTTTCGTTGAAGCGTTCGGCCAGTTCAATCTGCAGCTTCACGGATTCCTTATAGCGCAGGAAGTAGTCGATGAACGTAAGGCCCCTCGCCTTGAGGGACGAGGTCTCCATCAGCGAATACTGTTCCTCCCTCGTGAGGGGGATCAGGCGGCAGATGGAGCCGATCAGAACGTTCAGGTTGTCGATCTTGTCGATCGCATCCAGAAGCTGTTCGGAATTCTGGAATTTCGCGCCGACCTGGTGGGCGATGTCGCGGATATAGGCCATCATCTGCCTGGCGCTGTTCGCATCCAGGTCGATCACGTCCGGCACCGGCGTCGCCTTGCCCCTGAGGATGCCGTTTTCCTCATGGATCCCGGACACCTCCGCGCGGCTGACGATCTTTACCGCGGCTTTCGCGTCCGTCTCCCCCGGAACGATCTTCAGCACCTCGACCGACGCGCCGATTCTGTAAAAATCGTCCGCCGAAGGCGTCTCCGCGCTTCTGGCGTGCTTCAGCGGAAGAGCCGTGATGACCTCCCCGTCTTCCTGCGATTGCGGGAGCATCTTTCCTTTGAGCTGCAGGGTGCAGGTCATTCCCGGCAGAAGCACAAGATCTTCGATCGGTAGTATCATAAGTCAGCTTCCTTTCTTGATAAACGAACATTCATTTAATCTGCGGCGTGTCACCGCCTTTCATGCCGGGCGTGTAGCCCGCCCCATGCTCTCGCACCCGCCGCAGCCCGCGGTTTACACTCAGCGAAACGGTGCGGCCTGACCGCGCGGGCACCGCGCCGCTTATGGGACCAGCGCCCGCTGCACGATGCGGATCAGCTCGTCGAGCTGGTCGGAACAACAATCGCCGCATTCGCAGCTGTGGCAGGCAAGGCG
>DAINSB010000115.1:0-7755 GCA_036741535.1 Caproicibacter sp. | reverse complement strand
TTTCCCATGACGAAACGCATGTGCAGGAGGTCGTGGAGCTTCTCTCGGACTGCCGGTACCTTCTGACCTACCGGATCGGCATCTACCCGTACAGCCTGTTCCGCAGCCGCGGCATCGAATGTCTGGAGACGCCGACCGAGGAACCGATCTCCGTCGAAAACGCGATGGAGCGCCTGATCCGCCGGCTCAGCCGGCTTCAGCCAGCCGGAAGGCCGGCGCAGGGCAAAAGCTGAGGGCGCAAAGCGCCGTTTGTGCCTGCGGCTTCCCGCTGAAAAGAGTATACCCCCGCACGGAGCGCGTCCTTTCCGGTTGGATCTGCAAATTGAATCAGCGCCGCGCCAGTCGCAGCCCGGAATTTTTATTCCGCCAAACGGCGCGGCTTGACTGCGGGAGCATCCCGCGCAAGAAAGGGGTTTTTCGTTTGAGCACGGTCAATCTGAAATCGCCCGAGGTGGTGATCCGCGAGATCCGCCTCGGCTCCATCACGGGCTTTACGGGCAACGCCGGCGAGCTTGTGAAGGAATCCCACAGCGGCACGCTCGCCGAGACGCCGCGCAGCTTCAGCCAGTGCACCGGGTGCAGCTCCGGCCAGGCGTTCTGCCAGCTCTGCATGATCCCGGACGCCGCGGTCATCAACCACGCGCCGATCGGCTGCATGGGCGACGCGGAGGGCTTCAACTTCGTCTACCGCGAGGGGCAGGTGGAGCGCGGCCTGCCGCGCGCGACGGGGCGGTACTTCAGCTCCAACATCGGCGAAGGGGACACGATCTTCGGCGGCGCGGAAACGTTGCGCAGCGCGATCCGCACCGTCTACGAGCGCGTGAAGCCCCACGCCATTTTCGTCACGACCTCCTGCGCCTCCGGCATCACGGGGGACGACGTGGAGAGCGTGACCAACGAGATGGAAAAGGAGATCGGCATCCCGGTCGTCGCCTGCTTCTGCGAGGGGTTCAAGTCCCGCATCTGGACGACGGGCTTCGACTCCGCCTACCACGCCATCGTGCGCAAGATCGTCAAGCCGCCGCGAAAAAAGACAAACCGCGTCAACATCATCAATTTCTGGGGCAGCCATATCTTCGACGGCCTGCTGCACCGCCTCGGGTACGAGCCGCAGTATGTCGTCGCCTTCTCCACCGTCGAAGAGCTCTCGCACATTTCCGAGGCGGTGGCCTCCATCCAGGTCTGCCAGACGCTGGGGACCTACCTCGGCGCGGCGCTGGAGCAGGTGTACGGCGTGCCGGAGATCAAGACTTCGCCCGGCTACGGCGTCGAGGGGACCGACGAATGGCTGCGGGAGCTCGGCCGCGTGCTGCACCGCGAGGACGAAGTGGAAAAGATCGTCGCCGAGGGGCACGCGCGCGTGCTGCCGAGGCTTCAGAAATACCGGGACGAATTTAAGGGCAAAACCGCGTTCGTCACGGCGGGGGCGGCCCACGGGCACGCGCTGATTGCCGTACTGCGGGAGCTCGGCTTTACCGTCAGGGGCGCGGCGATCTTCCACCACGACCCGGTCTACGACAACGGCTGCGAGCGCGCCGACATGCTGGCGCGCGACGTGAAGGAC
The DNA here is from genome assembly GCA_036741535.1 of Caproicibacter sp. Lineage (GTDB taxonomy): Bacteria > Bacillota > Clostridia > Oscillospirales > Acutalibacteraceae > Thermocaproicibacter. The sequence continues at coordinate 6,191 of DAINSB010000115.1, read as the reverse complement.
TACGGGGACATCCCGAACTTCAACGTCTGCAACAAGCAGGCGTTCGAGCTTGTCAACCTGCTGCGCCGCGTCAAGCCGGACATCTTTATCGCGCGGCATGGCGGCATGACCGTCTGGGGCGCGAAGCTCGGCATCCCGACGCTGCTGATCGGCGACGAGCAGCTCAGCTTCGGCTACGACGGGGTGCTGCGCTACGCCGAGCGGATCGAGGAGGCGCTCGACAACACGGAATTCGTGACCAACCTCGCGAAGCACAGCACCATGCCCTACACCAAGTGGTGGCTGGATCAGGATCCGAACACTTTTCTGGGAGGCGACCTGTTTGTCCAAAGTTATTGAGCAGCCGCGCTATTCCTGCGCGCTCGGCGCGCAGCAGACCGTCGTCGCCATCCGGCGCGCGGTGCCGGTGCTGCACTCCGGGCCGGGCTGCAGCAACAAGATCACCGGCCTCATCGGGCAGGGCGAAGCCTACGCGGGCGGAAGCACTATCCCATGCACCAACGCGAGCGAGCGGGACGTGGTGTTCGGCGGGGTCGACAAGCTGCGCAGCGTGGTCAGCGGCGCCCTGCAGGTGATCGACGCCGACCTATACGTGATCCTCACCGGCTGCACGGCCTCCATCGTGGGCGACGACATCGACAGCGTGGCGCAGGAATTCCGCGCCGCGGGGCACCCGGTCGTCTGCGCGGAGACCGGCGGCTTCAAGACCAACAACTACCGCAGCCACGAGACCGTGGTCAACGCCATCATCGACCAGTACGTCGACACGCACCGCGCTCCCGGCGGCGTGCAGAAGGGCCTCGTGAACGTGTTCGCGACCGTCCCGTACCAGGACCCGTACTGGAACGGCAACTTAGCGGAATTAAAGCGGGTGCTCGAAGGCATCGGCCTGACCGTGAATATCCTGTTCGGGCAGGAATCCTCCGGCCTTCCGGAATGGCGGAGCATCCCGAACGCGGAATTCAACATCGTCGCGAGCTCGTGGGTCGGCCTCGGCATCGCGGAGCACCTCAAGCAGAAATACGGCACGCCGTATTTCCATTTTCCCTATCTTCCGGTCGGCGGCGCGGAAACGAGCCGGTTCCTGCATCAGGTCGCGGAATTTGCGCATCTCGACCGCGGCCGGGCGGAAGCGTTCATCGGGAACGAAGAGCGCAAATTCTATTCGTTCATCGAGCGGATGGCGGATTTCATGCTGGAATTCCGCTACGGGCTGCCGCGCAGGTTCTACACCATTTTGGACGCGTCGTACGCCGTCGGCTTCGCGAAGTACCTCGTGAACGAGCTCGGCATCCTGCCGGCGCGGCAGTTCGTCGTGGACGACACGCCGGAGGAATTCCGCGAAGGCATCCGGAACGAGTTCGCGCACCTCTCCGACCGCCGGTCGGCGGAGGTGGAGTTCGAGACGGACGGCGGCGCGATCCAGGAAAAGATTCGCGGGGATGAGAACCGCCAGCGCGCGCTGATCCTCGGCAGCAGCTGGGACCGCGATCTCGCGAAAGACCTCGGAGCGGACCTGCTGATTTTGGGCGTGCCCGTGGAGTATCGGCTGATTTTGAACTGCGGGTACGCGGGCTACAACGGCGGCCTGCGCGTGATCGAAGACATCTACGACCGCGTGCTCGACACCTACCGTTGACGGCGGCACGAAGAAGCGTAAAACCCGGGCGCGTCGCGGCCGCCAGCACCGACGGCGTGGCGGTGGACCTGCATTTCGGTCAGGCGCAGGAATTCTATATCTACGACGTCGACGAGACCGGCTGGCGGTTCGTGGAGCGGCGCGACATCAAACGGACTTTCGGGCATGACCCCGCCGAGTTCGACAAGGTCGGCCTGATGCTCGGTGACTGCGAGGCGATCCTCGTCAGCCGGATCGGCCCCGTGGCGGCGCAGTACCTGCTGGAAAAGGGCCTGCGGGTCTTCCAGACGCCGTACCCGGTCGCGGCCGTACTGGAAAAGCTCCGGCAGCTTGGGCTTTTGGGAGAGGGGCGGTAATTCGTTCGGGGCGACGGCAGGCAACAAAGCCGCCGCCCGGCGAAAGCCCGAAAGAGGCCGAAAAAATCAGGCATTTTTTAAAACATATAAAACATATAAAAATACTTGACTTTTAAAAATTCCGTATTATAATAGACCCATAAGATTCGTTTCGCGCGAACCGACCGGACATCCGGAGGCTTGACGGCAGCTTTTTTGCTGCGTCAGGCTTTTTTTATCTGTAAAAGAGTGGAGGAGAGAACCATGGGATACGACCTTTTCAGCAATCGGCCCGACCGGACGGGGTGCGGGATGTGTGAGATGCGAATGTTCCGCTGTGGCATTCGCCGCGTTCCGCTGCGCCCGGGATCGGACTGGCCGACTTTCCGCTTTTGAAAACCGGAAGCGTTTGAAAGCCCGCAGGTCAACCGGCCTGCGGGCTCGTTTTATCGGGCCGGGCTTATGCGCGGCGGGAAAGGGCGTGGTGTTATATGACAAGCGGCTGTCGCAGTCAGACGAGGCAGTTCATCCGAAATCGAAAGGAGAAAAACATATGTCGAACGAAGAACTCGCTCCGAAGTATCGCTTCGATACGCTCAAGGTCCGGGCGGGGTACGAACCGAAGGACCACAATTACGCCGTGTCGCCGCCGATCTACGCCACCACGTCCTACGATTTCCGCGACGTGCAGTTTGCGGCGGATCTGTTCGGCCTGAGGACGCTCGGGTTTCTCTACACCCGCACCGGCAATCCGACCGTGGCCGTTCTGGAGGAGCGCGTCAGGACGCTGGACGGGGCGGCCGCGGCGATCGCGGTTGCTTCGGGCATGGCGGCGATCAGCTATACTCTGCTGAATCTCGCGGAGGGCGGCGGAAGGATCCTGTCTTCCCCCTACCTGTACGGCGGGAGCGCGGACAGCTTCAAAAAGATCTATCCCAAACTCGGGATCCATATCGATTTTGCCAAAAATATCGAGCGCCCCGAAAAGCTGGCGGCGGAAATCAAGCCGGACACCCGGGCGATCTATCTGGAAAGCATCAGCAACCCGAGCGCGATCCTGCTGGACATCGACGCCATCGCAAAGGTCGCCCACGAACACGGCATCCCGCTCGTGGTGGACAACACGGTGGCGACGCCGTACCTCTACAACCCGATCGCGCACGGCGCGGACATCGTGGTCTACTCCGCCACCAAAGGGCTCAACGGCCACGGCAACCTCGTCGCGGGGCTGATCCTCGAAAGCGGGAAGTTCGACTACGCGACGGACAAATTCCCGCAGTTCTCGGAGAAATACTACACGCTCCGCGACAAAGACGGGAACCGCCGCACGTTTCTCGAGGCGTTCCCCGACGCGCCGTTCACCAACCGGATCCGCTTCAATTACCTGAACTATCTGGGGGCGTCCCTTTCCCCGTTCGACGCCTACCTCGCGCTGATCGGCATCGAGACCCTGTCGGAGCGCCTTTCAAAGCAGGTGCGCAACGCGCAGGCGCTCTCGGAGTATCTCTCCTCCCACAAAGCGGTGGAATGGGTCCGCTACCCGGGCCTTGCGTCCAGCCCCTACCACGCGCTGGCCCTGCGGGACTTCAAAAAGGGCGCGGGCGGCCTGCTGTCCTTCGGATTCAAGGGGACGCAGAAGCAGAGGGAGACGTTCCTGAACTCGGTCCGCCTGTTCCACTACCACGTCAACATCGGCGACTCGCGTTCGCTGATCGTCAATTCCCCGCAGACGACCCACGGGGAACTGGAACCGCAGGAGAAGGTCCTCGCCGATGTCCCGGAGAACCTGATCCGCATCTCGACCGGCCTGGAAGACGCTTCCGATCTGATCGACGACTTGGAGCAGGCGTTTCGGAAGGCGCTTGCCTGAACCTGATTTTTGGAGGGTGTGCATCATGAAATCATTGAACAAAATCTCCCGCGCGGCGTCGCTGATTCTCGCTGCTTCCATCTCCCTGACCGCCTGCGCCGGAAACTCCGGCAGCGCCGGTACGTCGAGCGCCTCGGGGAGCGCCCAGAGCGCGCAGGCTTCCCAGAGCGCCGCAAGCGCGAGCGCCCAGGGCACGAAGCAGTATAAGTACGGAAAGATCAATATCCCGGGCAAAGACGGTTCCCTTTGCGGCGCGCCGATTTACATCGCCTATGAAAAAGGCTTTTTCGCGGAGGAGGGCTTCGACGTGAACCTGATCTCCGCCGACACCGAGACCCGCAAGATCGGCCTGAACAACGGGACCATCCCGATCGTCAACGGAGACTTCCAGTTTTTCCCGTCGATCGAAGAGGGCGTGAAAGTCAAGGTCGTGGACGGCCTGCACAAAGGCTGCATCACCATTGTCGTCCCGAAGAATTCGACGATCAAATCCGCGCAGGACCTCAAAGGCAAAAAGATCGGCGTCGACGAGATCGGCGGCACCCCCTTCCAGGTTGCGAGCGTGTGGCTTGAAAACCACGGCGTCGTCGCGAAGAACAACAAAGAGGTCACATTCGTGCCCTACAACGACGGCAACCTGGAGGTCGAAGCGGCCGAGAAGGGCGAGATCGACGCCGCGGCCATCTGGGACCCCTTCGGCTCCCTGGCCGTGAAGAACAAGGGCTTCAAGAAAATCTTCGATCTCTCCACCGACCCGATCTTTGCCGACAAATACTGCTGCTTCCTCTATGCTTCCGAAAAGGTGCTGGATCAAGACCCCGGCAAGGTGGCGGCGCTTCTGAGGGCCTACCACAAGGCGCAGGACTGGATCCACAGCAATCCGGAGGAAGCGGTCAACATTATTTCAGACAAGAAATATTCCGACATCACGGATAAGCAGCTCGCCCTCGCGCTGATCAAGAGCTACCAGTATCCGTCGCTGCAGGAGCAGAACGCGGATAACGTGAAGAAAAACGTGCTCTATTTTGTGCAGGAGCTTTCCAAGATCGGCTATCTCAAGACCAAGGATCCCGACAAGTTCGCGGATCAGATCTATGCCAAAGTTACGACCTGATGGTTCCGTCCTTTAGGAGGTAAACGATGAACAGTTCCTTTTCCGCCACGAAAAGCTATGCCCCGGTCCCGGCCGCCAGCCGGGAACCGGTCGCCGGCCGGGCGCCGGGTGCCAGCCTGGGCCGGGAGACGGCGGGCAATGCTTCAAACAGATATTATCTGAGCCGGGCGGTCCTTTCTCTCTCCGGATTCGCCGCAGCGGCGGTCGTCAACCTGACTGTGCCGGATTCGCAGCAGGTCAGCGACACCATCTACCGCTTCATCCTGCTCGGGCTGATCGCGCTGTACGCGGGGATCGCGGCGTTCTCCTGGTTCTCTGAAGAGAGGCGCGCGAAATTCGTCGGCCGGGTGCCCTTCCGGTTCGCGATGGGCGCCCTCCTGGCCGTATGGGACCTGCTGAGCACGAAATCGGGGATCCTGCCGCTCCCGTTTTTCCCAGGCCCCTCGCAGGTCACTTCGGTCTTCGGGGACGACTTCAACTTTCTGCTCCAAAACACCTACTACTCCCTGCGGCTGTTCTTCTTCGGCTTTGCGTCCGGCATCATTCTGGGCGTCGGCACGGGCATTCTGATCGGTTGGTTCGCCAAAATAAACTACTGGCTCTTTCCGCCTCTGAAGATCACCGGCGTGATCCCCGCCGTGGCCTGGATGCCCTTCGCGCTGACGGTCCTGCCCACCTCCTTCCTCGCCGGCGTGTTCATGATCGCGATCTGCGCGTGGTTCCCGGTCGCGTTCATGACGGCGCAGGGCATGGCGGGCACCCACAAGGTCTATTTCGAGGTGGCGAAGACCCTCGGCGCGAAACAGAGCTGGCTGCTGTTCCATGTGGCGATCCCCAACGCCGTGCCGCAGATTTTCACCGGCATCTCCACCGCCAACGGCTTGGCTTTCACAACGCTGGTCGTGTCCGAGATGATGGGCGCGAAAGGCGGGCTCGGCTATTACATCAACTGGGCGAAGGCGTGGTCTTCCTACTACAAAGTGTACGCCGCCATCATCATCATGGCCGTCCTTTTCTCGCTGATCCTCAAGGGGATCGGCCTGATCCAGAGCAGACTGCTCGTCTGGCAGAAGGGAATTGTGAAATGAGCGGAGAAAATCTGATTGAGATCGAGTCGGTCGGCCGCACCTACATTGACACGAACGACAACGCGGTGGAGGCCCTCCGGGCTATCAGCTTTTCGGTCCGGAAGGGCGAGTTCCTCTCCATCATCGGCCCCTCCGGCTGCGGGAA
>DAINSB010000114.1:0-7762 GCA_036741535.1 Caproicibacter sp. | reverse complement strand
CGCCGTTGTTCCAGTCGCGGGACTGGTAGACCAGCGGCGTGGTGTGCGCGCGGCGGCCGCCGAAGATGATGGCGGAGATCGGCACGCCCTTGCCGCTGTCGAACTCGGGGCTGACGCACGGGCAGTTCTTCGCCGGGGCGGTGAAGCGGCTGTTCGGGTGCGCGCCCTTTTCCTTGCTGGTCGTGCCGTCCCACGGGCGGCCCTTCCAGTCCACGCCGTTCTTCGGCGGGTTGTGGTCCAGGCCCTCCCACCAGACGGTGTTGTCGTCGAGGTTCTGCGCGACGTTGGTGAAGATGGTCCCCCGGCGCATGGTGGCGAGCGCGTTCGGGTTGGATTTTTCGTTGGTCCCCGGCGCCACGCCGAAGAATCCGTTCTCCGGGTTCACGGCCCAGAGCCTGCCGTCCGGCCCGACGCGCATCCAGGCGATGTCGTCGCCGACCGTCCAGATCTTATAGCCCTTCCTGCGGTAGATCTCGGGCGGGATCAGCATGGCGAGATTCGTCTTGCCGCACGCGGACGGGAACGCGGCGGCGACGTATTTGATCTCCCCGTCCGGGCGCTGGACGCCGAGGATGAGCATGTGCTCGGCCATCCATCCCTCTTTCTTCCCGAGGAAGGAGGCGATGCGCAGGGCGAAGCACTTTTTGCCCAGCAGCACGTTCCCGCCGTACCCGGAGTTGACCGAGATGATGGTGTTGTCCTCCGGAAAATGGCAGATATAGCGCTTTTCCGCGTCGATGTTGCACTTGCAGTGCAGGCCCCTGACCCAGTCGCCGCTGCCGCCGAGGCAGTCGAGGACTTTCTGGCCCACGCGGGTCATGATGGACATGTTGAGCACGACATAGATGGAGTCGGTCAGCTCGATGCCGATCTTCGAGAACGGCGAGCCGACGGGGCCCATCGAATAGGGGATCACGTACATGGTGCGGCCCTTGTAACTGCCGCGGGCAATATCGTAAAGCATGGTGTAAGCCTGCTGCGGTTCCATCCAATGATTGGTCGGCCCGGCGTCCTCTTCCCTGCGGGCGCAGATGAACGTGCGGTCCTCCACGCGGGCGACATCGTTGACCGCCGTGCGGTGCAGGTAACATTGCGGCAATTTTTCCTGATTAAGTTGGATCAGTTCTCCTGTTTTGCAGGCTTCGGCGCGCAGACATTCAATTTGCTGCTGGGAACCGTCGATCCAGACCACCTGATCCGGACCCACAAGCTCCCTCATTTTGCCGATCCACTCCTGTACGGATCGATTCTGAGTCATAGATTTCTCCTTTCAGCCCTGATGGCCTCACGAAATTACTCCCATCATACACCAAATTCGCCGTTGTTGCAATCGAAAAGAATGTTAAATTGTTAACAGAATGGTAAAATCGGGAACTTTCTATCAGGCCGGCTGAGCCGACATCGGGAAAATCGATCCTGCAACTTTTTATTTTTGATTATGCAGATTTTACAGATCGCCCCGGCTGTCTTCCACAGAAGTTTCCGCGCAGGCATTCAGGTCCGGCCCCGCGGTATTCCCGGAGAGAAATTCGTAATATCCCTGCGAGGCGACCATGGCGCCGTTGTCGCCGCAGAGCGGAAGCTCCGGCCGGAAGAAGGCGAGGCCGTTTTCCCGGCAGAGGCGCTCAAGCTCCCGCCGCAGCAGCGCGTTTGCCGAGACGCCGCCGGCCACGGCGAGCTTTTCGGCCCCGGTTGCCCGCACGGCCGCCATAACGTTGCGGGTCAGGCAGTCGACCACGGCCCTGCGGTACGAGGCCGCGAGGTCGGGGATGTTCAGCGTTTCGCCCCGCTGCTTCGCGTTGTGGATCAGGTTGACCGCGTGCGTCTTGAGGCCGGAGAAGCTGAAATCGTACGGCGCGCCGTCGACCGACGGGCGCGGCAGGCGGTACGCCCTTTCGTTTCCGCGCTCGGCGATCCGGTCCAGCTCCACGCCGCCCGGGTACGGGATCCCCATGGCGCGGGCGGCCTTGTCGAACGCTTCGCCGGCGGCGTCGTCGCGCGTCTGCCCCAGCACGCGCAGGCGGGTGTAGTCCTCCACTTCGACCAGGTGCGTGTGCCCGCCCGAGACCACGAGGCACAGGAACGGGGGCGTAAGCTCCGGGTCGGTGAGGTAGTTCGCCGCGATGTGCGCGCGCAGGTGGTGCACCGGAACCAGGGGCTTGTCCGCGGCGAGGGACAGCCCTTTCGCAAAATTGACGCCCACGAGCAGAGCGCCGATCAGGCCCGGCGCATAGGTCACGGCGACGGCGCCGATCTCCGCCAGGGGGGTGTCCGCGTCGTCCAGGGCCTTCTGCACCACGCCGACGATGGCCTCGCAGTGCCGGCGCGAGGCGATCTCCGGCACGACTCCGCCGTAGAGTCTGTGTTCCTCCACCTGCGACGCGACGACGTTCGAGAGCACGGCGCGGCCGTCCTCCACCACGGCGGCGGCGGTTTCGTCGCAGGAGCTTTCGATTCCCAGTATTTTCATTTCAGAGTTTTTCCTCTTTCAGAGGCTCCGGCGTGGGGCGCGCACTCTTTTCGCGGGGGTGCATCCCGTGCGGGAGGACGGTGTTGTTATTCCCGCAGGAGACGGTCACGCCCCTTTTGATGGGCGAGAGCGCGAAGCCGAGGACCATGCCGAAGGACAGGCATGCGGCGGCCAGCAGAAAATTTTCGCGTTTTGACATATTGAAAACCTCTTTCTATACAATCAGGCTCAGCTTGTCCGGTATGCCGCCGGGCTGATTTTTGGGCCGGACTTTTCTATCCGCAAGGGGCCGGGAGTTGTTTCTGACTCTCGCGCCAGCCGCACCCCGAGGCTTTCAGGGGGCTGAACGGCGCGGATCGGGGGCGGACACAGTCCGCGTCAAGATCAGCGCGTCCTCCGCGGGCAGGCGATAAAAATTCTTCCGGCGGCCCGTCTGACGGAAGCCGAGGTCCGAGTAGAGCGCGAGGGCCGCCGCGTTGGAGGGCCGCACCTCGAGCGTCATGAACCGCTGGTCGTACCGGCGGGCGGCGCCGAGGAGGTGCTCCATCAGCGCGCGCGCCACGCCCCGCCGTCGGTACTGCGGGAAGACCGCGACGTTCGCCACATAGCTTTCATCCAGAATGCAGTGCATGCCGGCGTATCCGGCGGGTGCGCCGCTCCACTCCGCCACGCGGAAGACGGCGATGGGGTTGTCGAGCTCCGCCGCGAGGCCGCCGCGCGTCCACGGCTCGGAGAAGCACGCCTGTTCCAGCGCCGCCAGCGCGTCGAGGTGGCGTTCCTCCATCGGCATGATCTTCAGTTCTTCCATTTTTCCCTCGCGCGGTGCATCTTCTCCCGCGCGATGTGCTCGATCTTGCGGTCGCGCGTCAGGTACATGGTGCTGACGCCGACCCAGAGCAGACAGAACAGGATGAGCACCGAAAGGACCTTGATGTTGATGAAATGGGCATGGAACAGGTTATGGCAGACCACGTAGGTGGAGCTGAGCACGGTCAGCACCGGCACGTAGAATTTTTCGGGGAAATAGAACGCGTACACCACGCCGAGGACGTCCGCACAGTAGAAATAACGCTCGTGCATGTAGGGCAGCACGTAGGGCACGAACAGCACCGAGAGCAGCGCGAGGGAGACGATCATCTCGTCCGTCAGGTCGAATTCCCGCATGCCGATGTAGACGGCCGCCAGCATGGCCACGGCCGCCGCGGCGAAGGCGATCGCCATGCCGGTCGAAGCCGGCGTGCCTTTCGGGTACCAGACCGCGAGGTTCGGCAGGTACATCGAGATGTCGCTGTACTGCCGCGCCTGCCGGAAATAAACGGTGAGAAGGTCGCCCAGATCGCGGCCCAGCAGGGCGGCGGGCAGCATGGCGGCGACGTAAACGGCAGGGATGATCAGCAGGGTGCGCCAGGCGATCTTCCGCCGCACGACGAGCACCAGCAGGAACGGCGCGAGGAACACCGCCTGCAGCTTGAAGGCGAACGCGACGGAAAAAGCGGTCACGGCGGCGCACTGCCGGTCGGTCAGCACGTAGTACACGCAGGCGAGCAGCGCCGCCGTGTAGATGGAGTCGCACTGCCCCCACGCCGCGGAGTTGAGCACGACGCTCGGCAGCAGGATCACGATGCCATAGGCGATCTCGCCCCAGAATTCCTCGTATTTGAGCTGCACGATGCGGCGCGCGAAGAACGCCAGCACGATGTCGCCCGCGAACGAAAGCAGCTTGATCAGGTACAGGTCCGGCGCCGGGAGGTACGAAAGGAACGCGAGCAGGTATAAGTATGTCGGCGTGTAGTCGCCCACGCTCCGCCCGACGGCCGCGAATCCGCCGTTGTTCCTCAGTTCGGAAAACCATCCCTGCAGAAACTGGTGGTAGTCCCCCGACGCGAACGGAAAGAACCGGAGCCTGACCGCGAGCGCGAGAAGCGTGACGGCCAGAAGGAAAAACAGGTTCTCCGCCTTGACAAAATCGACAAAGGCCTTTCGTTTGCTCATGGGTCCGCCACCTTTCGGTAAATCAGAAAATCGAACGCGGTTTCCGTTTTCAGGGAAGGGGTATCCGCGAGGCGGGCGCCGCCCGCCTTCGGCGTTTTCCAGTAATACGGCGTCATGGCGAACAGGTCGCGCATGACCTGCGGGTCGTCCGTCGCGAGCATTCCCCGCGCCGGCACCCGCCGCAGGAAAGCGAAGCCCGGGTATTCCGTGTCGCGTGTTTCGTTCTCGTACGGCTCGTCGTACAGAATCTTCTTCAGGCCGTACAGGTGCCGCGCCCCCGGCACCGCGAGGATCAGGTGCCCGCCCGGCTTTGCGACCCGCAGGAATTCCTCCGGCACGATGGGCGCGAACACGTCGGTCACAAGGTCCGCCTCGCCGGAGCGGAACGGGATGCCGAACGTGCTGCCCACGGCGAACGAGATGCCCGGATGATGCTTCGCCGCCGCCCTCACCGCGGCTTTCGAGATGTCGAAGCCGTAGGCTTCGGGCGAACGTCCGTCCGCCCGAAGAAACTCCGAGAGGCGCCCCGTGTAATATCCCTCGCCGCAGCCCGCGTCGAGCACCACGGGCGCTTTCCCCGTGCCCAGGCACTCCGCGCACAGCCGGTTCAGCACGTCCGAAAAAGGCTCGTACCACCCGCCCGCGAGGAACCGGCGGCGCGATGCGACCATCTCCCTGTTGTCGCCCGGCATGCGGGAGTGCTTTTTGTTCGGCGGCAGCAGATAGACGTATCCTTCGGCGGCGACGTCGTAGCTGTGGCCGTTTCCGCAGCGGAAGACGGGCCCTTCGTGTGAAAGCCGCTCCCCGCAGGCCGGGCAGGCGAAACGGCTCATGCCTTCGCCTCGTACCACGTCTTGCCGACGCCCGCCTCGGCCGTGAGCGGCACGGAGAGCGAAGCCGCGCCCTGCATCTCTTCGGTCAGCACGCGGGCGGCCCTTTCCGCCTCGGCTTCCGGCGCCTCGACGATCAGCTCGTCGTGCACCTGCAAAATCAGGCGCGCTTTCATCTTCTCTTTCGCGAGGCGCTCCTCCACCCTAATCATCGCGATTTTGATGATGTCCGCCGCCGTGCCCTGGATCGGCATGTTGCGCGCGACGCGCTCGCCGAACGCGCGCAGGTTGTGGTTGGAGCTGGCGAGCTCCGGCAGGTAGCGCCGCCGGCCGAACATCGTCTCGGCGTAGCCCTTTTCCTTCGCCTGCTCGACCACGCGCTTCATGTAGTCGTCCACCCCGGAAAAATGCGCGAGGTAGTCCTCGATGTACTGCTTCGCCTCGCGGACGGAGACGTGGATGTTGTGCGAGAGCGAGAACGCTCCGATGCCGTACACAATGCCGAAGTTGACCGCTTTCGCGCGGCTGCGCATCAGCGGCGTGACCATCTGCTCCGGCATGTGGAAGACCTGCGCGGCGGTGCGGCGGTGGATGTCGTCGTTCTCGAGGAAGGCCTGGATCATGTTCTTGTCGTTCGCCACGTGCGCGAGGACGCGCAGCTCGATCTGCGAGTAGTCGGCGTCCACCAGCACCCAGCCGGGCCGCGAGACGAAAAACCGCCGCATCTCGCGCCCGAGTTCGGTGCGCACGGGGATGTTCTGCAGGTTCGGCTCGGTGGAGCTGATGCGCCCGGTGCGCGTCTCCGTCTGCCTGAAGCTCGAATGGATGCGCCCGTCGGGGCCGATCTGCTTTAACAGCCCGTCGCAGTAGGTGGAGTTCAGCTTTGCGAGCGTGCGGTACTCGAGCACCAGCTCGACGGCGGGATTTTCATAGCGGAGCTTTTCGAGCGTGGCGGCGTTGGTGGACCAGCCGGTCTTCGTCTTTTTGCCGTGCGCGAGGCCCAGCTTGACGAACAGGGCGTCCCCGAGCTGTCTCGGGGAGTTGATGTTGAACTCGTACCCGACGGTCTCGTAGACCTGATGTTCCAGTTCCGCAATTTTTTGCTCGAGCTCTTTTCCGAACGCCCTGATGCCCGCAGCGTCCACGGCGAAGCCGACGTTCTCCATGCGGGCCAGCACGCGAGCGAGCGGCATCTCGATGCGGTCGAGCAACTCGGTCTGCCCGTTTTCCGCGATCTTTTTCTCCAGCGCGTCGGCCAGGCCCGGCATGACGGCCGCTCGCTGAATGAGCACCGCCTCCCGACTCGCAGAATCCGAATCGGAGTCCTTCTGCGCCGGCCCTGTTGGCGCAGAAGGGGAAACCGGCTGTGCCGGGACGCCATATTCACGGGCGAGGCGCAGCGGATCGTATCCCGTGGCCGAGGGATTCAGCAGGTAGGCAGCCAGCATGGTGTCGAACGCCGGCCCGGCGATGCCGCCGGCACAGTCGGTTTCGTGCGCCTCAAGCGTGGCCCACACGGGCTTGATGTCGTGGGTGTTTTTGCGGATCGACGCGTCCGACAGGATGGCCCGGACGACGCCCGCTTCCCGGACGACCCGGATCTTCCCGCCCGCGTTCACAAACAGCGCCCTGAGGCTCCCGTCTTCGATCTGCGCCGCGAAGTCGGCGCGGCCGGATTCCCTCAGCGTTTCCAGAAGGGCGGGACCGTCCGTCTCCTCCTCGGCAGCCAAAGTGAGATCCTTCCGCGCCGTCTCTTCCGGCGCGGAAGGCGAGGCCGGCCCTGCCGGCGGCTGTGCCGGGACGAATTTTTCCATCAGAGAGAAGAATTCCAGCTTTGCCATCATCCGCCTCGCGGCCGCCGTGTCCGGCGCTTTCGGGACGTAGTGGGAAAGGTCGGTGTCGATCGGTGCGTCGAGCCGGATGGTGCCGAGCCCGCGGCTCAGGAACGCGCTGTCCTTCCCTTCGCGCAGCTTACTGCGCAGCGTTTCGCGGATGTCAAGCGAATCGAGGTTTTCGTAGATATAGTCGATGGAATGGTAGGCCTGTACGAGCTGCCCCGCGCCCTTCGGGCCGATGCCGGCCACGCCCGGGATGCAGTCGGAGGAGTCGCCCTGCAGGGCTTTGACCTCGATCATCTCCTTCGGGGTGACGCCGTAGTCTTCGCGGACCTTCGCTTCGTCGTAGACGGTGACCTGCGGCTGTCCCAGCTTGGTCGAGGCGAGGCGTACCGTCACGCGCGGCCCCACAAGCTGCAGGCTGTCGCGGTCGCCCGTCGCCAGAACGCAGTCGCCGCCCGCGTCGGCGCAGGCCTTCGACAGCGTGCCGAGGATGTCGTCGGCTTCGTACCCCTCGTGCTCCACCAGCCGGTAGCCCAGCAGCGCGAGCAGCTCCTTGAGAGGGGGCAACTGCTGCGCCAGCTCCGGCGGCATGCCCTTGCGGTTCGCCTTGTAGCCCGCGTATTCCCTGTGGC
>DAINSB010000113.1:0-7918 GCA_036741535.1 Caproicibacter sp. | reverse complement strand
AATTTCAAGATCGGCTCGTTGGGGTCGTCCCCCTCGACCAGAACGGTGTAGATGCCGGTGATGGAGCCGGTCTTGAAATTGCCGCACCGCTCCAGCAGCTTCGGCAGTTCGGCGTAGATGGAGGGCGTGTACCCGCGCGCGATGGGCGGCTCGCCGACCGAGAGACCGATCTCGCGCTCGGCCATCGCGAAACGGGTGAGGGAATCCATCATCAGCAGGACGTCGCACCCCCGGTCGCGGAAATATTCCGCGACGGCGGTCGCGACGGCCGGGCATTTCGCGCGGAACATGGCCGGCTGATCGCTGGTCGCGACCACCAGCACGGAACGCGCGAGGCCCTCTTCCCCGAGGTCCTTCTCGATGAATTCCTTGACCTCGCGTCCGCGCTCGCCCACCAGCGCGATGACGTTGACGTCGGATTTGACATTTTTCGCGATCATGCCCATCAACGTGCTCTTGCCGACGCCGCTGCCCGAGAAGATCCCCATCCTCTGCCCCTTGCCGATGGTCAGCAGGCCGTCGATGGCTTTGATGCCGTAGCTGAGCGGCTCCGTGATACGCGGGCGTTCCAGCGGATTGGTGTAGGAGGCGTCGATGTCGTAAAACTGTTCCGTTTTGAAGGGCCCCTTGCCGTCCATCGGGCAGCCCATGGCGTCGACCGTGCGCCCCACGAGGAAATCGCCGACCGGGACCCTCAGCTTGTGGCCGGTGTTCTCCACGACGCTGCCGAGGCCGACGCCCCTGACGTCGCCGTAGGCCATCAGCAGGGTGTTGCCCTCCTTATAGCCTACCACCTCGGCGGTGACGCCGTCGTCGCCCTCCTCCGCGCCGATGCGGCAAATGTCTCCGACCTTCGCCTCGACGCCCGTCGCCTCGATCATCATGCCGGCGATATTCTTCACTTTTCCCTTATACTCGAGGGGATCGACTCTGGAAACGATCTCGCAGGCAGTTTGCAGATTGAACATGCTTCCTCACCCCATGCCGGTTTCACTGGGCCTGCGCCCGCATTGCGTCCTCTATGGAAAGCTTGATCTTCCTCAGCTGGCTGTCGACGCCGGCGTCGATGAGCTGGTCCGGCATCTCGATGATGCAGGCCCCCTCCTCCATACCGTCCGTCGGCACGACCTTGATGTTTTCGGAAACGTCCTGCAGGGCCTTCACGATGTTGTTGTCCGCCTTCGTCAGCACGGCGGCCGTCTCGCCCGGCACGTAGATGCGCACCCAGCCCTGGTTGCGGTATGCGTCCATCGCATTCTGAATGATGGTACCCATCGTCTTCTCGTCCGTCTCGAGCTCACGCTTGAGGATCGCCTTCGCGATGGCGACGGCGAGGTCCTGCAGATCGCCTTTGAAGTCCTGCAGGATCTGCGTCTTCGACTGCTCGACGACTTCGATCATCCTTTCGAGCTCCTGCACGTTTTTCCGGTTCTCGGCGGCGGCGTCCCTGCGGCCCTCCGCGTCGCCGGAGCGGCGGCCCGCCTTGAGCCCGTCGCTTTTGCCGCGCTCCATGCCCTGGGCGTAGCCCTCGTCGTAGGCGCGCTTGCGCACGCTCGCGGCCTCGCGCGACATCTGCTCCCCCGCCTCCTGCTTCAGGCGGGCGCTGTAGGCCTGCGCGGATTCCAGAATCTTCTTCGCCTTTTCGGACGCCTCCGCCAGAACCGCGCCGGCCTGCTTTTCCTCGGGGGGGTCGCCCTGCGGCTGCGGCGCGGGTTCCTCGGGAGGGGGGCTCGCCGGCGCGGCGGGAGGGCTCTCCACGGGGTCGAATCTCCGCCCCACGAAGACGGGTGGAGCCGGGATGCCCTGCCCCGCTTTGATTACACTACTCAATGATCTCATCCTTCCCGCCCTTTGCAATCACCAGTTCGCCCTCGCTCTCCAGACGGCGGATCACGCCGACGATGCGCTGCTGGGCTTCCTCCACATCCTTGAGCCGCACGTTGTGCGTATACTCGAGGTCCGACTTGACGGTCTCGGCGGAACGGCTCGACATGTTCTTGAAGATGACCTCCGCCACCTCCTTGTTCGCCCCCTTGAGGGCGAAGACCAGGTCTTTGGAATCCACCTCGCGCAGGAACCGCTGGATGGACATGTCGTCCAGGCCCGGAATGTCCTCGAACACGAACATCTTTTTGCGGATCTCTTCCGAGAGTTCCGAGTCCTTGCGGTTGAGTTCGTCGAAAATGGTCTTTTCGTTCGTGCGGTCCATGTTGTTCATAATGTCCGCCGCATAGCCGACGCCCCCGAGCTGCGTGAGCTCCACGTCGAACACGTTGGAGAATTTGTTCGCCAGGTTGTTCTCGACGATCTTGACCACCTCCGGCGAGGTCCGGTCCATGGTCGCGATGCGCTGCACCACGTCCACCTGCTTGTCGGGGTCCAGCTCCGAGATGACGGTGGCGGCCTGGTCCGGCGTCGCGTAGGAAAGGATCAGCGCGATGGTCTGCGGATGCTCGTTCTGGATGGTGGTCAGAAGGTTTTTGTAATCCGCCTTGCGCAGAAACTCGAACGCCTTGGTGCGCAGGGACTTCGTGACGCGCTCCAGCAGGGAGGCGGCCGTCTGAGCGCCGTACGCCTTCTCCAGCACGTTGCGGGCGTACTCCATGCCGCCTTCGGTGATGACTTTCTGCGTGAGGCAGAGCTGATAGAAATCGTCGAGCACCGTCTCCATATCTTCGGCGCTCATCCGGGACGTGCGGGCGATCTCGTAAGTCAGCTGCTCGACCTCGTCTTCCTCGAGATATTTGTAGATTTTGGACGCCGTGTCCGAACCGAGGGCGATCACCACGGCCGCGGCTTTCTGAGCGCCGGTGGCCTTCTGTTCAGCCATGCTTGTCCTCTCCTCTCAGCCAGCTCCGGATGAGCTGTGCGGCGATTTCAGGATTGTTCCCGGCGAATTCCTGCAGGTCGTGCTTCAGCGCATCGGATTTTCCGCTCATGGCGTTTCGGATCTCCTCGATGGATTCCTTCTGTTCCTCCGGCTTTTCCTCTTCCTCTTTCACTTCTTCGCCCTCCGCTTCCCCCTGCGCTTCGGATTCCTCTTCCTCCTCCGGCGGCTCCTCAGGCGGCTCTTCCGCGCCGCCTTCCTCCGCGACTTCTTCCGCGGCTTCCTCCGCGGCTTCGCTTTCGGTCGGGGTCGGCTCGAGGGGCGGCATCGGCTCCCCTACCGGCGCAATGGGCTGGAGGTTGGCCATCAGTTCCTCCCTCTTCTTGCGCCGCCTTGCGGCGAGCAGCACGGCGAGAAGGATCAGCAGGACCAGCGCCGCCCCGCCCGCCGCCAGGATGAGCGGGTTGCCGAGAAGCATCGGCAGAGCCGACGTGGGCGTCGTGGCCGACGCGGCGGAATTCGCATTGAGCGGGGCGGCCATCACCGCGACCTTGCTGGGGTCGACGGCGGCCGCGTTGGCCACGAGGGTCGTGACCTCCTGCTTCTGCGCGGCGGACATGGAATCGGTGTTGACGACGACCGCCACCGTGAGGTCGTCGAGGGCGGCGGCATCGCTCTGGATCTGCTCCTCCACCTGGCTGACCAGGTAGCTGAACGTCTTGCTGTCCTTCGTGGTGATGACGTTGCCGTTGACCGAGACCCCCGGGTAGGTGGTGGTCGTATCGGCATTGGTCTGCGCGCCGACGGCGCCGCCCGAGCTCGTGCCGTACTGCGTGGTGACGTGCTCTTCCTGCGACTGGCTCACCACGCCGGTGTTGCTGCTCGACGACGGCGTGTACGTGACGATGTCCTGGATCTTCTTGTCGAGGTCCATCTTGCTTTTGACGCTCACGCTGATATTGCCCTTGCCGTACGCCTGTTCCAGCAGGGAAAGAATCTTGCCCTCCACATTGTTTTCGTACTCTTTTTCGATCTTCAGCTTGAATTCCGAGAGGGTGATCTGCAGCGAGTTCGCGGAATCTGCGCTGGAAGCGGAGAACTCGCTGCCGGTCGCGCTGTCGACGACGGAGACATCGTCGGCGGCGAGGTTCGGCACGCTCTTCGACACAAGCTGCTTGATGCCGCTGACCTGCTGGCCGGCGAGCGACTGCCCGTCCTTCAGGCGGATGGTGACGGACGCCGTGGCGGCTTTTTTGCTGTCGTCCCAGGCATAGGTGCCCCCTTCCGGCAGGCTGATGGTCACATAGTCGGTGTCCACGGGAGAAAGGGTGCGGATCACGGCCTCCAGCCGCTGTTGCAGCTGATACTGCTCGATGATCTTGCGCTCGTCGTCGGTCGTCATGACCCCGACGTTCTTCGTGAAAAAATCGTAGTTCGGCACCGATTTCGGGTAGCCTTCGTTGGAAAGCTGCATCCGGACGGAGTCCTCCTTGTCCTTTGCGACGTAGATCGTGCCGTCGCTGTTTTTGTAGGGGACGTCCAGCTTCTGCAGCTCCGTCATGACCTGCTGCGCCTCGTCGCTGTCCATGCCGGCGTAAAGGACGCTGTACTGGGTGCGGTTCATCAGAAGCCCCAGAACGATCGCCAGCAGCACCACGCCGCCCAAACAGATCAACAGGATCATTTTGGTGCGCCTGGTCATTTTGCCCCAGAAATTTTTGATCGGCTCGATGTACTTTTTTAACTGTTCATTCATGAAAGCGTGCCATCCGCCCTTCAAGAAATTTTAGACCTTACAGACTGGTGTTCATGATCTCCTTGTAGGCGTCAAGCAGTTTGTTCCGGAGCTCCACCACCATGCTGACGGAAAGGCCGGCTTTCTGGGAAGCGATCATCATATTGTGCAGGTCGTCGGACTGGCCCGTGGTCAGCTTGTAGATTTCGCCGTCGAGATCGGCGCCCGTCTGCTGCACGCCGGAAACGGCGTCCCGCACGAGGGACTGGAACGGCAGCGCGACGGAAGAATCCGGGCCGGCGGCCTGCGTCTGCTTCAATTTGCCCAGTTCTTCCAGCGAACCGATCGGCTGAATGGGTTGTATCGTGTTCATACCGTCACTTTCCTATCTCCAGCGCCTTGCTGGCCATGCTTTTTACTGCGTTGAGCGCCGTCAGGTTCGCGCTGTAGGCCCGGGTGACGGCCATCATGTCCACGGTCTCTTTGACGAGGTCCACGTTCGGCTTCTGCACATAGCCCTGCGCGTTGGCGTCCGGGCTGGAGGGGTCGTATTCCTCGTTAAACGGCGTCCGGTCTTCCGTGATGCCGGTCACCTCCACCCCCTTGAGGGTAGAAGGCGCCGACGACGAAGCAATCTGACCGTCGAGAAGGGACCGGAAAGACGCATCATCGTCAGCGCATTTGTATTCCACGATCTTTCGCCTGTACGGTCCCCCGGCGTCCGTGCGGGTGGTCTCCGCATTCGAGATGTTCTCTGAAATCACATCCATGCGCAGCCTGCCCGCAGTCAGACCGGAACCGCTGATGTCAAGCGAGCTCAAAAAAGCCATCGGGGGTCATCTCCTTATGATCATGATCCGGCGGGTCAGCCGTTGCCGCCTGTAATCGCCGTTTTCAGGCGTGAAAAAAGGTCGGACATCATCCGCAGGGAATAGGAATAATTCAATTCCGTGCGCGCCAGCTCCACGTTCTGCTGCTCGAGGTCCACGGCGTTGCCGTCCGCGCGGAAGGTCTCGTCCGCAGCCTCGGTCGTGACCGGCTGAACGCCGTCGATCGCGTCCACCGCGCCCTGCGGCGCGCCGTCTCCGGAAGATGCCACCGCCGATTTGAGCTGGTCTTCAAAAGAGACGCTTTTCGCCTTGTAGCCCGGCGTCTCAAAGTTTGCGATATTGTCCGAAATGGCCTGCTGGCGCGCCCAGAGGCCGTCGAGGTCCTTGTTGAGGAGTGCCGAGGGGACGCTGTCGATCCAATTCAAAATCATATCCCTCCATTTCCCGTCGCGACGGTGCGGAATTTCGACTGATTTCGCGCATTTCTGCCGGTGCATTCCCATCCTTCGACATATTTCGCAGGTTTGCCTGCGGTCACGGCTGGAAAAGACCAAAATAATCCATTTCAATTCCCATATATTATCTTACATTAATACGCAAAAGTCAATATTATCGCCCATGATTCGAGAAAAAACGCATTTTCGACTGTTGTCATTATTCATAAAATTTATAATTACTTATAGATTTTTATGGTTAATTATCCCATATTCATCCATTTTTTATTCGCTAATGAATCATTGGTTATAAAAATTTCAATTTCCGCTCCCGCCGACAAAAATTCATTTTCGCTGAGACGGCGGTTTTTTTCGCTCTCGGGCGCGGGCCGGGGGCTAAATTTTTTTCTTTTCGTGCCGATATTGTTTATCGAGGTGAACAACGCTATGAATATCAAAGGCGCGGGATTTGATGTGAACCTGTTTTATACGCTCGGCGCCGCCGGAGAAACGGTGCCCGCCGCTGAAAATCCGCTGAAAAACGGGACGGTCCCTCCTGCGCAGGAACGCAGAAAAACCGACAGCGTGGAGATCTCCGGCCAATACGGGGAAGGCAGGACTTCTTTCCTGAACGAACTGAAAAAGCAGCTTGCCGGGACCCTTTCGGCCCAGCCGGACGCCAGCCGTCTGGCGAGCCTGCAGGGCAGCATCTCGGCGGGGACTTACGAAACCGACGCGGGCGAGCTGGCCCGGACGATGCTCCAGTAAAGGCGCGGAGCCGGAGGGAAAACGATGATCGATACGGCTTTATCCGATAAATTATACTCCTTTCTGAACGGCATGCTGGAATTTTACGGAAAATTCCTCGCGCTCGAAACGGAAAAATACGGCGACCTCGCCGCCGGGCGCGCGGACGCCATCAACGCGCGCATGACAAAAGAGCAGGCCTTCATCCTGAAAGCCAGGGGGTTCGAGCAGGAACGCCGCAGGCTGATGGAGCAGGCCGGCTGCGGCGAAGGCACGCTGCGGGAGCTGGTCGACCTGCTGCCGGCGGAGAAGCAGCCCGCCATGCGCAGGATGCACACGGAGCTCTCCCGCACGGTGAACAGCCTGAAGCGCGTGAACGACCGCTGCCAGAAACTGACGCGCCTGCGGCTGCGGCAGGTCTCGAAGGCGCTTTCCAACCTGGAGGGCCACCCGGAGCTGAAACGGATCTACGGCTCGAAGCCCGGCGGGACGCCGGGGCCGGAAGGCGTTTTCTCCGTGAAAATCTGAAAACATGAGACGGGAGGACAGAAAATGAGCTCGACCTTTGACGGACTGTATATCGCGAGAAGCGGCGTGCGCGCCGCGAGAGTCAACCTGAACATCGCCGGCCAGAACATCACGAACGCCACGACGGAGGGCTACACCCGGCAGCGCGTGGACCAGTCGTCCATCCCCGCTTCCGGGAACACGGGCCTGTACGCGCAGAACCCCGGCGATTCCTACGGGCAGGGGTCGGAGGCGACGGGCGTCAGCCAGATCCGCGACGATTTTCTGGATATGGAATACCGCACGCAGAACGCGAAAAGCGGCGAGAGCTCCCTCGAATACGACGCCCTGAGCGCGCTCGAGCAGATCTTCACCTACACGACGACCTCCAGCTCCACTTCTTCCACGTCGTCTTCCTCCGTGGTCAACGTGCTCAGCAACGAGTTCGGCAATTTCATCTCTCAGCTGGAGGACCTGACCTCGGGGAAAAGCACCGCTTCCGAAAGCGCCATCTGGAAAGAGGCGCAGCTGCTGGCGACCAAATTCAACACCGCCGCCAAGGCGCTGGACACGAACTGGGACGAGCAGTACACCCATCTGACGGACAACAGCGTGCCGCAGGTCAACGACCTGCTGAAGAACATCGCCGCGCTGAACGGCCAGATCAAAAACGCGGAAGTCGCCGGTTCCCCCGCCCTGGAGCTGAAGGACCAGCGCAACCTGATGCTCGACGAGCTGTCGCAGTACGTCGGCATCAAGGTGACGGAAACGCCCGTCTCCAACGGCACCGGCAAGGTCGACCAGATGTCGGTGACGCTGGCCGACGCGGACGGGAACA
>DAINSB010000112.1:0-7928 GCA_036741535.1 Caproicibacter sp. | reverse complement strand
GCAGGAACGAGCTCAGGTAGTCGCGCGGCTGCATCAGGATCCACATCGGCACGACGGCCGCG
Organism: Caproicibacter sp.; assembly: GCA_036741535.1. Classification (GTDB taxonomy): domain Bacteria; phylum Bacillota; class Clostridia; order Oscillospirales; family Acutalibacteraceae; genus Thermocaproicibacter. The sequence continues at coordinate 7,866 of DAINSB010000112.1, read as the reverse complement.
AAGAAAATGTAGGCGAAAACCACGAGCAGCCACTGGAATTTATTGAGATAGACCGGGAGCGCCATGCCCGCGGCCATCATGGCGACGAACAGGGCGAGGCCGCTCACCAGCATCACCGGCTGGCTGGGCTTTACGTATTTCATGAAGAGCCCGAACAGCACCGCGCCGAGGATGTAGAAAAGCGAGATGGAGCCCGCCGCCGCGCCGGGAGCCGTCGCCGCCGCCCCGACCGTCACCGGCGCCGAAAGCGCGTAGGCCTTGACGGCGGAGGCGTTGAAGGTGGAGGCGACCATGTCGCCGAACGCCGCGATCACCAGCAGCGAAAACAGCCAGCAGAACACGAGGAACAGGCGCTTTCCGGTTTTGCCGATGTACTGCTCGATGATGAGGCCGATGGATTTGCCGTCGTTTTTCACCGAGGCGTACAGCGAGCCGAAATCCTGCACCGCGCCGAAAAAGACGCCGCCCACGAGGATCCACAGCAGCGCCGGCAGCCAGCCGAACATGGCCGCGATGATGGGGCCCGTGACGGGACCCGCCCCCGCGATGGTGGAGAACTGGTGCGCGAACACGACCTGCCTGGGCGCGGGGACGTAATCCTGCCCGTCCTCGCGGGCGACGGCGGGCGTTTTGGCCTCGGGATCGATACCCCATTTTCTGACCAGCCATCTGCCGTAGAACAGATAGCCGCCGCCGAGCACGGCGATCGCGACCAGAACGATTGCAAGACCGCTCATAAAAAATGCCTCCTCTGGTTCAGTTTGGAACCGCATGACGATGGATGTTTCGGAAGACCGCAGTTTGCAACCGGACGCCTTTGGATAAAAAAAACCTTCGTCTCTGATATTCAGAGACGAAGGCGAATCCTCCGCGTTACCACTCTGCTTGCCGCTTTCGGCGGCCCGCTCAACCGCATCGGGCGAAAGCGCCCAATGCGACCATCTTTTAACGGAATGGACCCGGCCGGGCTTACTGGCGTTTCCGCTTTCAGCCCGGCTGCTCGCGGGCGAGGTCGTTCCGTTCCTTTTGCCGCTTTTCAGCCGGCGCGGCTCTCTGTCAAAAGGTTGCGCGGAACGATTTTTCCCGGTCAGCGCATTGCGATATTCGTTTGGCATCCATGTTAGCACGGTGCCGCAATGAAGTCAAGGGGCGTTTGCATAAAAATTTCGTTTTTATGCAAAGTGGACAAAAATTTTCGGGCGGACCCGAAAATCAGGAAAAAATCCGCCGGGCATCTTGACAGAACGGAAAAAGTGGCATATGCTGTACTGTAACATAGCAAATGCAGCGAGAGGGAACGATTGCGGAGCTCCCCCGCTTTTCAGAGAGCCGCCGGCCGGTGCGAGGCGGCGCGGGACCCGCAGGAGATCGCCCTTGAGCAGGCGGCTGAACACGGAGCAATCCGCCGGTAGGCCGTCCCGGCCGTCCCGCCGTTATCGGGGAAGCGCATTGCACGATGCGCGAAGAGATGCCGCACCGAAGCGGCAAGTAGAGTGGTACCGCGAAGCGAAAGCTTTCGCCTCTATCGAAGAGGCGAAAGCTTTTTTTATTTGCCCGGAAGGCCGGGAAACGCAGAGGGAGGGAAACTTCATGCTTTTGACGGGAGCGCAGATCGTACTGGAATGTTTGCTGGAACAGGGGGTGGACACGGTGTTCGGCTACCCGGGCGGCGCGGTGCTGAACCTGTACGACGCGCTGTACGAGTACAGGGACCGGATCCGCCACATCCGCACCTCGCACGAGCAGGCGGCGGCCCACGCGGCGGACGGCTGGGCCCGTGCCTCCGGGAAGACGGGCGTCTGCATCGCGACCTCCGGCCCCGGCGCGACGAACCTCGTGACCGGCATCGCCACGGCCTACATGGACTCCGTCCCCGTGGTGGCCATCACGGGCAACGTCAGCCGCGACCTCCTCGGGCTCGACAGCTTCCAGGAGGTGGACATCACCGGCATCACCATGCCGGTCACGAAGCACAACTACCTGGTCAAGCATGTCGAACGTCTGGCGGACACCGTCCGCAACGCGTTCCGCATCGCGAATTCCGGGCGCAAGGGGCCGGTGCTGGTGGATATTCCGAAGGACGTCACGGCGCAGAAGACGGAGTTCACGCCGGGAAAGCCGCTGCCGCTCGCGCCGCCGGCCTTCCCGTCGGAAGCGTGCTTCGCCGAGGCGGCCGCCATGCTGAAAGAAAGCAAAAAACCGTTCTTCTACTGCGGCGGGGGCGTCATCGCCTCCGGGGCGTCGCGGGAGGTGAAACGCTTCGCGGAAAAGCTCGACGCGCCCGTCGCCTGCTCGCTGATGTGCCAGGGCGGCTTCGACCAGCGGGACCCGCGATACCTCGGGATGCTGGGGATGCACGGCACGAAGGCTTCGGCGGAGGCCGTCAAAAACTGCGACCTTCTCGTCGCCGCCGGCACGCGGTTTTCCGACCGGGTGCTGTGCAACGCGGGCCTGTTCGCCCGCAACTGCCGCATCCTGCAGATCGACATCGACACCGCCGAGTTCGGGAAGAACATCGAGGTCGCGCTCAGGATGGAGGGCGACCTGAAAGCGGTGCTCGCGCGCCTGACCGAGCTGCTGCCGCAGCGGGACCACGCCGCGTGGATGGCGCAGATGCTGGGCTGCAAGCAAAAGTATCCGCTGAAACAGTCCGGCGCGCCGGGCGAGGTGCTGCCGCAGGACGTGCTCGAGACGCTCTGCGCCCTGACGGGCGGCGAGGCCGTGATTACGACGGAGGTCGGCCAGCACCAGATGTGGGCGGCGCAGTTCTACACCTTCCGCGAAGAGCGCGGATTCGTTTCCTCGGGGGGCCTCGGGACCATGGGGTTCGGCCTCGGCGCGGCGATCGGCGCGCAGCTTGCCCGCCCGGAAAAGCGCGTGGTGAACGTCGCGGGCGACGGCAGCTTCCACATGAACTGCGCGGAGCTCTCCACGCTTTCGCGGTACAGGATCCCCGTGGTGGAGCTGATTTTCGACAACCGCGCCCTCGGGATGGTGCGCCAGTGGCAGAAGATGTTCTACGGCGGCCGCTTTTCGCAGACGGACGTGGACGGCAACACGGATTACGCCAAACTGGCGGAGGCGTTCGGCGTGAAGGCCATGAAGATCGAAAAAAAAGACGAAATCGAGCCGGTGCTCCGCGCGGCGCTTTCGCTGAAAGGGCCGGTGCTCGTCGACTGCCGCATCGGCAAAGACGTGAACGTGCTGCCGATGGTGCCGGCGGGCGCTTCGGTCGAAGACCCGATCCTGAAGATGTGAAGGGAGAAATTGATATGCAGGAAGCGGATGAAAAGGAATACGTCCTCTCCGTGCTGGCGCGGAACAACCCCGGCGTGCTGCTGCGCATCGCCGGGCTGTTCAGCCGCCGGTGCTACAACATCCTGAGCATCGTCGCCGCGCAGACGGAGAACACGGAATATTCGCGCATCCTTATCGTCGTCTCGGGCGACGACCGCATCGTGCGGCAGGTCGACAAGCAGCTCTGCAAGCTGGAGGACATCGAGGAGGTCAGCGTCCTCGACCGCGCGAAGGCTGTGGTGCGCGAGCACCTGCTGCTCAAGGTGGAGCGCACCCTCCGGAACAGCCAGCATCTGGTGCAGATCGCCGACGTGTTCCACGCGAACATCCTGAGCGTGACGCCGGATTCCATGATCGTCGAGCTCACGGGCGACGCCAAGACCGTCAACTCCTTCATCGAGCTTTACAACCCGTATCACGTGCTGAAGATCCTGCGGACCGGTTCCATGGCCATGGCGGCGGACTGAATATTCGGACTGGAAATTTCCGACCGAAAGGTGTATCATAGAGAATCATCTTCGGCGGCAACCGGAATTTAAGAAGGGAAGTCTTTCTCATGATGGAAATCATCGCGACAAAACAGGCGCCTGCGGCGGTCGGGCCGTATTCGCAGGCGGTCCGGGCGGGCGACACCGTCTATGTGAGCGGACAGATCGCCCTCGTGCCCGCTTCGGGCTCGCTGGCCGCGGGCGGTATCGAAGGGCAGACCGAACAGGTCATGAAGAACCTCGGGGCCATTCTGCAAGCCGCGGGCGCGGATTACACGGACGTTGTGAAAACGACGTGCTTTCTCGCGAATATCGGCGACTTCGCGGCGTTCAACTCGATCTACGGCAGGTATTTCACCGGCCGGCCCGCGCGCTCCTGCGTGGCGGTCGGGGCCCTGCCGAAGGGCGCGCTGGTCGAGGTGGAGGCCATCGCGCGGCGGGGTGCCACCGCCGGCAGGGAGCACCATCCGGCAGAGTGAGAATTTTGGGCTGCGGCTGGCGCGGGAGTCAAGGGTGAGATGAAAGTAGAACGTGGGCGGCTGTGCGTTGCCGCCCGCTATTTTTTGCGTTTTTTCCCGCCCCGCTGCCGCAGGACCTCGCGCATGCGCAGAAGGGACTCGTTGCTGCGCGCGGACCTCATCGTCGGGAACGCGCGGATGATGCGGCGCTGCGCCAGGCGGAATCCGGATTCGAGGCGTTCGCGGTTCTCATTCAAGGCACGCAGTGCGGAAAGCGAAGAGTCGTCCAGCTTTTCCGCAAGGGAGTTCTGCAGGGCGTCCCTTTTTTCCGCGAGGGCGTCTTTGGTCTCCGCAAGGGCGCCGAAGGTCTCGTCGGCGACGGTGCGGGCGCGTTCGGTCAGTTCTCCGGCGATCGGCGCGAGGGGCTGCATCGTCCGCTCGGCCGCGGCGCGGGCTTTTTCCGAGAGGTCGTCCAGCACCTGCTGCAGCTCGGCCAGCCTGCCGTTCAGGCGCACGAGCGTGTTTGCGGTGAAGACCGTATCCAGAAGAAAATAAAGGAGCAGGATACAGCCGGCGATGGTCCGGACCATGGGGGGAATCCGCTCCAGCAGGGAAAGCAGCGGCGGCTGCAGCACGCGCAGGGTCGCGACGCCGCCGGCGCCGAACAGAAGGGCGTTCCCCAGGCAGACGCGCCCCTGCAGATTGAAGCGGCGCGCGGAATAATCCCAGTATTTCGTGTGGAACAGCGCCTCCAGCGCAAAGCCGGTCAGATATTCCAGCGCGCCGGTCAGAACCACCGCCGACGCGAAAAGAAGCGGGAGGTTGTCCCGCACGGGCCCGAGCGCGGCGGAGATCAGCAGCGCGCCGAACCCGTAGATCGGGCAGAAGGGCCCGTTCAGGAACCCCCGGTTGATGAATTTTCCGGCGGCCACGGAGCAGAGAAGCGTCTCCGCGGCCCACCCGATCATACTGTACGCGCTGAAAAGCAGCAGCGTCACCCAGAACGAAGGCATATCTTTCATTCCCCTAAGCGGCATGTCGGCAGGCTGAGCCTGCATGCAATTTTATACACGGCCAGTCGAGTGCGTTCCCGATGCAAGACGGAAAGAGCGCCGTACTGCTGGAAGCCATAGTTGTGGTGTGCGCTCTTTCCGGGTCGCCGCATTAAATCCGGACGACGGGGCGTGGGAGCGGACACGGTCCGCCGCAGGCACTGCGCATGCGTTCAGTTTAACTTTTTGCGCGGATTTTGTCAATGGAAGAGCAGGGCAGCTTTCTTCGCGAGCATCAGCCCGTAAAAAACAAGGCCGCCCAGCACGGCGGGGGTCAGAATCCAGTCGATGATGTCCACGCGCAGCTCCGTGACTTTCAGCAGCCTCCCGATGCTGAGCGACGCGTTGTAGATCTCGCTCGCGAACAGGATGACCAGGTACGCCCTGATGCCGAACACCGGGATCAGCAGCCAGATGAGGAACACCCGCATCAGCGCGTCGCTCAGGTTGTATCCGAGGGAGAACATCTGCTGGTCCAGGCCCTTGAGCAGGTTGTCGACCACGTTGTCGAGGTACATCAGCGGGGCGAGCGGCGCCATGATGCGCAGGATCTGCCCGGCCTGCGCGCTGCCGAACAGCAGCATCCCCAGCTCGTCGGAGAAGGCGATGAAGACCGCCGCCGTGGGGAAGCCGAACAGCAGCGTGAAGCGGAACGCCTTTTCCGCCGGCCTGCGGACGGCCGCGGGGTCGCCCCTGGCCGTGGCCTCGGCGATCTCCGGGATCAGCAGGGCCGCCGCGGAGCTCAAAAGCGACAGCGGAAAGGTCAGGATGGGCATCACCATGCCCTGCATCACGCCGTACTGCGCGAGGGCCGCGACGCCGCCCGCGCCGTTTTTCTCGAGGCCGACGGGGATGAGCACGTTTTCCGCGCTGAAAAGGCCGTTGCGCAGGAACGAGCCCGCCAGCATCGGCCCCGCAATGTGGATGATGACGCGCAGCACTTTCCCTTCCCCGCAGGGCATCCCGTTTTTGCGGGTGTAGCGCAGGAACAGCGGGACGATGTAGAGCACGGCGGCGACTTCGCCGGAAGTCGAGCCGAGCATCAGCGCGTCGAGCGGGGGCAGGGGGGAGCTCTGCAGCAGGGAGATGGAGACCGCCATCGTGACGCCCTGCTCCCAGAATTCCCCCAGGATGGGGACGGCGGTATTGCGGTTCGCGAAGAAATATCCCTTCAGGCAGGCGCACGTCGCGATGAACGGCAGCCCGCACGCGAGAATGCGCAGGGAAGAAGCCGCGGCGGCGCTGCCGAGGAATCGCGCGGCGATGAAGTCCGCCCCGAGCGCCAGGGCGGCGGCCGCCCCCACGCTGAGCGACAGCGCGAGCGCGAGGCAGCGCAGAATGCATTCCTTCGACCCGCGCCCCTCGGCGACGAGGCGCGTCACCGCGAGGCCGATGCCGGAGGTGCATGCGGTGACGAACAGGGTGAAGACGGAAAAAATGAGCTGGTACATGCCGATCCCGCTCGCGCCGATGTACCCGTTGATCACCGAGCGGAACCACAGTCCCGCAAACCGCAGGATCGCCGAGCCTGCGGTCAGGATGAAGGTATTCACAAGGAATCTGCGCTTTTTGCCCATCCGGCATCCCTCGAAAAAAAATCGGGTTTAGTCAAATGTATTCGCACGATCCCCGAAATAAGTCTATCTTTTTTCTCCTGAGTGGTTTATAATAAATTTCGTATCGGCCGCACGGGATGCGGCAAACGAATAGGAGGAATCTGCGTGCCCTCGGATATGCTAGTCAGGCTTTACGATCTTTCGCCGGCGCCGGAGCTCGACGGGAAGCTGAAAAAACAGGGGATCTCGATCAAACGCGCCATGCCGGCCGACCAGAACCGCGTGGTGCTTTTTGTAAAAAACAATTTCAACGAAATTTGGGCGCAGGAGTGCTCGTACACGTTTTCCGCCCATCCGGTGACCTGCATGATCGCCGTGGCGGGCGGGCGCGTGATCGGCTTCGCCTGTTACGACGCGGCGGCGAAGAACTTTTTCGGGCCGGTCGGCGTCCATGAAAAATGGCGCCGCCGCGGCGCGGGGGAGGCGCTCCTGCGCTCGTGTCTGCTCTCCATGCGGGAGGACGGGTACGGCTACGCCATCCTCGGGCGCGTGGACGGGGCCGAGGAGTTCTGCAGGAAGACGGTGCGGGCCACCGCGATCGAAGGCTCTTTCCCGGGCATCTACCGGGACCTGGTCGAAATGGACGAATAAAGGCGGGAAGGGCGAAAATGGACTGGACGGAAATCAGGATCACGGTGGACGCGGAAAACGCGGAGGCCGCGGGCGACATCGCCCAGATGACGGTGCCGTACGGCATCTATGTGGAGGATTACTCCCATCTTGAGGAAGAGGTGGAGCAGGTCGCGCACATCGACCTTATCGATGAGGACCTGTTGAAAAAAGACCGCACCAGGGCGGTCATTCATGTGTATATCAGCCCGGAGGAGAATCCGTCGGAGGCCCTCGCGTTTCTGACGGAGCGGTACGCCGCGGCGGGGATCGGGAACCGCATGGAGACCGCCCCCTGCGTGCAGGAGGACTGGATCAACAACTGGAAAAAATATTTCCATCCCAT
>DAINSB010000111.1:0-7942 GCA_036741535.1 Caproicibacter sp. | reverse complement strand
AGGAGATGGATAAGGTCAGCGGCCTGATGATGGGCGCGGACGACTACGTGACGAAGCCGTTCAGCCCGAGCGAGCTCGTGGCGCGCGTGGACGCCGTGTACCGCCGCGTCGCGCTGGAGCAGATGCGCGACAAGAACAATTTCCGCGAGGAGATCGTCTCCGGCGACTTCGTGCTCAACCTGCGCAGCCGCACGCTGCTCAAAAAGGGCGTGCCCGTCGAGCTGACGCAGGTGGAGTTCCAGATCATGGAGTATTTTTTCTCGAATCCCGGAACGGCGCTGGACCGCACGGAAATCCTGCGCCACGTCTGGGGCGAATCCTATTACGGCGAGGAAAAAATCGTGGACGTCAACATCCGTCGCCTGCGCATGAAGGTCGAGGACGAGCCCTCGAACCCCAAGCACATCGTCACCGTCTGGGGTCTCGGCTACAAGTGGGAGGGCTAAGAAGGAGGTGACGCCGGGATGGCCTCGAAAAACAGCATCTCAAAACGCTGGATCACGAACAGCCTCGGCGTCATCATTGTGATCGTCGCCACGTTGATCGCGACGCTGTCGTTCGTGGTGCAGGGCTATGTCTACAACGGCATCCAGTCCGCGCTCAACGGGCGCTCCGACGAGCTGACCAACATCTTCTCGAGCTACGGCAGAAAGTCCTCCCCCGAGTTCATCGACGCGGCGCGCAGCTATGTGGAGGATTTCCCCAGCAAAGAGAGCATGGAGCTGATGATCGTCAACCAGACGGGGCGCGTCGTGACCACGTCCATCGGCTTCGCGCCGGATTCCTCGCAGCCCATGCCGGACTACAGGCTCGCGCTCGAGAACACGAACGGCTACGGAACGTGGACGGGCAGCCTCACGAGCGGCGAGCGCGCCATGGCGGTCACGCGCGTCATCAAAAGCGACGCCGGTGTCCCGGTCGGCGCGATCCGGTACGTCGTCTCGCTGGAGGGCGCGGACCGGCAGATCTTCACCCTGATCGCCGCCCTGACGGGGGCCGGCATTCTGGTCATCCTGTTCGTGTTCATCTCCAGCAACTATTTCATCCGCTCCATCCTCACGCCCATCAAGCGCATCGGCTCGACGGCCAGGCTGATCGCGCAGGGGGACTTCAAGGCGCGCGTCGAGAAGATGAGCGACGACGAGCTCGGGGACCTGTGCGACACCATCAACGACATGGCGGACGAGCTCGGCGAGAGCGAAAAGATGAAAAACGACTTCATTTCCTCCGTGTCGCACGAGCTGCGCACGCCGCTCACGGCCATCAAGGGCTGGGCGGAGACGCTCGAGAGCGGCGAGACCGAGCCGGAGATGTTCCACCGCGGCATGGGCATCATCGTCAGCGAGACCGAGCGCCTTTCCGGCATCGTGGAGGAGCTGCTCGATTTTTCGCGCATGCAGAGCGGCCGCATGACGCTCACGATGGACAAGATCGACATCCTGGCCGAGCTGGGCGCGGCGGTCTACATGTTCAGCGAGCGCGCCCGCAACGAGCACAAATTCCTGATCTACGACGAGCCGGCCATGCTGCCGCCCGTGCTGGGCGACATCAACCGGCTGCGGCAGGTGTTCGTCAACGTGCTCGACAACGCGCTCAAATACACCGCGCAGGGCGGCACCATCACCGTGGCCGCCGTAGAGGAGGACGGCTTCATCCGCGTCGACATCGCCGACAACGGCTGCGGCATCCCGGCCGAGCACCTGCCCAACGTCAAGAAAAAATTCTACAAGGCCAACCAGTCCGTCCGCGGCTCCGGCATCGGCCTCGCCCTCGCGGACGAAATCATGAAGCTGCATTCCGGCAGCCTCGACATCGACAGCCACGAAAACGTCGGCACGGTCGTCACCGTGCGCATCCCCACCTTCCGGCAGCTCGGCGGCGGCCCGCGCGAACCGGCCGGGGAAGAAAGGAATCAGGAGTAATGTCAAGAGAGACCACAAAATGCATCACGTCCATCGGCGGGCAGGCGCTCATCGAGGGGATCATGATGCGGGGGCCGAAAAAGACGGCGCTGGCCGTGCGGATGCCGGACGGCTCCGTTTCGGCAGAAGAGCTTGCCGTCGAGAGCGTCCAGCAGAAATCAAAATTCTGGCGGCTTCCTTTTTTCCGCGGGATGGCCGGGTTCGTGGACGCGCTCTCCATCGGCTACAAGGCGCTTTCGCGTTCCGTCGAGCTCAGCGGCTCGGAGGACGGCGACGAAGCGGAGTCGAAGTTCGACAGATGGCTCGAGGAAAAGTTCGGGGACAGGATGATGAACGTCATCATGACGGCGGGCACCGTGCTGGGCGTCGCGCTCGGCATCGGGCTGTTCCTCGTGGTGCCGACGTGGATCTTCAATCTGATCCAGTCGGCCGTGGACGGAGGCCGTCTGCCGGGCGGCGGCATCGCGGGCTGGCGCTCGCCGTTCGAGGGCGTGCTGCGCATCGCCATCTTCCTCGGCTACGTGCAGCTCTGCTCCATGATGCCCGACGTGCACCGCGTGTTCGAGTATCACGGTGCCGAGCACAAGACCATCTTCTGTTATGAGAACAACGAGGAGCTCACCGTCGAGAACGTGCGCCGCCACCAGCGGTTCCACCCGCGGTGCGGCACCAGTTTCATGATCCTGATCCTGCTCATCGCCATCGTCGTCGGCTTTTTCATCCCGTTCACGAACCCGTTCGTGCGCTCCGCGGTGAAGATCCTCTGCATCCCGGCCGTGGTCGGCATCGGCTACGAGATGATCCGCTACTGCGGCCGCCACGACAATCTGCTCTCCCGCGTCGTCTCCGCGCCGGGGCTGTGGGTGCAGCGCATCACGACCAAAGAGCCGGACGACGGCATGATCGAGGTCGCGATCTCGGCCATTCAAGCGGTCATCCCGGAAAACGGCGAGGACCGGATCGTCCTCGTGCCCGGCGTGGAGGAAAAGGAGAGCGCATGACGCTGGGCGAAGCGTACCGCGAGGGCAGAAGGCTGCTGGAGGCGGCGGGCATCGAGAGCCCCGCGTTCGACGCGGGCTGTCTGTTCCGGCAAGCGTTCGGGCTTGACAGGGTGCAGCGGACGCTGCGCTCCGCCGAAGAGGCGGACCCGGCGGGGACGGGGCGTTATCTGCGCGCGGCCCGGGAGCGCGCAGGGGGAAGGCCTTTACAGTACATTCTGGGCGAGTGGCCGTTCCTCGGCCTGACGCTTTCGGTCGGCGAGGGCGTCCTGATCCCCCGCGAGGAGACCGAGCTGCTCGTGCGCACGGCGGTGGGGCTGCTGCGGGCGGAGCCGGAGCCCGGCAGGCGGCCCCCGCCCGGCAGGCGGCCTCCGCCCGGCAGGCGGCCTCCGCCCCGCGTGCTGGACCTCTGCGCGGGGACGGGGGCCGTCGCGCTCGGCATCGCCTCGCTGCTGCCGGGCGCGCGCGTGACGGCGGCGGAAAAATATGAAGAGGCGTTCGCATATCTTGCGCGGAACATCCGGCGGACGGGCCTTGCGTCGGTCGCCGCCGTGCGGCTGGACGCGCTCGACCCCGCGGCGGCGGAGGGCTTCGAGGATCTCGACGGGCTCGTCTCGAACCCGCCGTACGTGCGCTCGGGGGAGATCGCTTCGCTCCAGGACGAGGTACGGCGCGAGCCGCGCGAGGCGCTCGACGGCGGCGGAGACGGCCTGCGGTTCTACCGGGCCATCGCGCGGATCTGGCTGCCGAGGCTGAAGCCCGGCGGCGCCGCCGCGGTCGAGATCGGCGAAGGGCAGGCCGGGGCCGTGGAGAAGCTGTTTTCCGGCGCGCTCTGCGGCATCCGGGTCTTCCGCGACCTCTACGGGGTTCCGCGCGTCCTTACGGGTCGGAAGTTGCCTCAAACCCTCGCGCCAAAATAAACTTTATCACTTTTGCCGGGCCGGACGGCGCGGCTTGACCGCGGGGGCACCCCGCCGCCTGCTTGCTTTTTCTGCGGGAATCCACTATACTATCATTAATATATTATCTGCTTCATTAGGCGGGCTCAAACGCGGGTACAAAGCGAATGGCACCTCACGAATGTGAAGTGCGCGAATTGGTTGCGCGGGCACCGCGCCGGGAGGAATCGGAATGGCGGAAAAGGGAGCGGCAACAAGAAAACTCACGAAGACGGTGGACACCGGCAGGGACAAAAAGACGGCGCTGGAGACGGCCCTCGCGCAGATCGAAAAACAGTTCGGCAAAGGGGCGGTGATGCGCCTCGGGCAGAACCAGGCCATGCAGGTGGAGGCGATCTCGACCGGTTCCCTGTCGCTCGACCTGGCCCTCGGCATCGGCGGCCTGCCGCGCGGCAGGATCGTCGAGATCTACGGGCCCGAAAGCTCCGGCAAGACGACGCTCGCCCTGCACTGCATCGCGCAGGGGCAGAAAGGCGGCGGAAACGCCGCTTTTATCGACGTGGAACACGCGCTGGACCCGGTCTATGCGGGCGCGCTGGGCGTGGATGTGGACTCCCTGCTCGTCTCCCAGCCGGACACCGGCGAGCAGGCGCTTGAGATCACCGAGGCGCTCGTGCGCTCCGGCGCCATCGACGTCATCGTCATCGACTCCGTCGCGGCCCTCGTGCCCCGCGCGGAGATCGAGGGCGAGATGGGCGACAACGCCGTCGGCCTGCAGGCCAGGCTGATGTCGCAGGCGCTGCGCAAGCTGGCGGGCGCCATCTCGAAATCCAACTGCATAGCCATTTTCATCAACCAGCTGCGCGAGAAGATCGGCGTCACCTACGGCAATCCCGAGGTGACGACGGGCGGCCGCGCGCTGAAATTCTATGCCTCGGTGCGCCTCGACATCCGCCGGGGCGAACCCATCAAGGTGGGGGGCGAGCAGATCGGCTCCCACGCCCATGTGCGGGTCGTCAAGAACAAGATCGCGCCGCCGTTCCGCACGGCGGAGTTCGACATGATGTACGGCAGGGGGATTTCCCACGAGGGCGAGATCCTCGACCTCGGCGTGACGCTCGACATCGTCCAGAAGAGCGGCGCGTGGTTCTCCTACGGAGAGACGAGGCTGGGGCAGGGCCGCGACAACGCCAAGCAGTTCTTCGTCGATCACCCGGAGATGGCGGAAGAGGTCGAGGCGAAGATCCGCGCAAACGCCGACAAACTGTTCAGCGGCCCGCGCATCGGGCTGCCGAAGGGCGCTTCCGAAAAGCACGGCGCAAGACCCGTCGACGTCGATTACGGCGACAGCCCGGCCGACAGCCGGAACCCGGTTGGCGGCCGACAGCCGGACTCCGGCCGCTATGACGCGGACATCGACATCGAGGCCGACGACAAATGATGCTGACCGCCGTCGAAGAGCGCCGGACAGGGGTCGCCTTGTTCCTCGACGGGGAGCACGCCGCCGACGTTTTCAGGGAAGTCTGGCTCGAAAGCGGCTTTCACCCCGGCGACGAGATCACAAACGAACAGTTCCGCGGCCTGATGCGGGAAAACGACTTCCGCCGCGCGGAGCGGAAGGCCGCTTCGCTGCTGGGGTACCGCGCGCATTCAAAAAAAGAGCTGGAACGCAAGCTGTGCTGCACCGTCCCGCCCGAGGCCGCCGAGCGGGCGGCCGGGCGCATGGCGGAACTCGGGCTTCTCGACGACGGCAAATACGCGCGGCAGCTCGCCCGGGAACTGTTCGGGCGCAGGGGATTCGCCGCGGAGCGCGTCCGGTTCGAGCTGATCCGCCGGGGCGTCGGGCGCGAGCTCGCCGGGGAGGTCGTCTCGGAACTGGAACCGGACCCCGCCGAAGCGATCCGGCGGGTGGTGGAGCGGAAGTTCGCCCGTTCCCTGGGCGACGAGAAGGGCCGCCGGCGCGCGGTCGCCGCCCTGCGGCGGATGGGCTACCGGTGGGAAGACATCCGCGGCGCGCTGCGGGAATTCGCGGAAACTGCGATGGATGAGGATTGAGTCGATGGCATACTCGGTTGGACTGGTGAATCTCGGCTGCGCCAAGAATCAGGTGGACGGCGAACGGATGCTGGCGGCGCTTCGGGACGCGGGCTTCTCGATCCGGGCCGACGCGTCCCGGGCGGATGCGGCGATCGTGAACACGTGCGGCTTCATCACGGCGGCCAAGCGGGAGGCGATCGACGAGATCCTGGAGCTTGCCCGACTGAAAAAAGAGGGCAGAATCCGGGCGCTCATCGTCACGGGATGCCTGGCGGAGCGTTACCGGTGGCAGGTCAAAAAGGAACTGCCCGAGGTGGACGCCGTCGCGGGCATCGGCGCGGACGGCGACATCGTCTCCGTCGTGCGGGACGCACTGGCGGGCGCGGACGGAGGCGGGCAGTCGTTCCCCGAAAAGACGCTGCTGCCGCTCGAAGGCGGGAGGATGCTGCTTTCCCCGCGCTGGTCGGTCTACCTCAAGATCGCCGAGGGATGCGACAACCGGTGTTCGTACTGCGCCATCCCGATGATCCGGGGGCGCTACCGCTCCCGCACGATGGAGAGCGTCGAAGCGGAGGCGCGTACGCTTGCGGCGGGCGGCGCGAAAGAGCTGGTCCTCGTCGCGCAGGACACTACGCGCTACGGCACCGACCTGTACGGCAGGCTGATGCTGCCTGAATTGCTTCGCAGACTGTGCGGCATCGACGGCGTCGAGTGGATCCGCGTGCTGTACGGCTATCCGGACGCCGTGACGGACGAACTGCTTGAGACGATCGCGGGCGAAGAGAAGATTGTAAAGTATTTCGACTTGCCGCTCCAGCACTGTGACGCGGAGATCCTGCGCTCCATGGGGCGCGGCGGCGGCCGGCGGGAGACCGAGGCGCTGATCCGGAAAATGCGGGCGGCCGTTCCGGGGCTCGTGCTGCGCACCACGCTCATCGCGGGATACCCGGGCGAAACGGAAGCGCAGTTCGACGAGCTCTGCTCATTCGTGCGGGAGATGCGGTTCGAGCGGCTCGGGTGCTTCGCCTATTCGCAGGAAGAGGGCACAAGGGCGGCGGAGCTGCCGGGCCAGCTGGACGAAGAGGAAAAGGACCGGCGCGCCCGATTCGTGACGGAGATGCAGATGGGCATCATGCAGGAGCAGAGCGAGCGTCTTGCCGGCCGCACGTTCCGCGTGCTGACCGAGGGATACGACCGCGGCGCGCGGCGCTGGTTCGGCCGTTCCTACCGGGACGCGCCGGACGTGGACGGAAAGGTCTGGTTCCGCGGCCGGAGGCCGGCCGCCAGGCGGAGGCCGGCCCTTGGCCGGTCTCCGATCCCCCGCTGGCCTCCGGCCCCGGGGCAGTTTGTCGAGGTGAAGATCACCGGCTGTTTCGACGGCGACCCCGCCGGGGAAATTCTGGAACAGGAGGAGCGTCATGAATCTGCCGAATAAACTGACGGTTTTCCGCATGGTGCTGGTGCCGGTCTTTGTCGGGATCGTCCTCTCCCCGTCGATCCCCTGCCACTACCTGTGGGCGTGGCTCATCTTCGGCGGCGCTTCCCTGACGGACCATTTCGACGGAAGGATCGCGCGGAAACGGAACCAGATCACGAATTTCGGAAAATTTCTCGATCCGCTTGCGGACAAAATCCTCGTCATCTCCGCGTTCGTCTGTCTGATGCAGCTCAATTTCGCGAACATCTGGTGCGTGCTCATCGTCATCGCGCGGGAATTCATGGTGACGTTCATCCGCCTGATCGCCATGGAGAACGGCGTGGTCATCGCGGCCAACCGGTGGGGCAAGGCGAAAACAATCAGCCAGATGGCGGCGGTCCTGTTCATCCTCGCCGTGCAGTTCGTTCAGGAGCTGGTGACGCTCGGCGTGCTGCGCCCGTTCTCCATCGCCGGCGCGGGCAGCGCCTCCGTGTTCCTGGTCCTCGGCAACGCCTTTGTCTGGCTGGCCGCGGCGCTTACGCTGATTTCCGGCGCCGTGTACCTCAAGCAGAATATTCGCCTGGTAAACGCCACAAAATAGCAGCGTGCCGCCGCGGCCAAGCCGCGCCGTGGGATCCGGTAAAAACCGTGGGCCGCGTCTGGCGCGAG
>DAINSB010000110.1:6887-8168 GCA_036741535.1 Caproicibacter sp. | reverse complement strand
AGCCTGTTTTCAAAGAGGTTGACCGTTCCAAACGGGCGGACCCGCGGCTGATCCCTTTCTTCCGTCGCAAGATAATAGGTGCCGCACCGTTTTAAAAACTCGTAAACTTCCTGCATGGATCCTGCCTCCTTTTATTTCGGGACCGGCCTGCATTCGGGTCGTCTCACCTTCTATTAAAGCATGATACGGCCCTTTATGCAAGGGCGATTTTCAGGTCGAAAAATCTGTCAGTACAACACGCGGGGCCGCCCTCCGCAAGAAGGAGAAAATGGTCCGTCCAGCCTGCGGAGAATGGATTTGGTCCGGTCCAGCGGGAGCGGGACGCTTTCCTCCGGGAAATATTCGACAGCGACAACGGTCGCGGTCCGTTCGCCGCCGTCGTTCCCCACGGGGACGACCACCCGGTCGCGTACCTTCAGCGAATCGTCGTCGGTGCGGTAGTAATAGGTTTTCGAGCCGGGGGCAAATTCGACGCTGCAATAGATGCATTCACCCGCCTGCACGCCGTGCCGGAACCGGCCGGAATCGAAGATCTCCCCGAACAGGCCGTAAAACGACATGAACCGACTGAGGTCGTGGAGCAGTTCCCCCCACCAGCCCGGGAGTCCGCGGCGGCTGTAGCCGCGCTCGCAGGTTCCGTGTTCGCCGTCGTGCCGGGTCCACTCCATCGACAAAACGGGGGATCCCCCGCCGCTTTCGGCAGGGCCGGCATCGCCCGGGCGTCCGAAAAAGGTCCCGCAGGCATCGAGAAGGTCGGCCACGTCGTCCCACGCCCGATACGCATGGCCGACGGCGCGGCCGGCGCCGTCGGCCCGCCGGTAAGTCAGCGTCCCCGCCTTTCTGTCGAGGGTCAGCGTCTCCGTGTGGTCCCGGGCCGTTTCCGGCACCGGAGCGGGGTCCCCCGGGCCGGTTTCCGCGCGGCGGCGGTAGATCAGCTCAACGCGCTCCAGGCGTTCCGGGTCGATCAGCCTCGCTGCCGGGGCCAGAGCGTCCGCCGCCTCCAGGAAATCCTCCCAGTCGGGCGGGTAGGCGTTGTCGCCGGCGATGTGGCGGCACCGCTTATCCGCTTCCTTGTACTCCAGGCTCCATTGTATCCCGTCGCAGATCGGCTCCTCCGACCCGTAGGCGGAACGCCAGCGGCCGACGTGCGCGTCCGCAAGAAGGGAAAGCGCCGCTTCGCCGGCTTTTTTCGGCAGGCGCGTTTCGGGCAGCACGGGTTCCCCCGGAGACATCCCCGCGAAAACGGAGTAGAAGACCCGCCCGCCACGCACATGGATCTCC
>DAINSB010000110.1:0-6877 GCA_036741535.1 Caproicibacter sp. | reverse complement strand
CACGGTCGTGTACCCGCCGAAAAAGCCGCCGATCTCAAATTTCATAAATTCCAGCAACATCCCCGCCCCCCTACTCGCCCGGGATCGCAGCGCGGCGTAGCAGTCCCAAATTCGCCGCGCCATCCGCACCCCCGTTTTCCAAGATATTTGTTACATTATAACGCAAAAAATCCGAAAATGCGAGAGGGCCCGCCAGGCAGAATCTGGACCCCGGCCGACGCGGGGCTGCCGCCCGCCTGACGCGGGAAAAAGATCCGGCTGATTCCCGTCATTCAACAGGGGATAAGCGAATCCGCAGATCACGAGCAGAGTCAGCGTGATCAGAAGCGGTTTTTGATGCCCCTTAAAACTGCGCTCATTTCGATCGACCTCCCTATTTTCTATTATGTTATCCATAGAAATCCTCTATTTTCTTGTAACCGTAGGCGACGAGAAAGAAAATTGCGAACAAACCGAAGTTTCTCAAAAAACCGTCCATAAAAATCTCCCCCAAAAACCGGCGATTTTCCCGTCACATGCCGCCGAGGGCCAACAGCGGGGCGATGATCAGGTCGATCAGCTTGATGCCCACGAACGGCACGACGATCCCGCCGAGGCCGTAGACCAGCATATTGTGGGAGAGCATCTTCTCGGAACGTTGCGGTCCGTACTTCACGCCCCGCATCGCGAGCGGGTTCCCGACGCAGACCGTGAGCGGCGTGCCGCCGAGTTTCGCGACCTCGTTCACGCGGTCCTCGAGGTCTTCCGGGATGGAGCCACCCAGCTTCCGCACATACTGCCGGACGGCGTCGGAGGCGCCTTTGCGGATCTTCGTGCCGTCCGGAAGATCGACCCCGCTCATGCGCGTCGTCGCGGTGAACTCCAGGAACTCCGCGCCGGGGACGGCTTCCGGACGCTTCCCGCTCAGATGCTCGCCGAGCTTCACGACCGATTTCCCCTCCGGGGTGTCGTCCTGCAGCGAGCTGAGGACGGAATAGTGGATCAGTTCCTCCTCTTTCGCATCGTCCACGGGGACGAATTTCGCCGCCATGCGGTTGCCGTAGGTGATGGTGCCGGTCTTGTCGAGCAGCATGGTGTCCACGTCGCCGCAGGCCTCCACCGCTTTCCCGGACATGGCGATGACGTTGAAGCGCGTCACGCGGTCCATGCCGGCGATGCCGATGGCGGAAAGCAGCCCGCCGATGGTCGTCGGGATCAGGCAGACGTTCAGGGCGATCAGCGTGGAGATCTGCAGGCGGACCCCGCAGTACACCGCGATGGGGTCACGACGGTCGTCCCGCCCGTGACCGACGCGAAGTCCCCGCCGCTCTGGTTCAGGCCGGCCTGCGCCAGCGCCGGGTTGCCGGATTGCTCCGCCCAGATGCGGACGGCGACGCCGATCAGGAACAGGACGAACATCACATCAGAAAATCCATCATGCAAAAATTCCTCCTTCTCGACCGGGCTTGCAATCCAGTGTAACATCTTTTCAATAAGTGCGCGGTTAAACTTTCCTCAGGCAAATTAAAGTTGTATAAAGATCGCCGGTCGGCCCGGCCGCGGTGCGCGGGTAAAAAAACGGTTTTCGGGCAATCCTGAAGACGGGGAAGGGCAGGGCCGCCGGGCACGGCGGGTCTTCCGACGGTAAGCGGACGGCGGCGCCCGGCGCTCCGGGATGATCTTTTACGGGATCTTAACGTCCCGCGAAAAGTCATGATACCATAGTAATTCCTTTTGTGTTATACTTCATACTAAAAGGGGGCCTGCCGATGGCCATTCATCAGACCGATTCCAGCTCTCTGCTGAAACAGCTCTCCGCGATGCCGGCCGGGGAAAAGCGCGGCAGGCTGAAGATCTACTTCGGCTATGCGGCCGGCGTCGGAAAAACCTACTCCATGCTGAGCGACGCCCGCGAAGCGAAAAAAAGCGGCGTCGACGTGGTCGCCGGCTACATCGAACCGCACGCCCGGCCGGAGACGATGGCCCTGCTCACCGGGCTCGAGTCCCTGCCTCCGCTCGAAATCGCCTATAAAGGCGTCATTTTGAAGGAATTCGACCTCGACGGCGCCCTCCGCAGAAGGCCGGAGCTGATCCTCGTGGACGAGCTGGCCCACACGAACGCCGAGGGCTGCCGCCACAAAAAAAGGTACCAGGACGTGGAGGAACTGCTCCGCGCGGGGATCGACGTGTACACGACGGTCAACGTGCAGCACATCGAGAGCCTGAACGACGTGGTGGCGGGCATCACGGGCATCACGGTGCACGAGCGCATCCCGGACAGCGTGATCGACAACGCCGACCGCATCGAGCTGGTGGACATCGAACCGGACGAGCTGATCGACCGCCTGCACGAGGGGAAGATCTATCAAAAGGATCAGGCCCAAAGGGCGCCCACCCACTTTTTCACCAGGGAAAAGCTGATTGCCCTGCGCGAGATCGCCCTGCGCCGCACGGCGGACAAGGTCGACCAGGTCGCGGTGCAGAACCGCGAGAAGCCGGCATCCTACGCCAACGAGCACATCCTCGTCGGCCTGTCGTCCGCGCCCTCCAACGCCAGGGTGATCCGCACGGCGGCGAGGATGGCAGAGGCGTTCCACGGCGCGTTCACGGCGCTGTTCGTGGAGACGCCGGGGACGCGGGAGCTGGAAGACAAAAACAGGGCGGTTCTGAGGGAAAACCTGAGGCTGGCCGAACAGCTCGGCGCGCAGATCGCGACGGTGTACGGCGAGGACGTTCCCGCGCAGATCGCGGAATACGCGAAAACGAGCCGCGTCTCCAAAATCGTGATGGGCCGCTCCGCCCACATCGGGAGGTGGCGGACGAAATCCAGCTTTGTGGACAAGCTGACCTCGCTCGCGCCCAACCTCGACATCTACATCATCCCCGACACCCAGCCGTCCTTCCGGATGCGGTTTCCCAAAGCGGTGAAGCCGCCCCGGTTTTCCCTGATCGACGCCGCCAAATCCGTCGGGATCCTGGTGGGCTGCACCGCGATCGGTCTCTGGTTTTACTCGCTAAATTTCGGCACCGCCAATATCATCATGGTGTATATCCTCGGGGTGCTGCTGAACGCCGTCGTCACAAGCGGCCGCGCCTACAGCGCGGTTTCGTCCATCCTGAGCGTGGTCATCTTCAACTATTTCTTTACCGTGCCGCGTTTCTCCCTGCACGCAACGGACCCTGGCTACCCGGTCACGTTCCTCGTGATGCTGCTGGCGGCCCTCATCACCACCACGCTGACCAAGCGGGTCAAAGAGCAGGGCCGCCAGTCCGCGCAGAAGGCCTACCGCACCGAAGTGCTGCTCGAGACGAGCCGCAAACTGCAGCAGGCGAGGGACCAGCCGGAGATTTTGAGCGAAACGGCTCGTCAGATGGTGAAGCTGCTGGACAGGACCGTGATCTTCTACCCGGCGCAGGAAAAAAAGCTGGCGAAGCCGATGGTCTTCTCGAAAGAAGGCGAAGGAGCCGACCCGCAGTCCTGTCTCGGCGTGGACGAGCGCGCCGTGGCCGAGTGGGTCTATAAGAACAACAAGCGCGCCGGAGCCACCACGAACACCCTTTCCGCCGCGAAGTGCCTGTACCTCGCGGTACGCGCAAAGGACAAGGTGCTCGCCGTGGCGGGGGTCGTGATGGAGAGCGAGTCCCCCCTCGGGACGTTCGAGAAGAGCCTGATGATCGCCATGCTGGGGGAGTGCGCGATGGCGCTTGAAAAAGAGCAGTCAAACGAGGCCCAGAGACAGATCTCCATCAAGATGCAGCAGGAGCGGCTGCGCGCCAACCTGCTGCGGGCCATCTCGCACGACCTGCGCACGCCGCTCACGAGCATCTCCGGCAACGCGGGCATCCTGATGGAAAGCTCCGAAAAGCTGAGCGAAAAGCAGAAAAAGGGACTTTACACCAACATCTACGACGACTCCATGTGGCTGATCAACCTCGTCGAAAACCTGCTTTCGATCACCCGCATCGACAACGGCGCGCTGAACCTGAATTTGCAGCCGGAGCTTCTGGACGAGGTGATCACGGAATCGCTGCGCCACATCAGCCGGAAAAGCACCGAACACAAGATCGAAACCCATCTGGACGACGAGTTCCTGATGGCCAAAATGGACTCCCGCCTCATCATCCAGGTGCTGATCAACATCGTGGACAACGCCATCCAGTACACGCCCCCGGGCTCGAAGATCGTCATTTCGGCGCGCCACGAAAAGCAGATGGTGCTGGTGGAGATCGCCGACGACGGCCCCGGCGTCTCGGACGAGGCCAAGGCCCGGCTGTTCGACATGTTCTACACGGCGGACAACGCGCGCGGGGACGGCCGGCGCGGCCTGGGGCTCGGCCTTTCGCTGTGCAAATCCATCGTCAACGCCCACGGCGGGAAAATCTATGTAAAAGACAACGTGCCGCACGGTACGGTATTCTGCTTTACCCTGCAGGCGCAGGAGGTGAATCTTCATGAATAAGCCGCCGGTTCCCGCGGCGGAGGCGGTTCGGACGGTCCCGCAGGATTTCCGCAGTTGCGTTTTCGCAGGGAAAACGATATACTAAGGATCAAGACAGGCCGGATCCGGGGAGGCGGTCCATCCATGCAGCAGAAATTCGACATCGCCGTGGTCGGCGGCGGGGCGTCCGGGCTCGCGGCGGCGCTGGCGGCGCTCCGGAGGGGGAGAGAGGCCGGAAGAAGGCCGGCCGTCGCGGTGGTGGAAAAAAATCCCCGCGTCGGGAAAAAACTCCTTATGACCGGAAACGGCCGGTGCAACCTGACGAACCGCAACGCGGGTCCCGCCCGCTACCACGGCGACGCCGCGCAGGCCGCCGCCGTTCTGGAGGGTTGCACGCCGCAGGAACTGCTCAACCGGTTCCGCGCGCTCGGCCTTTTCTGCCGCGAGCTGGAGGACGGACGCCTCTACCCGTACAGCCTGCAGGCAAGCGCCGTCCTGAACGTCCTGCGCCGCGCCCTCCAATCCGCCGGCGGGGCCGAGCTCTGCGGCCTCCCCGTCGAATCCGTCCGGAAAAGCGGGGACGGTTTCACGCTTTCGGCCGGAGAAACGCGTCTCTTCGCGCGCCGGGTGATCGTCGCGACCGGCGGAAAAGCCTGCCCGCAGTCCGGCTCCTCCGGCGACGGCTACGCGCTGCTGGCCCCTTTCGGCCATTCCGTCACGGGGTTGCGCCCGGCTCTGGTTCAAATCCGCACCGAACCGGCGCGCACGCGCTCTCTGCATGGGGTGCGCTGCGAGGCCGGGGTCCTGTTGACGGCGGGCGGCCGGACCGTCGCCTCTTCCCGCGGGGAAGTCCAGTTCGCGCAGGGGGCTCTGTCTGGCATCTGCATCTTCGACCTTTCCCGGTATGTGGACAGGCCGTCCGGCATGGAGCTCTCGCTCGACCTCGCGCCGGAATTCTCCGGGGAAAAGCTCGCGGATTTTTTCGCCGCGCAGGCGAAAGCCGCGCCAGCCTGCCCCGCCGGCTCCGTCCCGGAGGGGCTGCTCCCGAAAGCTCTGGCGGCGGAGACGGAAAAAGCCGCGGGGATCGCCCCGGCGGCGGCCGCGTCCGCCCCTTCGGCGGAGGACTGGGGCCGGCTTGCGGCGACGGTCAAACGCTTCCGCTTTCCCGTGCTGGGCACGCTTTCCTGGCAGAACGCCCAGGTCACGGCCGGCGGCATCCCCCTCGCGGAAACGGACGGCGGCCTTCAGTCGCGCAAATGCGCGGGGATCTATCTGTGCGGAGAGATTCTGAATCTCGACGGCGGCTGCGGCGGATACAACCTGCACTGGGCATGGGCGAGCGGCATCGCCGCCGGCCACGCGGCGGCGGATTCCCTGACGCACGTTCGGACAGGAGGGAGCGGAGGATGAAATACTTTGTGGCGGACGCCTTCACCGACGTGGTTTTCCGGGGAAATCCGGCGGGCGTCTGTCTGGCGGACGAATGGCCGGACCGTGCGGTCATGCAGAAGATCGCGGCCGAGAACCGCCTGTCGGAGACAGCGTTCGTCATCCCGCGCGGCGGCTTTTTCGACCTCAGATGGTTCACGCCTGTCCGGGAAGTGGACCTGTGCGGCCATGCGACGCTGGGCGCGTCTTTCGTCGTTTCCCACTTCGTCGAGCCCGGCATCCGGGAGATCGAGTTTCACACCGTCAGCGGCACGCTGACGGTGAAACGCACCGGGGAACACCACTACGTGCTGAATTTTCCGGCGCGCCGGGCAGAGCCGGTGAATCCGCCGGAACACCTGGCGGAAATCCTGGGTGCGGAGCCGCTCGGGACGTACCGGTCGCGCGATCTTCTGGTTCTGCTGAGCGCGGAAACGCAGGTGCGGCGGCTGCGCCCCGACCTGAAACGGATCGCGGAACTGAAGGAGGGCGATGGGATCATCGTCACCGCCGCTGGCGGCGAAACGGACTTCGTGTCGCGCTGTTTCTACCCGAAGCTCGGGATTCCGGAGGATCCCGTGACCGGCTCCGCGCACTGCGCCCTGATCCCGTTCTGGGCGGAGCGCCTGGAAAAGACGGAGCTCACCGCGGCGCAGGTCTCGGAGCGCGGCGGACGGCTGAGCTGCCGCCTCTGCGGAGACAGCGTCCGGATCGGCGGGGACGCCGCGCTGTACCTCACCGGGGACATCCATCTGTGACTTCAGAAAGGCGATCCGGACGACATCCGGCATGCGGGCGGCAGCGGAGCGTTTCCGAAGCCGCAGGCGCGGACCGGATGGCCGGCGGGGAAAGGCCGGATGCCGGCTGCCGGTATCCGGTCCGCAACAGACGAAATCCGACGGCAATGCGATTTAAAGCTCGAAAAGCATTGACAAATCCGCTCAGTTTGGTATAATTGATTTTGTTGTTCTATAAAGATTGCGGAATTGTGTAAAGGTAGCACGACAGACTCTGACTCTGTTTGTGAGGGT
>DAINSB010000109.1:0-8203 GCA_036741535.1 Caproicibacter sp. | reverse complement strand
CCGCGCGGGCACCGCGCCGCCGCCGCTCAGTAGAGCACCACGTTCTCGCCCTTGACGGCGCACCGGCATTCGTAGTCTTTCCTATCGCCCGTCCGGGCGTCGTAGATGGAATTGAACTCGAAAGAATCGGTTTCGTCGGCCAGGATGTACTGCGCCAGGATGAACCGGTCGTCCACGCAGGTGATGAAGCGCCCGAGCTCTTTGGGGTAGACCGCGTCCACGGAGGAATTCAGCACTCCCGTCACACGGCAGCCGTCGTCGCCTTCCTCGCAGACGCGGAAGGCGCGGCCGCCCTCGGCATCGATGCTGAACCACGCCGGCTTTTCACCCCCGCTGAGGGTCAGACACGCCGCCACGCTTTTTTTGCCCGTGCTCCGGTCGACGGCGCACAGGCGCTGGTCGCCCGTGGGAAAGTATTTCGCCCGGAAATAGAGGTTGCGGTCGTCCATGCCCGCATAGCGCACAAGCCCCTGGGTGCCCGCGCTGAGGATCAGCTCCAGCGGGATGTTCGGCTCGCCGGACTTGACGGAAACGATGAAGTCGAACAGCGGGCATTCCCAGACGTTGTCGCTGACGCCGTCGCCCAGCCAGCGCATGTTGCGGAAGCACTTCAGCTTGTCTTCCTCGCTGCCGTGCGGGTCGAGCAGAAGCAGGCGCGGTTCGCCCTCCTGACGGTACGGGATGAGGCGGGAGGAGTCGGCGCCGCAGACGCGCGGGTCCCGCGCGTAGTAATAGCGCCCCTCCTCGAGGTCGTAAAGACAGGCCGCCCGCGAAAACCCCGTCAGCCTCTTATATTCCCCGAACAAGGCCCTGTGCCGGTCGTCCGGGCCGGTGTAGAACAGAACATGCAGCTCATCCAGCGCGCGGCAGTCCTGGAAGCTGCCGATGAAATTCAGCTTCGCGAAATTCTTTTCCTCGCCCGTCCGCTTGTCCACCCGCAGAACCCACGCTTCGCTTCCGCCGGATTCCATCACCACGACAATGTCGTCGGGAAAGCTGAAATAATGCTGCACAAAAGCCGGGTCGGTGAGAAAATAGTTCGCGATGATGCGTTCGCGGTGCGTCACGCGGTTGTACGCGAGCAGGAAAAGGCTGCGATGGCCTTCCTCCGTTTTTTCCTCGGCGTAATAAATCACCGTGTCGCTGATCTCGATCAGCACGTCGTTGCAGTCCGTAAAGACGTTGCGCAGATCCACGACTTTCAAGGCAGCCACCTCCCCCCGAGCAAAGAAAATCCGGTCTTTTCATTATATCATACTGCGGGGGGCATTTCCACCGGCACAGCCGGTTTCGCCCCGACGCTCGGCGCGGAGAAAATTAAACAGCCTGTCCGGGCGGGGAAGTCGGAGGCAATGTGCTATAATTGTTTTGAGAAAGAAGGCGTCTGCGATGCATGTGGAGAAAAAGGGGAACTGCATGGAGATCGACCTGCACGGCCTGACCGAGCGGGACGCGAAAGCGAGGCTGGAGCATTTTCTTTCCGCCGTTCCGCCCGACGTGACCGAAGTGCGCGTCATCCACGGCTACAACGGCGGCCAGGCGCTGCGCGACATGGTGCGGCTGCGCCTGAAGCACCCGCGCATCGCCGCGAAGCTGCTCACGCTGAACCCCGGCGAAACCCGGCTTTTATTGCGGGGTGCCCCCGCTGCCAAGCCGCGCCGTTCAGCAAAGCAAAAATTTTAAGCTGCTCCCGGCGCGAGAGTCCGGGGACGCTCCCGAGGGCGTGCCGCTGTTGGAAAACGCTTTGAGCCTCCGCAGAAAGCGGGCCGAAGCGTTTTTTGTTTTGTCGTCCGCTGCCGCATATTATCCTGTAGGGCCGGAAAAATAGGACTGAAACAATCCATCCGGAAAGAGGGAGTCATCTTGACGATAACCAAAAAAGAGTACAAGCAAATGGCCCAGAAAGCCTCGCCGGGAACGACCTACGGCAAAAACATGCTGTTCGCCTTCCTGTTCGGCGGCGGCATCTGCACGCTGGGGCAGGCGTTCCTCAATCTGTTTCAGGCTTTCCATCTCGACCAGAAAACGGCGTCAGCGTTCGTCTCCATCACGCTCATCTTCCTCAGCGCGCTGCTGACGGCGCTGGGCGTCTACGACAACCTCGCCAAAATCGGCGGCGCCGGCACGCTGGTGCCCATCACGGGGTTTGCGAACTCCATCGTCTCCCCGGCGATGGAATTCAAAAGCGAGGGATACGTGGTCGGCATCGGCGGCAAGATGTTCATCATCGCCGGGCCGGTGCTGGTCTATGCGTCGGCTTCGTCCATCCTGTACGGGCTCATCCTCTATGTCTTTCATCTGTACTGAATCGGAGGCCGGAGGTTGGAAGCTGGAAGGCAAAGGGGACACGGGTCTTGACCTTCCTGACCTCTGGCATCCAACAATCTAACATCTAAAGGGGGCAGCAGCATGCCTGCAAGAGTAGGCAAATACACCATCGAACTGCAGACGAATCCCGCCGTGCTCGGCTTTGCCGCGGTCGTCGGGAAAAAAGAGGGGGAGGGGCCCTACGGCAACTATTTCGACCAGTGCCACACCGACACCACGCTCGGCG
Source organism: Caproicibacter sp. (assembly GCA_036741535.1). Classification (GTDB taxonomy): domain Bacteria; phylum Bacillota; class Clostridia; order Oscillospirales; family Acutalibacteraceae; genus Thermocaproicibacter. Next base: position 5,649 of record DAINSB010000109.1, on the reverse strand, counting down.
AATCCAGCTGGGAGCGCGCGGAAAGCCGCCTTCAGAACGAGGCCGTGCAGCTCGCGCTGAACAAGGCGAACCTCAAAAACAACGAGATCGACTGCATCTTCGCCGGGGATCTGCTCAACCAGTGCATCTCCTCGACGTTCGGCCTGCGCAGCCTCGACATCCCGTTCCTCGGGCAGTTCGGCGCCTGCTCCACCATGGCGCAGACGCTCGCGATCGCCTCGCTGTTCGTCGAATCCGGCGCGGCGGCGAAGGCGGCGGCGGTCACGTCGTCGCACTTCTGCTCCGCCGAGCGGCAGTACCGCTTCCCGCTGGAATACGGCGGGCAGCGGTCGCCGACCGCCCAGTGGACCGCCACGGCCGCGGGCGCGGTCATCCTCGGTGCGCGGCAGCAGAACATGGCCGCGCACGTGGGCCTGCAGGCCGTCACGTTCGGGCGCATCACCGACTTCGGCATCAAGGACGTGGCCAACATGGGCGCGGCCATGGCCCCCGCCGCGGCGCAGACGCTCCTCGACTTTTTCAACGACACGGCGACTTCGCCGCAGGACTACGACATGGTCCTGAGCGGCGACCTCGGCGCCGTGGGGGGCACCCTGCTCAAGGAGATCATGCAGCGCGAGGGGAAAGACATCACTTCGGTCTACAGCGACTGCGGGCTGATGCTCTACGACCGGAAAAAACAGGACGTGCACGCGGGCGGCTCCGGCTGCGGATGCAGCGCGGCCATCCTGTGCTCCTATATTCTGCAACAGATGGACGCGCTCAACCTCCGCAAGGTCCTGTTCGTCGGCACCGGCGCGCTGATGTCGCCGACCTCCTCCCAGCAGGGGGAAAGCATCCCCGGCGTGGCGCACCTGGTCTACCTGAAAGCGAGCTGAAGGGCGGCGGCGTGTCGCCGCGGCCAAACCTCACCGGTCCAAAGGCGCCAAATCCAGCACGTCCGCATGGGCTTTGAGGAACGCGGAAAGCTGGCCGAGGATGTCTTCCACTCCGCCTTTTTCGTCGCTCTCCACGTTCAGGGGCATGATGGGGTCGTGGACGCTCAGGCGCAGCAGGAACCATCCGTCGCCGTGGGCTTTGTCGAGCGAGACGCGGACGCCCTCGAAATTGTCGGGCGCGATCGTCCAGCCGGGCTGTTTTTCGGCGTATTCCGTCAGGGCTGCAACGACCTTCTCCCCCGCGGGGCGGAAGTCCTCCGGCAGAATGGGAAAACGGATCTCCCGCGCCTCGGCGGGTTCGCGCAGGGGCGCCAGCAGGTCCCCGAGGGTCTTCCCCTCTTTGCGCAGCTTGGCCGCCTCGACGATGATCTTCGTCACAAGGTACGCGCCGTCGTCGAGAAAGTAATTCTCCCGCATGGCGGCGTGGCCGGAGGTCTCGATGGCGAGCGGGCATTCGACGCCCTCGCTGTTCAGGCGCACGGCCTCGTTGATCACGTTCCGGTATCCGCGCTTGAAGCGGCGGTGCTTGCCGCCGAGCGTCTTCTCGATGTAGTCCGCAAGACCCGACGAGGTGATGGAGTCGGTGACGATCGTGCCGCCCGGGCAGTTCTCGAGGGCGATGGCCGAGGCGACGGCCACCAGGCGGTTCCGGTTGATCTCCTCGCCCCTGTCGTCCACCGCGCCGCCGCGGTCCACGTCGGTGTCGAAGATGACGCCGAGGTCCGCTTTCGCCTTCACGACGGCCGCGCAGACGGATTTCATCGCCTCTTCGTTCTCCGGGTTCGGGATATGGTTCGGGAACCGCCCGTCCGGCTCGAGGAACTGGCTGCCGGAGATGTCGGCCCCGAGCGGCGCGAGCACGTCCGTCGCGTAGAATCCCCCGGCGCCGTTGCCCGCGTCCACCACGATGTGGAACCCCGCGAGCGGATGCCGGTAGTCCTTCGCGTTCACGCTCTTCTGGATCATGCCGCGCAGGCGCGCGCAGTACACGGTCATGTAGTCCGTCTTCTCCACGGTTCCCGCGCCCGCCACGGGCCTGTCCCCGTCCTGCGCGTGCTGGAGGATCGCCTCGATGTCCGGCCCGTCGAGGCCGCCCTCCCGGGTGAAGAACTTGAGGCCGTTCCGGCTCCACGGATGGTGGCTCGCCGTGATCTGCACCGAACCGTCGGCTGACAGGTCCCGCGTCACCAGGAACATGGCCGGGGTCGAGGACAGCCCGCAGTCCAGCACGCGCACGCCCGCCGCCTTCAGCGCCCCGACGCAGTCCGCCCGCAGGCGCTCCGCTGAGACGCGCGGGTCGTGCCCGACCGCGATCTTCAGGTCATGCACCGGCTTTCCCGTCTTCGCCGACAGCCACAGCGCAAACCCGTCCGCCGCCTTCCCGACGACCTCGTCCGTGAGGTTGACCGTCTCCCCCGGCACCCCTTTTTCCGCCACTCCGCGGATGTCCGTGCCGCTCTTCAGTTGGCTCCAGAATTTCGTAAGCATATTTTTCGGCTCCTTCCGATTTTTTTCGTCTCCGGCCCCGCAGGGAGGGACGGCGGACGCCGCCCGACCGAATTTCCTCTCCAGTATAGCCGGTTTTTCGCCGAATGGAATCCGTTTTGTCAAATCAGGGGGAAAATTATGCAGAATCTGATCGCGCTCCGGAATCTTTCCAAAATCTACCGCATGGGAACCAACGAGGTCCGCGCCCTGAGCGACATTTCGCTCAGCGTCGCACAGGGCGAGTTCGTCGCCATCGTGGGCAGCTCCGGCTCGGGGAAATCCACGCTGATGAACATCATGGGGTGTCTCGACACGCCGACCTTCGGCCAGTACTTCCTGAACGGCGAAAGCGTGGCGGGGCTGAGTGAAAAGCGGCTCGCGCAGATCCACAACCGCGAGATCGGCTTCATCTTCCAGAGCTTCAACCTGCTCGGCAGCCAGAACGCGCTGGAAAACGTGGAGCTCCCGCTGCGCTACCGCGGCGTGGAGCGCGTGGAGCGGCGGCTTCTGGCGGAGGAGGCGCTGATGAAGGTCGGCCTCGCCGGCAGGATGACGCACCGCCCCGCCGAGATGAGCGGCGGGCAGCAGCAGCGGGTCGCCATCGCCCGCGCCATCGCCGCGAAGCCGCCCATCATCCTCGCGGACGAGCCCACGGGCAATCTCGACTCGCACTCCGGGGCGGAGGTGATGCGCATCCTGCACGGGCTGTGCGACGCCGGGCGGACGGTCGTGCTGATCACGCACGACGACAAAATCGCGCGGGGCGCGGACCGAATCGTCCGCCTGCAGGACGGAAGGCTCCAGCGGGACGGCCTCTCGTGCGGCTAGCGGCTATTCGTCTTCGCTGTCGAAGAATTTCTCCCAGTCGAAATCGCCCTTGCCCGTCCGGTCCCGGCCCGCGGCTTTCACCGCCTGGGCGCGGGACCTCTGCATGCGCGCTTCGCGCTCCTTCCGGTCGGAAGCCGGCGGGCGGGGCGCCCGCTGCCCGCCCGACTGCGGGTACAGGACCGACGCGGCGTCGTCCGGCTTTTTGCCGTTGCTGTAGGAGCTGATGTCCGTAAAGGTCAGCGTGTCGTCGTCGGAGCCGCGGCGCCCGCCGCCGGAGCCTCCGCGCGGCCCGCCGCGCGGAGGCTTCTTGCGGATAAACTGCAGATAGATGAACACCACGACCCCGGCCACGCCGAGCAGGATCAGCGCGATGCCGGCCACCAGCAGGGTGGAAAATCCGCCCGAGGAGGCGGCCGCGGAAGAGACCGACTGCGAGGACGCTCCCGCGGAAGAAACTCCGCTCGACGCGGAAAGGATGGAGTTCCAGTCCTCCGAAGAGAGCACGCCCGGTTCGCTGATCGCCTCTTTGGCCGCGGAAGCGGCGGCGTCGATCTGGTCCTGGCGCGTATCCACGGAGGCCCCGCCCGAAGAGGCGGCGCCGTTCTGCGCTTTCTTCCAGTTCGCGGTCAGCGCCGTGTCGCTGTTGAGGATTTTGGAAGCCGGAAGGATCATGCCGCCGCGGGACCAGCCCGTAAACTGGTAGCCGGTCCTCGTCGGCGTTCTGAGCTGGGACACGGAGGTCCCTTTTTCCAGCCGGGCGGTCGTCTTCATGCCGGTGCCGCCGTTCAGGTTGAACGTGACGGTGATCAGGTCGCTCTCGGCGGAAGGGCCCCCCGGCGTGCCGGAGGTGCTCTCGGGGGAGGAGCCCGCGCCGCTTTCCGGGGCCCGGCTGCCCGCCTGGGAGCCGTCGGAACCGGCCCCGGAAGCGCCGTCCGCGGCGCTCGAGCTCTTCCGTCCGCTTTCCGTCGAAACCTGCGTCACGGCGCCGCTCGTCTGTCGCGCCGTTTCCCGCTGGGTCTGGGCCGCCAGAACACGAACGGCAAAGGAGGAGCCGATCCCCGCCGCGAGGGCAATAACCAGAACCGCGCAGAAAAACGCTATGTATTTTTGAAAGCCATTCTTCATAATTTCAACCCTCTTAAAAGCCGAGGCAGATTTTACAAACAAATATTATCATACCATAATTGCAGAGCGCAATACAACACAAATACTTACAAAGTTCCGTTTGAACGGAAAGGCGCGGCGTGCTATAATAGCTTCATATTTTGTCGATTTACTTTGGAGGGGAGGGGTGCGGCCGTGGCGGCAGTCATCAGCGCGGACAGCGCGTGCGACCTGTTTCCGGACCTGTACCGCGAGCGCGGCATCGGGATCGTTCCGCTCTACATCACGGCGGGGGGAAAGACGCTGCGCGACATCTCTGAAATACAGCCGGAAAACCTTTTCGACGAATACGAAAAAAGCCATGTTCTGCCCAAGACCTCCGCGCCGCCGCCCGCGGATTTTTTTGAAAAGTTCCGGGAATACACCAAAAACGGCGACGGCGTGGTCCATTTCGCCATGAATTCGCGGTTCTCCTCCTCCTATCAGAACGCGTGCATCGCCGCGCGGGAGTTCGGCAACGTGTTCGTCGCGGACACCCTGACGCTCAGCGGCGCCGAGGGGCTGCTCGCGCTGCGCGCCGCCGACCGCCGCGACAAGGGGCTGCCGGCGGAGGAGATCTTCCGAGCGGCGGAGGAGGAAAAAGGCCGGGTGCGCACCTACGTGCTGCTGGACACGCTCGACTACGCCGTCCGCGGCGGCCGGGCCACCATGCTGCAGGCGTTCGGGGCAAACCTGCTCAGGCTGCGCCCCTGCCTGCTGCTGGATTCCCGCGGGGAGCTCCGCGTGGCAAAAAAATTCCGCGGCAACTTCACGCAGGTCTGCCGTGAATACGCAAGGTTCATCCTCGCCCAGCCGAACCCGGACGAAGGCAGGGCGTTCATCGCCACCACCGGGATGGACGAGGACCTCTTCCGCGAGATCGCCGGCATGGTACGCGGCAGCGGAAAGTTCCGCGAAGTGCTCACGGCCCGCGCGGGCTGCACCATGACGACCCACGCCGGGCCGAACACGCTGGTGATCTTTTACTTTGAAAAATAACTCCGGTCCGGCAGGCGGCCGCAAAGGGGATGATTTGGCGCGATGAGTTTCCATGCTGCAGAACCGACGCGCGAGCAGGCGGCGAAAACCTGCACGTGAAGGTATTCCGGCAAATGCGCAGCTTACAACTCCCCCGACTGGCAGACGGTTCTTGCCCAGAAATGGGACATTGCGGACGACGAAAAGCGAAAACGGCACTTTTCAGCCGTTCTGGATGAAAGCGGCGTCTTCTGTGGATATTTCCGCCTCAGCC
>DAINSB010000108.1:0-8211 GCA_036741535.1 Caproicibacter sp. | reverse complement strand
GAAACGGCGTTGATAATGGCCACGTCAATGAGATAAAATGTGTGCTGGAGGATCACAAAATACCACACGCAAAACGTGAGGAGCGAAATGGCGATGATGCAGGGGATAAAGAACCCGGAAACCCTGTCGGCGATCTTCTGAATGGGCGCCTTGCTGCTCTGCGCGCGCTCCACGTACTGAATGATTTCCGCCAGCCTTGTCTCGCTGCCCACTTTGGTCGCCCGGAACTGAAAGGTCCCCTGTTTGTTCAGGGATGCGCCGGTCACCGCGTCGCCCCCATGCTTTTCCACCGGCAGGCTTTCGCCGGTCAGCATGGATTCGTCCACCAGGGAGTACCCGCTGAGGACCACGCCGTCGACCGGTATTTTCTCGCCGGGCTTGACCACCAGGATATCACCCGCGGCTACCTGGGAGACCGGGATATACGTTTCCTCCCCGTTTTTTAAGACCCGCGCGTTTTTCGGCGAAAGACCAATCAGCGCCTTGATCGCCCGGGACATTCTGCCCTTGGCCAGCGTCTCCAGGTATTTGCCCAGGAGAACCAAGGTGATGATGGTCGCAGAGGCTTCGAAATAAAGGCTCTTGATGCCGAGTGCGTAGCTGGCCTGTTCAAAAATACAGACATACACGCTGTAAAAATAGGCGGCGGAAGAGCCGATGGCCACAAGCAGGTCCATGGTCGCTTTCCCGACGCGCAGCGACCGGTAAGCGTTGCGGTAAAAGCCGTATCCGATGATGAACTGGACGGGAGTGGCGAGGGCGATCTGAAGCCTCCAGTCGTGCAGTCCGTACAGCCGGTACCGCAGCTCGGCCAGGAAATAGCCCCATGCCGTCGTGGTGTTGGGGTCCAGCACATCATGGCAGAACCCGGCCGCAGTGGAAATCATGCAGATGAACAGCGGAGCGCTCAGGATGGCGGCGATCAGCAGCCTGCGCAGCAGTCTGCGCTGTTCCGCATTCGCCATGCCCGCATCTTCCTTGTCGTTTTCCAGTGTGGAAAACCCCAGCTTTTCGATGTTTTTTTTGATTTCTTCCATGCCCAGCAGATCGGCGTCGTATTCCACAAATGCCTTTTCTGAAGCATAGCTGACGCTCGCCTCCTGCATACCGTCGAGTTTTTCAAGTGCGGCTTCGATGGTCGCGGAACACAGCGTGCAGGTCATCCCATAGACTTTCAGCGTAACGGATTTCGTCATTGTGCTCGCTCCCTCTCGCAAGAATCAATCAAAGATTGTGCGCCGCTTCATATTGTGATTTCCAGTGGGACGCCGCCTGCGCCCGGGACTCCGCTGCGGCGGCGCTGTCCTCCGCGCCCTGCAGGCGGCCCGGGTTGGCATTTTCCAGCAGATCCCGGACATGGCGGCAGATCCGGTCGAAATCGGCGGTGTTGCGCACGTCGCTGATGCGTCTCGGGCGGGGGAGGCCGACCCGGATAATCTCCCGTATGGTTCCCGGGTTGGCGGACATGACGGCCACCCGGTCTGCCAGGCCGACAGCCTCCTCGATGCTGTGGGTCACGAAAATGATGGTTTTGTCGGTACTTTCCCAGATGCGCAGAAGTTCATCCTGCATCTGGTCCCGCGTCTGTGCGTCCACGGCGGCGAACGGTTCGTCCATCAGCAGGACCTCGGGGTCGTAGGCCAGCGCGCGCGCGATGGACACGCGCTGCTTCATCCCGCCGGAAAGTTCATAGGGATAACGGTCCTCAAAACCCTGCAGGCCGACCAGCTGAATAAAATTTTCGCTGATCTCGCGCCGCCGCTTGGCCTCTATCCCTTTGATTTCAAGCCCGAACTCGACGTTTTTCTGCACCGTGCGCCACGGCAGCAGCCCGTATCCCTGCAGGACGATCCCGCGGTCCAGCGCCGGCTTCACGATCGGTTTTCCGTCGATGAACAGCTTACCGGATTCCGGATGCGTAAGACCGGCCAGAAGATCCAGCAGCGTGGATTTTCCGCATCCGCTCGGCCCTACGATCGTGAGAAATTCCCCGCTTTTCACCGTAAGGTTCACATTTTTCAGCGCCTGAAAATCCTCTTCCTGGTCGCTGTTGGAACGTTTGATTTTAAATCCCATGCTGACGTCTTGTATGACGATTTTCTCCTGCGCTGGCGATTCTTCCTGCGGCGATTCCGCCTGCGACAATTTACCCGGCATTTGAATTCACTCCTTCAAAAATCAGGGGAGGGGCGGGACACGGCCCCGGGAAAGCCGGGGTTCCGGTCCCGCGCTCCCGCGGAAAACTTATTCCGATTTTTCCGATTGGCTTTCGATGGTGGAGTCGAAGATCTTCGGATTGTAGAACTGGTGGGTCACCAGATCCGAAGGCTTGAGCTGGTCTTTTTTCAGGTATCCGCCGCGCACAAGGTCGTCGATCCAGGGCTGGATCTGGCTGTTGATGACGGCGGTATCGTAGGCGTAGTAATGCGTGCCCGTCGCGTCCGTCTTCAGCGCCTTGGCCGTTATGGAGGCCGCCTCGTCATGGTGGTGAAGCGCCCAGATCTGGGCTTTTGTGATGGCGTTTACAAAATGCTGCACCGTGTCGGGGTGCTCGGCGATGAATTTATCCGAAAAATAATACAGCGCCACGGCCGAGCCGGGCCCGAGGCCGGAATCAAAGGAGTCACCGATCTGGGTAAGCCCGGATTCCTGCGCCAGGTGGTAATACGGAGGATGTACCTGCGCGATGTCGATGCTGCCCTGCCCCACGGCCTGAAGCGCTTGCTGATCGGAATCAAACGTGACAAACTGAAGGCGGTTGCGGTCCAGATTGAAGCGGTCGAAAATGGCCCCCGGAATAAAGGTCGTGCAGCTTGGAACCGTCCCGTTGATCAGGACTTTTTGGCCCGTTTTGAAATTCTTGATGTCCGTCCAGGTCTTGATCGGGGAGCCGGGCTTGACGTAGTACCTCATGTGCCGGTATTTTGAGTCGACGGATTTCACGGGCTCCAGATCGTCTCGGGAGACTCCCTTTACCTTTGCGCCGCCCTTGATGAACATGGCGAGTTCGTTGGGGTGCGCATCGCCGATATCGTTGTTTCCGTTCACGATGGAGGCGAGCTGCTGAGCGTAGGCCAGCGTGCCCGTGTATTGGATCTTGAGGCCCTCTTCGGCGAAGAAGCCTTCCTGGTCCGCCACAAGGTAGGGCGTGACGCCGCAGTCCGTACGGGTATAGGTCCGGATGATCGTGAGTTTTTTGCCGTCGGCGGAGGTGGTCGTTGCAGAGCCGGCGTTTTGGATGTGCCCGAGAGAGGCTCCCACGGCGATTCCCGCGGCAATCACGACGGCGGCCGCTCCTCCGATAATGATCTTAGCCTTTTTGTTCAATGCCATAGTTTGTTATCCCTCCATTGATTTTTGGGTTAAAAAACGGATTGCTTCCATACGGAAAAATGTTTTTCCAACTTTGTGAACAGCACGTTGATCAGGATGGCAAGCACCGTTACATAAAGCACGATGCCGAACATCTGCGGGACATTGTAGGCGAGGTTGGCGGAAAGGAACTGCCAGCCCAGGCCGGCGCTGGCGCCGACCATTTCGGAGGCGATGATCATGAAGAACGCGAGCTGTGCGCTCAGTTTGATCCCCGTGAAAATGTTCGGCAGCGTCGACGGCACGATCACCTTAAAGAACAGCGTGCGGGAATCGGCTCCCATCGAGCGGGCGGATTTGACGATCGCCCGGTCCGTGTTCCGCACGCCGTCGATGGTGTTGAACAGCAGCGGCCACTGGGAGACCCACAGGACCACCATCACCTTCTCCAGATGTCCGATCCCGAAAAGGATCATAAAAATGGGGAAAAGGGCAAACGGGTTGAGCTTCTCACACATTCGGAGAAACGGCAGAAGCACCTTGTCGACTTTGTTGTAGTAGGTCCCGGCGACAAGCCCGAGCGGGATGCAGATGACGATAGCCAAGGCGAACCCCACGCCGATATTTGTCAGGCTCAGGGCCGTCTGGGCAAATAGAAGGCCGGATGCCATCATCTCCCAAATGGCGCCTATCACCCGGACCGGCGTCGGGATCACGACGTTCGGGATAAGGTTGGTGGCGGACGCAAGCTGCCATAGAGCAAAAAACAAAAGGATGGAAATGCTTCCATAGCCGATGCTCTTCAACCTGACGGCCAGTTTTTTCATAATTTACTCCCTTCTTTGCCAATTGTATTTTCCTGAATGGTCTGTGGTGGAAGGACGGACCCGCCGTTTCCGCCGCGGTCAGCCGATCACCCCTTCCTGACTGTCTTCTTTCCATACGATGATGTTGCGTTCCAGCCATTCAAACAGATAGTTGATGGCCAGACCGAGAACGGCGACGAGCAGGACCGCGAGGTAAATCCGCGGGATCATCCCCATGCGCTGGGACTGGTTGATCAGCCAGCCGAGGCCGGAATTCGCGCCCATCGTTTCGGCGCCGATCAGCATCATGAAGCAGAGGGTCATGGCCGTGCGCGCCCCGGTCATGATGGAGGAAAGCGCGCCGGGAATTATGATTTTATAGAACACCTGGGCCTGATTCGCCCCCATGGAACGCGCGCTCTTCACCAGCAACGGGTCGACGAGCTGCGTCCCGGATATGGTACTGAACAGGATCGGCCAGAAAGCGGACCAGAAGATCACGGTATAGATGCCGCCGTCCCCGATGCCGAAGATCACGACGAAGACCGGGAAAAGGATAAACGGCGGGATCTGGGATAAGAACGACATCAGCGGGTAGAGAAATTTCGCAAACCGCGGGAAAGCGCCCGCGAACATGAATCCCAGCGGCAGCGCGACGACCAATGCAAGAAGAAAACCCAGTATCACTCGTTCCAGGCTGATGGAGATATCGATGATGATGTTTGCGAACCCGAGTTTCAGCGCTTCTGCGAGGACGGTCGAGAGGGGCGGGATAAAATGAGGATTCACGGCCCCTGTGGACGGGATGATCTGCCACAACAGCAGAAAGCCGGCAATGATATAAAAGCTTTTTACTTTGTCATGAAAGGCGACCAGCAAATTTTTCATTTTATTCCCTCCTGATCGATCATAAAAAACCGGAAGCCCGCACGGCCTTTCGGCCTGTGCGCCTCCGGTTTTCCAGTCAGCGGCAGTTGCAGTCAGCATAAACGGACGCACTTTTTACACCCGGGCATGAGATACGCCGGGAAAGCATGACGGCTGTGGGGATAGAAAGCAAAAATCGAAAAACGCATCATTTTCTCCTTTCCGATCTGAGCGGGTCCGGCAGCCTGTGAAATCAATAAAATGTATCCAGAACCTTGGTATAGATCTCCTCCGCGAGGCGAAGTCCCCCATGGTATCCGGCATACCCGGAATCGAGAATCAGTCGGTAAACGACGGGGACGTTTACGATCAGCAGGTCGGCGCTCAGCTTTTTGGCGAGGTCTCGTTCCCAGGAGCTGCCGAGTATCAGCAGGCGCCCCTCTTCGCCCTTCGCTTCGTCTTCGATCCGGTTCTGCACGTCCCCGCCGTCGTCTTCGAATTCCACCCGGGCGCCGCGATATTTGGAAAGGTGCTCGAATTCTTGCCGGATGCCATCGCGGTAATCCTCCGGCGTATCGTCGACGATATATTGCGTGAGGGGGATAAGGCCGAGCTCGTTGAGAAGAAATTTGGAGAAGCCCAGCGAATAGCTCGCGTCCAGCAGCGAATAGAATTTTCTCGGCAGTCCGTAGCGGAATTCCAGCGTATAATCGACGCTGCGGTCCAGAAAAAAATAGAATTTTTTCTCTTCGGTCTGGATGAATTTTTCCGCCCTGCCGCGGTCCAGATCGCCGAACTCGACAACCTGGCGCAGAAATTTCGTCGTTTCCTTGCCGCCCACAGGGAGATAGGGAAAATGGACGTAAGGCGTTTTGTACTTTTCCCTCAGGTGTTCGGCGATGCCGAGTCCCACCCAGGAGCTTGCAACAATGTTGAATTCCGCATTTGGCAGCGTCCGCCATTCTGAAAGGCCCTCGGATTCCTGCCCGAAGAGGACGTTCACGGTGAGGCCGATGCCTTCCAGAACTCTTTTGAGTTCGGCCAGATTTCCATCCCAGAAAGGATCCTGATAGGGAACGGTGGCGAACAGATTGACCAGACCCTTTGCCGTTTTGTTTCCATCGCGGAATTTGTCCGAATACTGGTCGACAATCGCATTGACGACGTGCTCGTGGCTGATATAATTGCTGCTCTTGAACCCGCCGGTTTCCGCATAAACCAGCGGGATATTCCGGTCCTGATACGGTTCCACCACCCGTGCGATATCGTCTCCGACAATATCGGACGTACAGCCGGTGAGCACCACATACAGATCGGCGTCGATGATCTTTAATGAGCCGTCGATGATTTTTTTGAGCTTCTCAGCGCCGCCGAACACCACCTCCGTTTCGCTGGCATTGGTGCAGGGGATCGTATTGCCGCCCCTTTCCCCTTCGCCCTCTCCAATCAGGCCGGTCACCTTCATGCCGCAGCCCGGGCCCGAATGCAGGATCGGGATGGCACGTTTGATGGCGACGACGGATTGTAGGGCGCCGATCGCGCAGGTATAATGGGTCTGTTCAAGCGTTTTTGACATTCTGCTGACCTCCGAAAAAGGTATGCGGGTCCTGCTCCAGCCACCATTTTGTATACGGCAGCTTGCTATGCCCGGCGAGGTTTTCAAGGAATTCCCGGTCGTTCAGCGTCTCTTCGATGCGCGACGCGTAATTCAAAAGTCCGTCGTAGCCGAAACCGAACTGTTCATCCTCGACAACGAGGCTCGGGATGCCCAGCTTCGCTCCCCAAATCTGCATTTCGCAGTGCCGTGCGATCAGCAGGTCGGGCCGGAGCCGGTTCAGAATGTTGACCACCTCAAAAAGCTGTTTGTCGCAGATGTGGCACTCCCTGATGTCACCGTAGGTTCGCACATCTTGCGCGAGGGCGTCGGACGCCGCGTCGCCGTTGTCGAAAAGTGGATCGTGATGGAAAAGCGACACGCCTTTCACATCGAAGCCGAGCTCGTTCAGAATGGCGACGATCGAGTGCCCGTGCGCCGCGCCGGCTACGACATAGGCCGTTTTCCCCTTGAATTTCCGCCGGTATTCCGTGAGCTTCGGGACCACGCGCTCGTGCCCTCTCCGGATGAACTCCTCCACTTCATCCCGTCGGTCGAGGACCCTGCCGAGCTCCCGAAGCCATTGATCCGTCCCCGCGATGCCGAAAGCGGGCGGGGATTTGATTTCCGGCACGCCGTAGACCTGCTCCAGCGCCGCGCCGATGTAGCTGCCGAGCGTCGGGCAGATCTGGATGGTGGCCGCCGCTTCGGAAATATGGCTCAGCTGTTCGATCGTCGAAAACGGCACGACGTACTGCGGTTCGTAACCAAGCTCATGGAGAAGATCGTCGAAAACATGGCTGCCCCAGAAATTGATGATATTGACCTTGTTCGTCTTCTGCCGGGGGGGCTTCACGATCTTGCGGACAATGGAATGGTAGGCCGCGTCAAAACCGGTGGTCCATACCTTCGACTTGAATCCTTCGCAGTAGCAACCGACGACGGGAATCCCCAATTCCCCGGTCATTTCTTCCGCCACCTCTTCGATGTCGTCTCCGATGATACCGGAGGCGCAGGAGGCCGTGATGAAGATCGCATGGGGATGCGTCCGTTCGTTGGCGAAGCGGACGGTGTCCCTCAGCTTTTGCGCCCCGCCGAAAATCGTGTCGTTTTCCTTGAGGTTCGACGTGAAAAAGCGGCCGTTTGTTGAGGGGAGGCCGCGGTCCATCTGGCCGACGCGATAGGTGAAGTTATAGAACGACGCGTCCCCTGAACAGCCGACCGGCGCGTGGTTGACAATCACTGCGTCCGGGATCATGGAGAGCAGGCATACCGCCTGCCCCGCCGAACACCCCATGCACTGGCTGAAGTTTCGGGTCTGATTGGACAGTTTGCCGCTGTGCGAGCATCTGACCAGATTTTCGGCGGTCCCCAGATAGCCCGTGATGGAGCCGAGCCTGACTTCCCGGATCTGCACTTCAGGCGATTGAAGATTTACTTTGCTCATTCGATACACCTCATATCATTCGTTTTATTCGTTAGGTTTTCAGTCGAAACGACCCGTCTGACGGCGGCGACGGATCGCAAGGAATCCGTCGTGCAGGGTTCACGGGCTTCTTCAAATGGCTTCCGCATTTTGCTGACCTCCGAAAAAGGTATGCGGGTCCTGCTCCAGCCACCATTTTGTATACG
>DAINSB010000107.1:0-8277 GCA_036741535.1 Caproicibacter sp. | reverse complement strand
GGCGGATGAAAACGGCGTCAGGGGAACTCCCCCGCCGCCGTTTGGTTTCGGTTTCTCCTTGGCCGCCCGGTCAGCCGACGTTGCAGATAAAGACCGGGGCGGAGCTCTTGTTGACATAGATCCCCGTCGAGCCGCTTTTGACCGCCGTAAAGGCGAAGTAGTAATCATTCCCCGACCGGCTGGCCAGGCGGACGGAAACGATGCCGCCCGTGCCGGCGACCACGTTCGGATAGGAAGACGAACTGACGCGCGCCTGATATTTTTTCCCCTTCTGGATGGCGACGGGAGTATGGGTATCGCTGGTAAAAGAGGAGGCCGTGCCCGCCGGCGACGCGGTCAGCGTACAGGATGCGGTCCGGTACCCCGAGAGGACGTTCCCGTTGAGGTCCGCCAGATAGGCCGCCAGCGTCGCCTGATAGACGGCGGAGGAATCCGACACGCTGACCGCGCAGGTGCTGTTGGCGGAATTGGGCGAAATCGTGAATTTGGACGAGGGGTCGATCAGCTTCCAGCAGAGCTGCGTGCCGCTCGCAAAATTGGAAAGGGCGGGGGTGACGGTCGCCGTCAGCGTCGCGGGACTTCCGCCCGCCAGACTGAGGGAGGAAGAACTCAGCGTCACGCCGTTTCCGGCCGGGGCCGACAGGACAAAACCGTCGTAGCTGCTGCTGTAGGTGCTCTTGGTCAGACTGTAGCCGAATACCAGCACGTCCCCCGTGGAAACCGCGCCCGTATTCGCTTTAAAGGCGGTCGTGCCGGCCGCCGGCGTGCCGTTCAGATGAAAGATCGGCAGATTGGAAAGCCCCGCGGTGACGGTGAGCTCCCCCGCGTCGAAGCTCAGGACCCCCGGCCCCGAAACACTCCCGACCGTCAGGGGGGAGGAAGCGGTGAACACCGAGTCGTCGCTGATGGAAAGGGAATCGATGTCGAGGCTGCTGCCGGTCGAAATCCTGCTGCCGGATTCCAGCGAGACCTCCGCCACGTCGGTGATCGCGGGAAGGCTGCCGGAGCTGCTCGCAAATTCCAGCGTTCCGTCGCTCTGTCCGTCGACCGTCCCCAGCGAGTAATGCGAACCCTCCACGGTCATCCGGCCGGAAAAGCTCACCCCGTCGGATACGGCCGTCGTTCCGCCGGAATCGGCGGCGCGCACCTCGACATCCGTGGCGGAAACCGTCCCGCCGACCGTCAGCGGCCCGGTCAGCGTCACCGTATCGTCCGATTCGACATCGCCCGCCACGGCGCCCCCGCTGACCTCGATCTCATCCGTGGCCTGCAGGGAATCCGCTTTCCCGCCGGACATGTCGATGGCGCCGTCGGAGGATACGTCGGACATGGTCCCCCCCTTGATCGTCAGGTCGGCCTCGTCGTCGACGGTAACATCCCCGACCTTGCCCCCCCTGATGATCAGATCGGAGGAGGCGTCGATGTCTTCATCCGTCACGTCGGTGAAATTGTCGGAATCCCAGGTGTCGTTCCAATCTTCATACGTCCCCATATACGTCTTGGAGCCGTGCGTGTTGATGACCTCCGTATCGCTCGAGGTCGCGTGGGCCGCCATGGGGAAGGAAATAAAAAGCAAAGACAGGCTGAGTACAAGAGGAGCCAGCTTTTTCATAGGAATGATCCCCCTTTCCAAAGTCAAGATTCAAGCGCCGTTTTGTCTTATTTTTTTACTTTACAATAAAATCATGTCCAAAATACGTATTTTAAATAAAAATTTCCTGATAAATTACAAAATTCCCCCTCTTGGCGAGGGCGAGGGATCCGGAACGGCAGGCGTGTCCCAGGCGGGCACCCGGGACTGGTACGAATCCATAAAATTAACCGCGAAAATCGAAATATTTTATGGTTCATGTTGACAAATCAAAGCGCAGCCGCTATATTGAAATGGTAAAAACACGGGGCCGGGCGCCGGCCGAAACCGCGCCGGCGGGAAGGCTCCGGACCCGATATTTTGGCAAAGGAAGGAGTTCAAAATGGCGAACATCGTTTTTCTGAACGCGGCGAAGGTCGACTATGACCACACGCTGGACTTTTCCGCATTGGAGGCGTGCGGAAAGCTGACGCTCTACGATTCGAGCTCGGCCCAGCAGATCCCTGCGCGGGTGCAGGGGCAGGAGGTCGTCATCACCAAGGAGATCCCGATGGGGGCCGACCTGATCGCCTCGTTCCCCGACAGCGTGCGCCTGATCTGCGAGGCCGGGACCGGCTATAACAACATCGACCTGCAGACGGCCGCGAAAAAGGGCATACGGGTCTGCAATATCCCCGCCTACAGCACCGGCGCCGTGGCGCAGCTGGCCGTCGCGCTGCTGCTGGACCTGTGCGCGTCGCTCTCCGTCCAGCAGAAAATGCTGGCCAAGGGGGATTACCGGAACTTCACGCAGGCGCTGTCCGTGCGGCATGTGGAGGCCGCGGGCAAGACCCTCGGCGTGATCGGCGCGGGCCACATCGGGAAACAGGTGCTGCGGGTCGCGCGCGCGCTCGACATGAACGCGCTGGTCTATACCCGCACGCCGCGCACGTGGGACGACCCCGGCATTCGGAACGCCTCTTTCGATCAGCTGCTGCGGGAAAGCGACTTCATCACCATCCATTGCCCGCTGACGCCGCAGACCCGCCACCTGTTCGACGCGAAGGCGTTTGCGGCGATGAAGCCGACCGCCTGCATCATCAACACGGCGCGGGGCGCCATCATCGACGAATCCGCGCTGGTGGAGGCCCTGCGGACCGGGAAGATCGCGGGCGCGGCGCTGGACGTGCAGGAGGTCGAGCCCCTCTCGCCGGACAGCCCGCTGTTCCGGCTCGACAACGTGGTGTTGACCCCGCACATCGGCTGGAAGTGCGCGGAGGCCCGCCAGCGCCTGCTCGGCATCCTGGCGCAGAACATAAGCGGATTTCTGGACGGCAAGCCCGTCAACGTAGTATCGTAACCGCCGTCCTTCCCCGCCCCCGGCACCAAAAGCCGGCGTCTTTTTCGAGACGCCGGCTTTTTGTTTCGCCCGATCAAAACCGCGCGCGACCGCCTTTCAGGCCCGGGCGGCGGCAGCCGCGGAAACGGATTTCAGCGTGGCGGCATCCGCCATTCCGGTGGCGGAAAGCCCTGCCTTTCGCTGATAGGCAAGCACCGCTTTTTGCGTAATGGGGCCAAAATAGCCGGTGCAATTGTCGGCAGTCATATAGCCAAGTTGATTCAGGCGCTTCTGCAGGGTCAAAACCTCGCTCCCCCGGCATCCGACCTTCAGCGTCTGTACGCTGGCGCCGACCGCTTTCAGAACGGCTTCCGATGCGGAAGTCCCTTTCGAGGAAAGCAGTTGCCCGCTCGGGCCGAATGTATAGACCGTGCTGTTGACCGTCCTCTGTGTGCCGGTGACGTACTGCCCGTTCTCGTAATAATACTGATGGCCGTCGCAGATCACGAATCCGCTCGTCGGGTACTGGATCTGCGGAAGTTTGAACCACTTCCGCCACCGGTAGCTCCCGCCCACGGCCGACCCGTATTTGACGTTTTCCCCCGTGCAGCGGTTGTCCACTTCCTTGTTGTCCCCCACATAGACCCCGACGTGACCGGGGTTGTACAGGATCAGACCCTGGATTTTCGGAATGGAGGAGACGGAGGACCCGACAGACCCCTTGACGGACGCGGAAGACAGCATCGCGTCCGAGCTGCCCGCCACGGACCTCAGGCCGGGATTGGGGTTGGAGCTGCTGCCTGTCCACCAAAGATAAGACTTGATGAGCCCCGAGCAGTCCGTGTAGCGCACGCCCCCCACCACCTGACCGTAACTGCCGTACCGGTATTTCCAGCCGCCCCGGTACGCCATCAGCGCATGCTGCGCCAATCCGGGGCCGGTCTTGGTCTGTGCCGCAGCGGCCGGGGCCTGCGACTGCCCCATCCACACCGCCAAAGCCGTCGCACAGGCGACAGCCATGGCGGCCATACCGACAAAATGCGTTATCTTCATCGCGTCCTCCGAAAGCATTGCGTTTGAATCATTACATAACTATTACAAATTAGTTACAGTTTAGCATGGAATGGTTACAAATGCAAGACATCGGAGAGCAAAAAAGCAAATTTGTACTCTACAGCCAATTTCCTTCAGATTTTTTTAGCGACTATTCCCATTTTCAGCCGGCCAGAAGCCGCCGGACGATCTCGTCCGTCCTCATGCTGCGGGACCCTTTGACCAGTACGGCATCGCCGGGGCGCAGGCTCCGGAGCAGGAGTTCCGCCGCCTCCGCATTCGTCCCGCAGGAATGACATTCGCCCCGCGGCAGGGCCGAGCGGAACCCGTCCGCGACCGCCCGCGCCTGCGGGCCGACCGTCAGCAGGACCTCCACGCCCGCCTTCGCCGCGTACCCGCCGAGCTCGAAATGCGCGCGTTCGGAATAGCCCCCCAGCTCCAGCATATCGGCCAGAACGGCGAAGCGCCTGCCCCCCGAAAAGCCGCAGAGCACATCGATGCTGCTCCGCGCCGCGTCCGGGCTGGAATTGTACGAATCGTCGATCAGCGTGAAACCGCGGACTTTTTTGATCTGCATCCGCATGGCGAGCGGCCGGTAGGTCCGCAGGGCCCGCGCGGCCTCCCCTAGCGGGACGCCCAGCTTTTCCGCCACGGCAAGCCCGGCCAACGCATCCAGCACACAGTGCATCCCCGGCACCGGAAGGTGCACTTCGCCGCTTTGCCCCGAGCGGGAGACGAAGCGGAACGAGGACGATTCCCGCCCGCACTCCACCCGCTCGGCCCTGAAATCGCACCAGGGCCGCGTGCCGAAATACACGGTCTCGAACGGGAAGCCGCCCCGCAGCTCCGCGAGCAGCGGGGCGTCCCCGTTCAAAAACAGCACGGAACCGCTGTGAAACCGGTCGGTGATGTGCAGCTTTTCGCTCCGGATATTCTGCTGCGAACCGAGATTGCCGATATGCGACAGGCCGATGTTGGTGACGACGGCATCATCCGGCGCGGCCACGGCGGCGATGCGGGACATCTCGCCGAACTCGCTCATCCCCATCTCCAGCACGGCGGCGTCGTATCCCGGCGAGAGGCGGAACACCGTCAGCGGCAGGCCGATCTGGCTGTTCTGATTGCCCTCCGTCTTCAGCACGCGCATCCCGCCGGAAAGCGCGAGGGCGACCATCTCTTTCGTCGTCGTCTTCCCTACGCTGCCGGTGACGCCCACGACGGGGCCGGCAAACCGCCCGCGCCAAGCCGCGGCCGTCTTCTGCAGCGCCAGGCGGGTGTCGTCCACGGCGATCCACGCGCCGGGGCCTTCGGCCTGTGTGTGCTCCTGCGTGAAGGCCGCCGCCGCGCCTGAGGCGAACGCTTTCTCAAGATAGGCGTGCGCGTCCGTCTTTTCGCCGACGAGCGGCACGAACAGCGAACCCGGCCCGGCCTCGCGGCTGTCCGCGACGAAGGACGTGACCCGCGCCGCGGGGTCGCCGCACAGAAGCCTGCCCCCGCAGGCCGACACGATCTCCCCGACCGTCATCTCCATCTCCGACGCCTCACAGTCTGCCGGCGAGCACGTCGGCCACGACCTCGCGCTCGTCGAGGTGGTACTTCACGCCTTTGATCTCCTGATAATCCTCGTGGCCCTTGCCGGCCAGCACGACGACGTCGCCCTCCTGCGCGTGCTCCATACAGTATTTGATGGCCTGCTTCCGGTCCGGGATCACGACGTATTTTCCGCTCGTCTTCCCGATGCCGACCCTGATGTCGGCGATGATGTCCATCACGTCCTCGTCGCGGGAATTATCCGCCGTGAGGACGGAGAGGTCCGCCAGTCTGCCGCTGACCTCCCCCATCTCGAACCGGCGGGCGCGGTCGCGGTTCCCGCCCGCGCCGAACAGGCAGACGAGGCGGCGTGGGTGGTATTCCCGCAGCGTCTCGAGGATGTTCTGCATGCTGAGCGCGTTGTGGGCGTAGTCGATCAGCAGCGTGTAGTCGCCCGGGACCTCGACCGGCTCCACCCGGCCCTTGACCTTCACGGCGGCGAGGCCCCGCCGGATCGCCTGTTCCCCGACCGGGAAATGAAGACAGACCGCGGCGGCCGCCAGCGCATTGTAAACGCTGAACCGCCCGGGAATATCGACATCCACTCCGAAACGCAGGCGGCCGTTCAGCTCGAAATGGACGCCGAGGCAGCCGGGGCGGGAGATCAGCTTTTCGCCGGAGGCGCGCAGTTCGGCCGAAGCGCCGAAGCCGTAGGTCTCAATCCCGCAGGTATGGCCCTTCGTCACGCCCCGCCAGTTCGGGTCGTCGACATTCACGATCCCGGTTTTGCAGCGGCGGAACAGCAAGCTCTTGCAATACATATATTCCTCGACGCTCTTGTGCTCGTTGCCGCCGATGTGGTCCGGCGAAAAATTGGTGAACAGGCCGTAGTCGAACTCGATACCGTCCACCCGGTGGTCGCGCAGGCCGATGGAAGAGGCCTCGAGGACCGCGGCTTTGCAGCCGGCGTCCGCCATTCTCCGCAGGTATCGCTGCACGTCGTAGGACTCCGGCGTCGTGTTGTCGGTCTCGATCACGTCGTCGCCGATCACGGCGCCGATGGTGCCGATCACGCCCGTTTTGATCCCGCCCGCCTCGAGGATCGACCGGATCATATAGGAGGTCGTGGTCTTCCCCTTCGTGCCCGTGATGCCGACCACGGTCATGCGCCGCGCCGGATGCCCGAACCACGCGGCGGAAAGCAGGGCCATGGCGGCTCGCGTGTCCTCCACCGTCACAACGGTGCAGCCCTTCGCCGCAACGGGACGCTCCGCGACGATCGCGGCCGCGCCGGCGGCCGCGGCCGCGCCGGCGAACTCGTGGCTGTCGATCTTGGAGCCGCGCAGGCAGATGAACAGGCTCCCTTTGCGGACCTTCCGCGAATCGTACACAACGTCTTCTATCTCGACATCCGAAGGGCCGCTGACGGTGCAGGCCAGCCCCTCCAACAGATCGGAAAGCAGCATATCGGAACTCCTCTCAAAGCAGGCTCAGCCTGCACGCAATTTTACACACGGCCAATCGAGTGCGACTAGTTTAATTTTATTTTTGGCCCGCGGGAGCCTCCCTAAACCGTCCGGGCGCGGAAAGTCCGGGTTTTTACAGAACTTCACGCCCGGCCGCGGGGGCGCCCGTTTGCATGATACAATATTGCCAAAAAGATGTCAATCGGAACATCGGGCGGCGGCCGCTTCCGCGCACCGGCGGGAAAACGCGGGATGCTTTTCGGGGGCACGGCCTCCGCCCCGCAGTAAGCAGACACTTACCCGATTTTGTATAAAAATATTACTTTGTATGGGAAGTGTATAGTTACAAGATCGCATGGAAATGTTATTCTGAAAGCTGAAAGCAATAAAACGAATTACCTTCCGTGAATCTGTTGAAAGGGAGAGAACGATATGGCTACGGTAAACGAGCGGCTTGAAGCGTTCGGGCTGAAAAAAGTGCTGGATTATCTGGACAACAATCCGCAGGAAAACGTCCCGAAAGCGATCAGTTGGCTGCGCAAATTCGACAAGGACAACTTCTACAAATACGCCTACGACATGATCTCCGAATTTATGACCGACCCGAACAACAACTGGAACAGGCTGATCACGGGTCTTTACACGGACATCGACGACAGCGTGAGACGGAAAATGTTCCAGAACCTCATCATCAACTCCGCCATTCTGGGGCTCCGCCGCAAGGGCAAAATAGAGGCAAAATACGACTGCAACGTGCCGTGGGCCATCCTGATGGACCCGACCTCCGCCTGCAACCTGCACTGCACGGGCTGCTGGGCCGCGGAATACGGCCACCAGATGAACCTCAGCTTCGAGCAGCTCGACGACATCGTAAAGCAGGGCAAAGAGCTAGGCACCTACATGTATATCTTCTCCGGCGGCGAACCGCTCGTGCGCAAGAACGACATCATCCGCCTGTGCGAAAAGGAAAACGACTGCGAGTTCCTCGCGTTCACGAACGGCACGCTGATCGACGAAGCGTTCGCCGACGAAATGCTGCGGGTCAAGAACTTCGTGCCGGCCATCAGCATCGAGGGCTACGAAGAGGACACGGATTTCCGACGCGGCAAAGGTACTTACCAGGCCGTGATGCGCGCCATGAAGATCCTGCGCGAAAAGAAGCTGCCGTTCGGCGCCTCCCTGTGCTACACCAGAAAGAACGCGGAAATCATCGGCAGCGACGAATACTTCGACTTTCTCGTCGAGCAGGGGTGCAGATTCGCGTGGATGTTCACATACATTCCGGTCGGCGTCGACGCCGACCGGAATGTATGTGAACA
>DAINSB010000106.1:0-8341 GCA_036741535.1 Caproicibacter sp. | reverse complement strand
GGCGTCGGCCACAATCTTCAGGAGCACAGCGTCGTGATGATCCGCGGCGGCCGTGTCAAGGACCTGCCGGGCGTGCGCTACCACATCATCCGCGGCACGCTGGATACCCAGGGCGTCGCTCAGCGCATGCAGGGCCGCTCCAAATACGGCGCGAAACGGCCGAAAGCCGGCGCCGTAAAAGCCGCCGCAAAGTAAAGCCTGTGGCGGAACATGATGACAGAAACCGAACGGCTGCATGTTGAAAAAACTGAGATGCAGCGGCGTTTATGATATACTTATGCAAAAACGCCTCTGTATTGGCCACGGGAGTTTGTCGCTTTCGAGTACCGATGATATCATTTCTGTGAAGGAGGGAAGTAAAGTGCCAAGAAGAGGTTCGATCGCAAAACGCGATGTTTTGCCGGATCCGCTTTACCAGTCCAAATTAGTGACCCGGCTCATCAACAATGTCATGTTCGACGGGAAAAAGGGCGTAGCCCAGAAGATCGTGTACGGCGCGTTCACGATTGTCCGGGACAAGACCGGCAAGGAGCCGCTCGAGGTTTTCGAGCAGGCGATGGAGAATGTGATGCCGTCGCTGGAAGTCAAGGCCCGCCGCGTGGGCGGCGCAACGTATCAGGTCCCGATGGAGGTCCGCCCGGAGCGGCGCCAGACTTTAGGGTTGCGCTGGATGACCGGGTACGCCAGGCAGAGATCGGAAAAGACCATGAAGGAAAAGCTTGCCGGCGAAATCCTCGATGCGGTAAACGGTGCGGGCGGTGCCGCCAAAAAACGCGACGAGACGCATAAGATGGCGGAAGCCAACCGCGCCTTTGCACATTACCGCTGGTAATGTGCGGCGGTGCGCTTTTCAGTTTGTAGGAGGGAATTATGCCAAGGCAAGTACCACTTAATTTAGTACGCAATATCGGCATTATGGCGCATATCGACGCCGGCAAGACGACGACGACGGAACGCATTCTGTATTATACGGGAATTAACCATAAAATGGGCGAGGTCCACGACGGAGCCGCCACCATGGACTGGATGGTTCAGGAACAGGAGCGCGGCATCACCATCACTTCGGCAGCAACCACCTGCTTCTGGAAAGGCCACCGCATCAACATCATCGACACACCGGGCCACGTGGATTTCACCGTCGAGGTGGAGCGTTCGCTCCGCGTGCTGGACGGCGCCGTCGCGGTGTACGACGCGAAGGGCGGCGTGGAGCCGCAGTCCGAGACGGTCTGGCGCCAGGCCGAGCAGTTCGGCGTGCCGCGCATGGCCTATGTCAACAAAATGGACATCATGGGCGCGGATTTCTACAATTCCGTCCAGATGATGAAGGACCGCCTCAAATGCAACGCGGTCCCGATCCAGCTCCCGGTCGGCAAAGAGGACACCTTCAAGGGCATCGTCGATCTGATCGACATGAAGGCCGACATCTACTACGACGAGATGGGCAAGGACATGAAGGTCGAGGAGATCCCCGACGACATGAAGGAGCTCGCCGCGAAATATCACGACCAGCTGCTGGAGGCCGTCGCCGAACAGGACGACGCCGTGATGGAGAAATACCTGAACGGCGAGGAATTGACCAAGGACGAGATCATCGCGACCATCCGCAAGGCGACGATCGCGAACAAGTTTGTCCCCGTCACCTGCGGCACGTCCTACCGGAACAAGGGCGTCCAGAAGCTGCTGGACGCGATCGTGGCGTTCATGCCGGCGCCGACGGACGTCCCGGCCATCAAGGGCACCAATCCGGAGACGGGGGAGGAAGAGGACTGCCACGCCTCGGACGATGAACCGTTCGCGGCGCTGGCGTTCAAGATCGCGACCGACCCCTTCGTGGGCAAGCTGGCTTTCTTCCGCGTCTATTCCGGCAAGCTGGACGCCGGCTCCACGGTCTACAACCCGGTCAAGGACACCAACGAGCGCATGGGGCGCATCCTCCAGATGCACGCCAACCACAGGCAGGACCTTACGACCGTCTACGCAGGCGACATCGCCGCGGCCGTCGGCCTCAAGAGCGTGGGGACGGGCGACACGCTCTGCGACCCGAAGCGGCCGATCGTGCTCGAATCCATGGAATTCCCGGACCCTGTCATCCGCGTCGCCATCGAGCCGAAGACGAAGGCCGGCCAGGAGAAGATGGGCATCGCCCTGTCGAAGCTCGCCGAAGAGGACCCGACGTTCAAGGCCTATACCGATGAGGAGACCGGCCAGACCATCATCGCGGGGATGGGCGAGCTCCATCTTGAAATTATCGTAGACAGACTGATGCGCGAGTTCCATGTGGAGGCGAACGTGGGCAAGCCCCAGGTCGCCTACAAAGAGACGATCCGCGGGAAGGCCGACGTGGAAAACAAGTACGTCAGGCAGTCCGGCGGCCACGGGCAGTACGGCCATGTCAAGATCCGCGTGGAGCCGAACCCGGACAAGGGCTACGAGTTCGTCAACGCCGTCACGGGCGGCGCCATCCCGAAGGAATTCATCCCGGCCGTCGACCAGGGCATCCGGGGCGCCATGATGGCGGGTGTTCTCGCCGGTTATCCGGTCGTGGACACGAAGGTCACGCTGTACGACGGGTCGTTCCACGAGGTCGACTCCTCGGAGCTCGCCTTCAAGATCGCCGGTTCCATGGCGTTCAAGGACGCGATGAACAAGGCCAAGCCGGTCATCCTCGAGCCGATCATGAAGGTCACGGTCACGGTGCCGGAGGAGTACCTCGGAGACGTGATGGGCGACCTCAACTCCCGCCGCGGCATGATCGAGGGCATCAGCGCGATCACGGGCGCGCAGCAGATCAAGGCGATGGTCCCGCTTTCCGAGATGTTCGGCTATGCGACGGATCTCCGCTCCAAAACGCAGGGGCGCGGGCAGTACGTCATGGAGCCGGGCAACTACGCGGAAGTGCCGAAGAGCATTTCGGAAAAGATCATCACCGCGCGGTCCAAGGGATCGGAATAAGTTGCAAAAAATGCTTGATTTTCCCCCATATTCTTGTTAAAATGTGAAGCATGATCTGTTATTTTAAAATTTACAGTTGTTAAAATAAAAAGGAGGATCTCCAATGGCAAAAGCAAAATTTGACAGGTCGAAACCCCATGTAAACATCGGCACCATCGGCCACGTTGACCACGGCAAAACCACCCTGACCGCGGCGATCACAAAGGTTCTCAACTTCAAGGGCGAGGCTGATTTTGTCGATTATGCCAATATTGATAAAGCGCCGGAAGAGCGGGCGCGCGGCATCACGATCAATACCGCCCATGTGGAATATCAGACGGAAAAACGCCACTATGCGCACGTCGACTGCCCCGGCCATGCCGACTATATCAAGAACATGATCACCGGCGCCGCGCAGATGGACGGTGCCATCCTGGTCGTTTCCGCGGCCGACGGCCCCATGCCCCAGACAAGAGAGCATATCCTCCTTGCCCGCCAGGTCGGCGTGCCCTATATCGTCGTGTTCATGAACAAGGTCGACCAGGTCGACGACGCGGAGCTCCTCGATCTTGTCGAGATGGAGATCCGCGACCTGCTGAACGAGTACGATTTCCCGGGCGACAAGACCCCCATCATCCGCGGTTCTGCCCTGAAGGCCCTCGAGTCCACCTCCAAGGACCCGGACGCCCCCGAATACAAATGCATCTGGGAACTGATGGACGCCGTCGATAATTTCATCCCGACTCCGGAACGCAAGTCGAACCTGCCGTTCCTGATGCCGATCGAAGACGTCATGACCATCAGCGGACGCGGCACGGTCGCGACGGGCAGAGTGGAGCGCGGCATGGCGAAAGTCGGCGAAGAGGTCGAGATCGTCGGCCTTTCCACCGAAAAGAAGAAGTCCGTCATCACGGGCCTCGAGATGTTCCGCAAGACCCTCGATTTTGCAGAGGCTGGCGACAACATCGGCGTCCTGCTCCGCGGCATCCAGAGAGAAGAGGTCGAGCGCGGCCAGGTCCTCGCAAAGCCGGGCACCGTGCATCCACACACCAAATTCGAGGGCAAGGTCTATGTCCTGACGAAAGACGAGGGCGGGCGCCACACCCCGTTCTTCAACAACTACCGTCCGCAGTTCTATTTCCGCACCACGGACGTGACGGGTATCATCACGCTGCCGGAAGGCACCGAGATGTGCATGCCGGGCGATAACGTCGAGATGACGGTCGAACTGATCACCCCCGTCGCAATGGAAGAGGGACTTCGCTTCGCCATCCGCGAGGGCGGCCACACGGTCGGGTCCGGCGTCGTAACGAAGATTTTTGAATGATTTTCAGTGTTTCCTTTCCCGCGCTGAATAAGCATCGTTCTATCCGAAGCTGCAACGCCGGTGGCTTCGGATCTTTTATCCCCTGCGCTGCCGGCCGATCCGGGTCTTTCCGCCCGGTTTTTGCGAGAAAAGCCGTGCGGAAAGCTGCGTGCGCGGCGAGCTTAATATCGCTTGCTGGAAGAATGAGCTTGACAAAAATGGAGATAATCTGTATACTATTAGGTATCTAGCATGATATTGCTAATACCCCTGCCTTTCGGCGGATGGGAGGGAAGATAAATGGCTGAGATACGAGTGAAAGACAACGAATCCCTTGACAGCGCCCTGAGACGCTTTAAAAAACAGTGTGCCAGAGCCGGTGTAATCGCTGAGGTCCGTAAAAGGGAAGCCTATGAGAAGCCTTCTGTAAGACGCAAGAAAAAGTCGGAGGCTGCCCGTAAGCGCAAGTTTAAATAATTCCGGAAATTGAAAACTGCAGGCTTTGAAAAGCGGGCATACGCCCGCTTTTTTGGTGTAATTTTTGACATGGAGGCGATTTGCGGTTGTCTTGGTTCATGCCGACCGCCGCGGTCGGCGGGGTGACGGATATTACGCCGGAATTGCTTCATGCCATGAATGCGCAGGCGGTTCTGCTGGATGTGGACAACACGCTGGCCCTGCACGGGTCGCAGCGGCCGTTCGAGGGCGCGGTCGAGTGGACATGGAAGATCCGCCGGGCCGGCTTTACCATGATCATCATGTCGAACAATTTTAAAAGCCGCGTGGCCCCTTTCGCGGGGCTGTTCGACCTGCCGTTCCAGTCCATGTGCATGAAACCGTTTCCGCGGGCGTATCGGGCCGCGGCGCGCAGGCTCGGGGTGGACCCGGGCCGGGCCTGCGTGATCGGGGACCAGATTTTCACGGACATCGTCGGCGCGAACCGCGCGAAGATGAAATCCATCCTTCTTGTGCCGGTCGCGGAGGAGCATTCGGTCACTTTTCTGATCCGCCGCCTGCTGGAAAAACCGCTTCGCCGGAAGATCGAGCGGGCCGGCGCCGAAAAATCATATTTTGACAAGGGATGAGGAAAATGGGTAAAAAAGTGCTGGTTCTGCTCGGCCCCAACCTGAATCTGATCGGGGTCCGGGAGAAGGGGGTCTACGGGGATGAAACGACGGAGAGCATCAATTCCCAGATCCTTGAGAACTCCGCAAAGCTGGGCTATGAATGCGACATCTTCCAGTCGAACCACGAGGGGGACCTGATCGACAAGATCCACGAGGCGAGGACCGCGTACAACGGGGTCATCATCAACGCCGGGGCGCTGACCCATTACAGTTATGCGCTCCGCGACGCGATCGCCTCCGTGCGGATCCCGTTCATCGAGGTGCACATGAGCAATATCTATGCACGCGAGGAATTCCGCCACGCCAGCGTGATCGCGCCGGTGTGCGCGGGCCAGATTTCGGGGTTCGGCAAGACGAGCTATTTTCTCGCCCTCGCCGCGCTTCGGGATCTGATGTGAGACGGATCTGCGCGCGAAGGCCCGCGGGAAGCGGGAATTTGTGAGTTTTCCCTTGAAAAAAGGGATAAAATATTATAAACTTATACCATAGGAAAAATAATAACGGAGGCTTAGACCCATGATATCAGCAGGCGATTTCCGAAACGGCGCCACCTTCGAGATGGATGGCAACGTCTATTCCATAATCGAATTTCAGCATGTCAAACCCGGAAAGGGGGCGGCTTTTGTCCGCACGAAGATCCGGAATATCATTTCGGGGGCCGTCACGGAGCGGACGTTCAACCCCAACGATAAATTCCCCACGGCGTTTATCGAGCGCAAGGACATGCAGTACCTTTACAACGACGGCGACCTCTATTACTTCATGGACCCCGAGTCGTTCGAGCAGCTTCCCATCAGCAAGTCCATCCTGGGCGACAACTTTAAGTTTGTAAAAGAAAACATGGATTGCAAGATCCTTTCCTACAAGGGAAACGCTTTCGGCGTCGAGCCGCCGAATTTTGTGGAGCTGGAAGTCACGAAGACCGATCCCGGCTTTAAGGGCGACACCGCGACGAACGCGACGAAACCCGCCGTTGTCGAGACGGGCGCGGAGCTCAAGGTCCCGCTTTTTATCAACGAAGGTGAAAAAATACGCATCGACACCCGCACCGGTGAATATATGGAGCGTGCGTAACTGATACTACCGTTTGAGGCGGATTGTGCCCGCTCCCGCGGCGGGGGCCGAGCAAACGGCGGGGTCTGCCTGCGGCGGCACGCCGCACGGCTGCGCGGCGTGATCGGCAGCCTGTATCTGTCGGTCCTTCAAAATTAATCATATAAGGGAGGCACTTTCATGAAAAACACGGAACGGGTGTCCTACATCCGAGGGCTGGCCGAGGGCCTGGAACTGGACGAAAACAAAAAAGAAGTGAAAGTCCTGAACGCGATCATCGATCTGCTCGACGACATGGCCCTTTCCATGTCGGAACTGGAAAACAACGTAAACGATATTGCCGACCAGCTCGACGCGGTGGATGAAGACCTCGGGTCGCTGGAAGATGATTTTTATGATGAGGACAACAGCGAAGACGAGGAGGACGACAAGGACGACGACGACGATTCCGAGAGCTATTATGAAGTGACGTGCCCCCATTGCAATGAGACGGTTTCCATTTCGGAAGACCTGGCGCAGGGAGGCAAAATCGAATGCCCCAACTGCGGCGAGATCATAGAATTCGATGCGGAAGGCGACGAAGCGCATCCTCAGCGCGGCCATGATGGCGGCGGCGAAGACGGCGAGAACTGAGTTTTTCTTTTCGATCAGCAGCGTAAGGCCTCATCTCCGGCACAACGGGATGAGGTCTTCTTGCGCCCTGTCTTTCGGTTGCGCGGACCGGCCCGCCGCCCGGAACCGCGGGAAACCATCCGCTCGAAAGGGTCGTAAATTTCACTTTTTGCTAAACAATATTCTCCGTATGAACATTCGGTGTTTATTTTACGGACGGATTGTGCTATACTATATCAGTTATCGAGATGCGCCGGACGACCGGCAATCGGCCGGCGGCTTGATCGGACGGGAGCTGCGGCCTCTGTTTTTCGGCGCTGAGGGACACCGGACGGGGCAGGGGAGGACGGGTCCGTCCGCCTTTTGGGAACTGATTTGCGTATTGGAGTAAAGATCGTATGACATCAAAAAAGGACGAGATGCGTAGCCTGATTCCGCAGATCGTGATCGACGCCATCTGCGTTTTTTTCAGCTATTGGTTTGCTTTTATCCTGCGGTTTGAGGAAGATGGCATCCCGCGTTTTTATGTGCAGGCCTTTCAGAGCTGCATTCCGTTTATCACGATCGTCTGCCTTGTGATCTTCGCGCTGTTTCGCTTTTACACCACGATGTGGCAGTTCGCAAGCCTGGACGAGCTTCTTCAGATCTTTTTCGGGACGACGGCGGCCTGCCTTGCCGTCACGGTTCTCGGTTATGTGGCTTTTCCGCATTTCCTGATGACCTCCGACGGCTTTCCGGTGCTGCGTTTCCCCATTACCGTTTATGTTATGGGCTGGGTGCTGACGGTCTTCCTGGTGGGCGGCTCGCGCTTCAGCATCCGGCTCGCCTGCCGCATGAAGCGGTCGATCAACCGCGGTGCCAACGCGGATTCCCGCAGAGTGATGGTGATCGGGGCGGGGGAAATGGGCTCCATGGTCATCAAGGATATGAAAAACGCCCCCCAGTCCAAAGGGACGCCGGTCGTCGCCATCGACGACGATAAGAAGAAGCGCGGCACGCGCATCCACGGTGTCAAGGTCGCGGGCGGCAGGGAGAGCATCCTGAAAATGGTGTCCCACTATCAGGTGGATGAGATCATCCTGGCGATTGCGACGGCGAAACAGAAGGACAAGCACGAGATCCTGAACATCTGCGCCAAGACCAACTGCCGCCTGAAGACCATTCCGGCGCTGTATGAGATCCTGCAGGGCAACGCGGACCCGCTGAAAGTCCGCGACGTCAGCATCCTCGACCTGCTCGGCCGGGACGAGATCAAGCTGAACACCGAAGAGATCAGCGGCTATCTGACGGGCAGGACCGTCCTTGTGACCGG
>DAINSB010000105.1:510-8563 GCA_036741535.1 Caproicibacter sp. | reverse complement strand
CGTACGCTAAAGTTTTGGAGATACGGTCCGATATATAACATAGCAGCACCAGAGAACGTAAGGTCATCGGCCGGAAACGGAGGATAAATTTTATGAGCACGACTTCGTCCACGTCCAGCTCCTCGTCCATCGCCTCGTTTTACACGTCCAACGGGGTCACGCGCCTGAACGGTTCGGAACTGATGTCCGGGCTGGACACAGAGAGCCTGATCACCGCGCTGACGGCGAAAACGCAGGGCAAAATAGATACGCAGACGCAGCAGAAACAAAAAGCCGAGTGGAAACAGGAGATGTATCGGGAGATCCAGTCCCTGATGGTGTCGCTCAACAGCACCTATTTCTCGTACTCCAACGCGACCACGAACATCATGAGCTCGAAATTTTTCGATTCCGGAAGCCTGGTCAGCTCGTCCGACGCCGTCAGCGCGACCGGAGCGTCTTCCGACGCCGGAAACGTCATCATCGACAGCATCACGAGTCTGGCCTCGGCGGCTTCCGTCACGAGCAGCTACGCCCCTTCCCGGAACGACATCACCTCCGGGGCGCTCCGCTCGGAATGGGTCCAGTCCTCGCTGAGCGGAAAATCCCTGACCGTCACGTACGGCGGGAAGGACTACGCCCTGACGCTCGACAGTTCCGCGTCGCTGGATTCGGACGGCACGGCGGAACAGAACCTGCAGTCCATCGCCGACGCCCTGAACCGCAAGATCGACGCCGACTCGGGCCTGAGCGGCAACCTGCAGTTCTCCGTGGCGCCGATCACGGTCGACGGCACCGCCGGCTATGGGCTCAGCCTTTCGACCACGAGTTCGGCGACCGCCTCTCTGAGCAGCGTCAAGACCACGCCGTCCGACGATTCCGACGCTGCCGCCGCCAACACCGCCCTTCTGGCCGCCCTCGGGCTTTCCTCGACGGAATCGGTCGCCAATTCCGACGGAACCACGACCCTGATTGGCACGGCGCTCGCCCAGGTCACCTACGGCGCAGACAGCCACCTGTTCAGCCACACGGTTTCCTCCTCGTCGAAGCTCGTGCTTTCCGCGGGGACCGTGACGCTGGGCGCGGACATCGACCTGACGGGGCTGACGACCGATCAGGCCGCCGACAAGATCGCCAAGCAGCTCCAGAAACAGGTCGACGCGAACGCCGGCTTAAAGAGCGCCAACGTGAAGATCAGCGCCAGCGGCAGCGACATCACCATCACCGGCGCCACCGTCACGGGCGGCTCGCAGAACCTTCTCGTCGGCCTGGGCCTCCAGAACGGCGACGGCATGGCTTCCGGAACGGTCGATTCAACGAAGGACCTCTCCGCGTCCTACCTGGGCGACACGTTGGCGGGCACGACCCTCACCCTGGAGCTGAACGGCGTCTCCAAAACCATCTCGTTCGACAGTACCGACGAGTCGGACTACTCCAGCGTCTCCGGACTGCAGACCTACCTTCACTCCAAGCTGGACGCCGCGTTCGGCAGCGGGAAGGTCACGGTGGGCGACCTGACACAGGACGGCAAAGATCATCTCACCTTCGCCACGACGGACTCGACCTCCATTCTGGAGATCACCTCTTCGAGCGCGTCGAACATTCTGAACAAGAACGGCGCGCTGCGCATCTCCGCAGACGAAACCAACCGCCTCGAAACGACAAAGACGCTGAACGAGCTGGCGGGCGAACTGAGCAACCCCTTGACAGCGGGCACCGACGGAAAATATACCATCAGTATAAATAAAACGTCTTTTTCCTTCTCGGGCGACACCGAGCTCGGCACCGTGATCTCGACCATCAATTCGAGCGCGGCGGCGGGCGTCACCGTCACCTATTCCCAGACGCTGAACCAGTTCCGCATCGCCTCGGACGACACCGGCTCGCAGGGGACGATCGCCATCCAGGACGACAAAGACGGCGGCAACCTCGCCGCGACCCTGTTCGGGGTGGATTCCTCGTCGATCTACACGGCGGCTTCCTCGCTGAAAGCCGAGTCCGGCGCCCTCACCATTGACAGCGGCGACAATTCGACCGGGACAAGCGATTCCGTCTATACGTTCACGCTGAGCGACGGCACGAGCGGGAAGGTCACGATCGGCGCCGATCAGCATTACAGCGACTTGGCGGGGCTGAAAAGCATTGTCCAGGCGGCCGTCGACGCCGACGGCTCTCCCCTCAAGGGCAAAGTCACGGTCGGCGTCGACACCGACAACAACAGGCTCACCTTCAGCGCCACACCGGCTGACACGGCGCTGACCGCCGCCGAAGACACCGAATCCACAAACGACGTTTTGGGCATCGGATCATACGGGCAGATCTCGACGGACGCCGGCCAGATGACGATGGCGTATCTGGCGGATATGAAGGCGGCGGGCGTCGTCAAAAACACCGGCGACATCTATTACAGCGTCGGGGACCTGACAAAGCTGTCGGGTGGCACGACGCTTGCCTCCATCGGCTACGACGGGTACGCCGCGGGAAAGGATCTGGTGATGACCGCCGAACTCGGCGGCTCCGGCACGGCGACCCCCGTCACCCGCAGCACGAATTCGTTCACGCTCGACGGCGTCACCCTGAACATCACGGGAAAGACCGACAGCCCCGTGACCTTTACGGCCTCCAGCGACGTGGACGACCTCTATACGAAAATTTCGGACTTCGTCACCGCCTATAACGCGATCATCGACAAAGTGAACACCTACACGACGGACACGCCCTACGGCCTGGGCGCCGCCAACGGCACCACGGAATCCTACGAACCGCTGACCGACGCACAGAAGAAGGAAATGACCGACGACGAGATCACGGAATGGAACGAAAAAGCCAAGCAGGGCCTGCTGGAAAACGACACGACCCTGAACTCCATCCTCTCCGATCTGCGCGGGGCCATGGAAAGGACCGTCTCTTCCGGTCTTTCGCTCAGTTCGATCGGCATTTCGATCGGGGGCGACTGGACTTCCGGCGGCAAGCTGGAAATCGACGAGACCACCCTGCAAAACGCCCTGAAAACGGAACCGGACAAGGTCAGCGATCTGTTCACCTCTGCCGACGGGGTCGCTGCGAAAGTGAAATCCGTGCTGACCAACTACGTCGGCGAATACGGCAACAGCGGCATCCTCTACAACATCGCCGGGAGCAGCTCGACCACGACAAGCAGCAGCGACCAGCTCGACGAGCAGATCTCGCAGTACAACGATGTCATCACGGACCTGAAATCGCGGCTTTCCGACGAACAGTCCTATTGGCAGACGAAATTCTCCACCATGGAGACAAAGCTCAGCACGCTCAACTCGCAGTACAACTACCTTTCCTCCATGCTCGGCACTTCGTCCACCTGACGGCGGGGCGCGCGAAACAAAAAATTCGGCTGACAGAAACGGGGGGCGGTCATGAACGGGAATCAGGATCTGATCATGAAATATCAGGAGCAGGCCATCAGCACCATGTCGAAGGGGGAGCTGGTGATCGCCCTGTACGACGAGGTGCTGAAGAACCTGAAGTTCGGGTCGCTGCTGCTCAAAAAGGACAACGCGGCCGCGGCCGGCAAGTGCATGAAAAAATGCCGGGACATCCTCAATTACCTGACGGTGACGCTGGACCCGAAATATGAAATCACCGCCACGCTGTCGCGCCTGTACGCTTATCTGCTGGGGCAGATCGTGCTGGGGGCCGCCAAAAACGACGCCTCGTATCTCGACAGGATCATCCCGCAGGTCCAGGAGCTTCGGGACGCGTGGGTCCAGACAGAAAAAAAGATCCGCCTGCCGGGCGGGAAAAGCTCCGGCGCGAGCGGCGGCGCAAAGTAGGGAAAAATATGGAATATGACTGTCTGCTGGCGTGCTGGGAACAGCGGAACGTCCTTCTGACCGCAATCCTGAACCTGACGGGGCAGATCGAGGTGCAGAGCTCTCAGCTGGACATCCGGCTCGGGGACTTGCCGGAACAGCGCCAGGTCTACATTGACCGGCTGAAAAAGTGCAACCGGATGATCGACGGATACAAAAGCAAGGCGGGGGAAACGGAACGCGCGCGGCTGCGGGAGGTTCTCTCGGGCAAAGCCGATCCGGCGGAATGCACCGAAGAGGAACGCAGGCTTGCGGACTGCGCCCAGAAAAGCCGCCGTCTGCTGGATTCCACCCTGGCTTCGGACACGGAGGCGCGGCGGAAGATCCGCTTGGAATGCGACCGCCTGCGGAAGCGAATCCGCTCCGCAAGGCGAAAAGCCGGCGCGGCTTCCCGGCCTTCGGGATCCCCGAACCCCGTCTGAGGAGCACCGGGAGAAGGCAGAGTTCTAATACACCGTCGTCCCCTTGGCGAACGATTTGACGATCATCTCGCCGGTCTCCGTATAAAAATAAACGGTCCTTCCATAATTCAGACCCGTGTCTTCGGCGACGACACGGATCTGTAATTTTTGCAGCGTCTCTTTGACCGCCGCGATATTCCGGGCCCCGATATTGCCGAACGCGCAGTCGTCGGCGACCTCGAACATCTTCGCGCCGCCGGCGATTTTCGCCACGATGCACTGCCGCACGGCGCCGATCTGCTCCATCCGCCGGACCATGTCCGGCAGACAGGTGTCGGCATAGCGGTAGAGCTGTTCGTTGGGGTTGTCAGACGGGTAATAGGGAAGAAGGATGTGCCCCAGGCCCCCCGCTCTGGTGACGGTGTCGTACAGACAGATGCCGATGCAGGAGCCCAGCGCATAGGTGACAAAGGCGGCCGGACACGGGGAAACCCTCATGTCCGAGATGTTGATTGTGATTAGATCGCTCATAAATCAATCCCCAAGCTGTTCATCAGTTTATTCAAGGACTCGAGATGCGGAATCAGCATCATGTTGGATGTGATCTTGTCGCTTGCGTTGATGAAATCGTCTTCGATGAAGATGATCTTGTCGGAAACGGAACCCATCTCCGCGGCGGGGACCGTCAGCAGGGAGCCGACCATGTCCGCCGTGACGGCGGGCACGGAAATCTTGATGGTGAGGCCGGCGAGGGACCCGATGGCGGCCGTGTAGGCGCCGATCATAATGTTGCCGATCTCGGACATCGCCGAGCTCTCCATTTCGGAAAGATGCAGGCAGTCCACATCCTCTTCGCCCAGAAGGCTTTTCAGAAGCGACTTCGCGAAGTCGTTCCCCAGCACGAACATCATGATCCCCTTGATGTCGCCGTAAAGCTCGACGAGGATCGCGACCACCGGGGTCTCGGGGCCGCCGAGCGCCCGGTCCGCATCCGCAATGTCCAGCACGCGCACGACCGGGGTCGTCATCTCCACCTTCCGGCCCAGCATCTGCGCCAGGGAGGTCGCCGCGTTTCCGGCGCCGATATTGCCGATCTCCTTGAGCACGTCGATATGCATTTCGCTGAGCT
This sequence comes from Caproicibacter sp., assembly GCA_036741535.1. Taxonomy (GTDB): domain Bacteria; phylum Bacillota; class Clostridia; order Oscillospirales; family Acutalibacteraceae; genus Thermocaproicibacter. The sequence continues at coordinate 3,206 of DAINSB010000105.1, read as the reverse complement.
GTCCCAGGTCTTTAATCGTCATGTTGCACCTCTAAAATTTTTTCATCCGGCCGCCTAGTACTCAATGTGGTCGGAAGGGAGAAGCGGGCCGCTCTCGATCTCGTCTTTCCCCAGATAGAATTTCGTGCTGCTGTAATCCTGTTTGAGGGTCAGGGAAACCGCGCCGATCTTGATCCGGACGCCGCTGTAGACGATGCGGATGCCGGAGACGTTGAAGTCCCCCGGGGTCTCCACCAGGGGCACCTCGTCCACAAGGGAGAGCGCGTCCTGCAGAGACGCCATCTGCGCGTCGATCTCCTTCTGTTTGCGCTTGTTCTCTTCGATCAGCTTTTTCACCTTTTCGTGGGCGCGGCCGATGGTCAGCAGGTTGCCGAGGGTGTCGATCTGGCTTTGAAGGAGCGACCGGCCGTTCCGCAGTTCCTCCAGCTCCTTTCTGATCTCCCCCTCCGGCGCTTCCAGCGACCGCCTGCGCAGCAGTCGCTCCAGCGCCGGGGAGTCGAGGATCGCTTCCGTGCGGAGGTTGTTGGCGTTGCCGATATAATTCGCATAGATGCGCCGGCCCGCCGTGCACCGGCCGCCCAGCAGCATCCCGTTCCTGCCGCGCAGGATCACCGAACCCTTGGCGTTGACGATGCTGTTCATCAGCACGTCGCTGTAAACGTCGCCCTTGCAGTCGATGATGCAGTTCTCGAGGAATTTCGCCGTGACGCTCCCCTCGCAGATCAGGCGCCCTTTGTTCATGCCGTTCATGCCCTTGGCGATGTTGATGTTGACGCCCGCCTGAAGCCGGGCCCCTTCCACCATCCCGCGGACGGTGATGCTTCCGCCGGCCTTGACGGAAAAGCCCTCCCGCACGTCGCCGAGCACCGTGACCGAACCGACCGTGTCCACATTGCCCGAAGCGCCGTCCACATCGCCGTGCACGATATAGGAATCGAGGACGTTCAGCTCCATCGACTTGTACTCGATACAGCCGTCGATGAGCGCCACCAGCGTGAGCCCGTCTTCGGAAGCGGCGACGTTGCGCCCCGTGGGGAACCGCGGGAACCGGCCCTCTTTGAAGTGGAGGGCCCGGCCGAACACGTCGACCCCGTCGCTGCCGGGCGCGGGCGGGGTGATCCGGCAGAGGGGCTCCCCTTTCCGGATATTCTGAACGAGCCCCAGCGCCCTGTAATCGACGGTCCCGTCGTCCCGCTGCTCCGGAACGGCGTCGATCTTCGTCTTGAACAGGAATTCCAGCGTCCCGTCCGTTCCGTCGACCGGGGGCAGCCCCTGGGCGCAGACAAGCTCGGCAAAATACCGTTTCCGCTCGCAGTACTCCTTCACGGCCTGTTCGCGGATCCCGTACGAGATCCGCTTCTGTTTCAGAAAGTCCATCACATCTTCGTAGGCGAGCGTCTGTTCCGACCCGATCGACTTCACGCGGAGAACCGCCGTCAGATTGTTGTTCTCCGTGCGAAGTTCCAGAACAGGTTTTTCGGCTCCGCTCCGCCCTGCGGGCACGCCTTTTCCCGCGCTTTGCGCTTTTTCAGACGGATTGTACTTCATACGGAATCTCCCCCCAAAAAATCTTGCCCCAGCCCGCCTCAGCGCAGGCTGTTGACCGTCTGCATCACTTCATCGGTCATCTGCACCATCTTTGCATTGACTTCGAAGGCACGTTGCTGAACGATCATATCGGAAAGCTCCGTCGCCATGTCGACGGTCGAGTCTTCCAGAAATCCCTGCCGCACCTCGGCGCCCCGCACCGCGGAAGCCGCGCCCGAAAGAGCCGTGGCGGCGTAGTCGTTCCCCCCCGTTTTCCTCAGCCCGCCGAGGTTTGCGAAGGTATAGACCCCGACCGGCTGCGCCCGCCGGTCGTCCCCCGTCATGACGATGGGGTTCCCGGCCGAATCGAGCACAAAGCCGCCCTCCGAATCCGCCAGATAGTATCTGCCGTCGCCGCCGCTCGCCTTGTGGAAGCTGCCGCTGCGGGTATACTGGACGGTGCCTCCCGCCGTGCGGACGGCGAAAAAGTTCCTCGGGTCGGTCAGGGCGTAGTTCTGGGGCAGGCCGGTCTCGCGCAGGCCGCCCTGCGACGCCATCGTGTCCGTCTTGCCGACTTTCGTGCCGTGGCCGACCTTCAGGGCGGAGTCCCCCGCCTCGTCCTTCACGTTCGTATAGAGAAGATCGGCGAAGGACGCGCGGTCCGCCCGGTACCCCTGCGTCGAGACATTGGCAAGGTTGTTGGCCGTGACATCCATGGCCTGCTGCTGGCCGACCACGCCGGACGCGGCCGTATAAAATCCGTTGGTCATCGTTACCCCTCCTCTTTACTGGACGCTGCCGATGGACGTGGTGGCTTTGTCCAGAACCTCGTCGTACATTTTCAAAGCCTGCGAACAGGACTGCAGGCTCCTCTGCGCGTCGATCGCGTCAGTCAGTTCCCGCGCGACATCCGTGTTGGAATCCTCCAGGCTTTTCCAGACGACCTGCGGGTTCGCGACGGCCGTCGCGCCGGTCCCGCTGTACATGCCCTCGCCGACCGTCCGCAGCGTCTGGTCGTCCGCAAACGTGTAGGTGCCGATGCTGCCGACCATCCGCCCGCCGACCGAGAGATTGCCCGCCCCGTCGGCGAAAACGTCGTCCGTGCCGAGATAGACGGGCCGCCCGTTCCGGCCGAGGACCCGGCCGACGCCGTTCAGGGCAAGATAGCC
>DAINSB010000105.1:0-500 GCA_036741535.1 Caproicibacter sp. | reverse complement strand
CATGCCCTCGCCGACCGTCCGCAGCGTCTGGTCGTCCGCAAACGTGTATACGCCGATGCTGGCGAAGTAACCCGCTCCCCTGTAGGCGGTAATATCGTCCGTGCCGAGGTAAATGGGCTGCCCGTCGCTGCCGAGGACCCTGCCGACGCCGTTCAGGGCAAGATAGCCGCCCGCGTCCACGTTGAAGCTGCCGTTCCTCGTGTAGACCACGCCGTTCGCGGTCTGCACGGCGAAGAAGCCCCGCCCGTTGATCGCGAAGTCGAGGTTCCTCCCCGTCTGTCTGATCGTCCCCTGCGAAAAATCGGTCACGGAGCGGTCGGCCGTGGTCATCAGGGTCGCGGAGCCGATGGGCGTCTTCCGGGAATCCACCCGGTCAATCACCATGCTGCCGAAGGTCTTCTGCGTCACGCGATCCGTTTTGAAGCCGGTCGTCTCGGAGTTCGCGAGGTTGTTGCTGATGGTGTCGAGCTGCCGGTTTTTCGTCAGTATGCCGGACGCGA
>DAINSB010000104.1:0-8574 GCA_036741535.1 Caproicibacter sp. | reverse complement strand
CCCCCTTTCTGTATTAAATTATGTAAACTGGCACTGCTTATATTATAATGTCGAAACTACTGCACGTCAAATTTTCTGACACTAATTTGACACCAAATATGTGGATAAAAGGGGTAATTTTCAGGGAAAAATGAGGAAAATTATTCTAATAATACAATATAAAATGATTCCAATATCAGCATAAATACCTTAAAAAAAGCAAAAAAGTATCGCACAAACCCGCATGAACACTGGGTTTGTGCAATGCTTTCCTAAAAAAATATCTGGCAGGGGCAGAAGGATTCGAACCCTCGGCACGTGGTTTTGGAGACCACTGCTCTACCAGCTGAGCTATACCCCTATCTGAAACAGGTGCGTAAATGTAAATAAGGAATACTTCCATAGTATACAGCGGATCAAAAACCATGTCAAGGGCGCGCCGGGCGGTCGGGGAAAATAAAATCGGGAAAAAGATTGCATATACACGGGGTTTGTGGTACACTAAAAAAGTATTTGGAATCCACCGGCTTTTCGGTGGGGGTCGGGCCTTATTTCCAGGGCCCGAAGCTGACAGTCCTCTGCCGCCCTGCGCGCGACATGAATGTCTGAAGAAAGGGAGTCTTTTCATGGACGCATTAAAAACAATTTCGCAGGACTGCACAAAGTCCTCGCTTCCGCCGTTCTCGATCGGCGACACGGTCCGCGTGGACGTGAACATCCGCGAGGGAGAGAGAGAGAGAATCCAGGCCTTTGAGGGAACGGTGATCGCCCGCAAGGGAAGCGGGATCAGCGAGACTTTCACGGTCCGCCGCGTTTCTTACGGGGTGGGCGTCGAAAGGGTTTTCCCCATCCATTCCCCGAACGTCAAGAACGTGCAGGTCGTCCGCCGCGGCAATGTCCGCCGCGCCAAACTTTATTTCCTGCGCCACAGGGTGGGCAAGGCGGCCAAGGTCAAGGAGCGGGTTTAATCGAATTCTTTCAGTTGCCGGCCGGATAGAAAGGGGACATGCGGGTGTCCCTTTTTTGCTCTGGATTTCTAAAATCTTTCCTGCAGGATGGTGGTAATGGCCGTGTCTGATTCCCCTTCCGGGATTCGGGAGAAAGAAAATCAAAAAAGCGGCTTCGTAGCCGGCTGTTACGAATGGGTCGAAGACATGATCACGGCCCTGCTGGTGGTGATGGTGCTGTTCGTCTTTGTCTGCCGGCTGAACGTCATCGTCAACGGCAATTCCATGCTGCCGAATTACAAGGACGGCAACCGCGTGTTCGTCTCCTGCCTCGACAGGGACTACTCGTACGGGGACGTGGTCATCATCGACGCCGCCGGCACGCATCTGAACGAACGCATCATCAAACGCGTCATCGCGACCGGAGGCCAGAAAGTGGACATCGATTTCCAGGCCGGCACGGTCTCTGTGGACGGGAAAACGCTCGACGAGTCCGCCTATATCCAGAACGGGATCACGAGGGAGCAGTCCGACCTGAGTTTCCCGCGGACCGTTCCGGCGGGGCACGTGTTCGTGATGGGCGACAACCGGGAGGTTTCGGAGGACAGCCGCTCGTCGGCGGTGGGCATGGTGGACTGCCGCTACATCATCGGCAAGGTCCCGTTCCTCCTGAGCCCGTTCAAGGGATTCCAGGCTCCGTGAAGGGGCGGCGTCATGCGGAAAGGAACCGGCGGGTCTCTATGACGGAACAGCGAACAATTCAATGGTTTCCCGGCCATATGGCCCGGGCGGAACGGCAGATCGCAAAGGACCTGAAGCTCTGCGACGCCGCGGTCGAGATGCTGGACGCCCGCATCCCGGCGGGCAGCCGCAATCCGGTCCTGGACCGGCTGATCGGGAGGAAGCCGCGCATCCTGCTCCTGAACCGGAGCGATCTGGCCGACCCGGCGCAGACGGCCCGCTGGGTGCGGGCGCTGGGTGCCGGATCCGCGGGCGCGCTGGCGGCCGACTGCCGCTCGGGCAGAGGATTGAAGCAGCTCTTTCCGCTCCTCACCGGGGCGCTCCGCGACCGGATCGAGTCCTGGAACGGCAAGGGCATGACGGGACGGAAAATCCGCTTCATGGCCGTCGGGATCCCGAACGTGGGCAAAAGCTCGCTGATCAACCGGCTGGCCGGGGGAAACCGGACGGCGGTGGAAAACCGTCCCGGCGTGACCCGGAGCAACCAGTGGTTCCCCGTCGGCGACCGATTCGAGATCCTCGACACGCCCGGCGTCCTGTGGCCGAAGATCGACGACGAAACGGTCGGGGAGCACCTCGCGTTTACCGGTGCCGTCAAAGACGGGGTCCTCGACGAAGAGCACCTCGCCGCCCGCCTGCTGGAGACGCTCGGCGGGCGTTACGCGGCCCTGCTTGCGAAGCGGTATCGCCTGGAAGAGGCGGAGTGTTCGGCGCCGGACGGGTACGCGCTGCTGCGGAAGATCGGCAGGAAGCGCGGGATGCTCGCGGGCGGCGGAGAAGTGGATACGGAGCGTGCCGCCCGCATGCTGCTCGACGAGTTCCGCAGCGGAAAAATCGGGCGCATCACGCTGGAATGGACGGAAGCATGATGGCGGATCGGTACGTTTTGGAAGAACAGGCGCGGCGGGAGGGCTTTGCGGCGGTCTGCGGGATCGACGAGGCCGGGCGCGGCCCGCTTGCCGGGCCCGTTTTCGCGGCGGCCGTCGTCCTGCCGCGGCATTGCGCGATCGTGGGCATCGACGACTCCAAAAAGCTCAGTCCGAAAAAACGGGAGCGGCTTTTCGGCGAGATCGAGCGCGGGGCCGTCGCCTACGGCATCGGCTTTGCGACGGAGCGGGAGATCGACCGCGTCAACATCCTGCAGGCGACGTTCCTCGCGATGAAGCGCGCTTTCGACGCGCTCGCCGTCCGTCCCGGCCTTGCGCTGGTCGACGGGAACCGCATGCCCGCCCTGGGTGTCGAGACCCGGACCATCGTCAAGGGCGATTCGCTCTCCGCCAGCATCGCGGCGGCGTCCATCCTCGCGAAGGTCAGCCGGGACCGTCTGATGGCGCAGATCGACGGGATCTACCCGCAGTACGGCTTCGCGAAGCACAAGGGCTACGGGACGGCACAACACATCGAGATGCTGAGGCGATACGGCCCCTGCCCGGTACATAGGCGGTCGTTTTTAAAGAACATCCTGGGGGAACGCGCCTATGGGTAACGCCTCCGGCCCGCTCGGCGAGCAGATCGCGGCGGATTACCTGCGGGCGGCGGGATACGAGATCGTCCGCCGCAATTACCGCACCCGCTTCGGGGAGATCGACATCGTTGCGGCGGATTCCCGCTTCCTCGTGTTCGCGGAGGTCAGGACGCGCGAAGCGGGCGCCCTCGTCGGCCCTCTCGAATCCGTCACGCCCGCGAAGCGCAGGAGGCTCGTCAAGACCGCACTGCTTTACCTTCAGAAGTTTCCGACGGTTCTGCAGCCGAGGTTCGACGTGATCGGCATCACGCTGGAAGGGCCGCAACACACCGTTCAGCACATTGAAAATGCGTTTTAGAGTCTGGATGTTAGAGATATTAGAGTGTTAGAAAGGTCAAAGTCAGGCATCTTTTTAGATTTGCTCCTTAAGTACTTACGTGCATACCCCGTGCGAGGAGTAAACGTTTTTTTAGCGGGGACCGCAGTCGTGGCCGCCGTAGGCGAGCAAGGCGCTTTGCGCCCCCGGCCGGCCTGAGGCCAAAACCCGCACGGCCCTCCGGGGCGAATTCGGAAAAATGGGCCGAAAATTTTGATTTTCCAACCGGCAACATCTTATTCTTTAAGAAAGGGGAGAATCCTCTTGCAATATTTCTCGACGCGCGGCCGGGGAGAGGGCGTTTCCGCGGCGCAGGCGATCGCGCAGGGCATCTGCTCCGACGGCGGGCTGTTCGTGCCGGAGACTTTTCCCCGCGTCTCCGCGGAGGAGCTTTCCGGCCTCGACTACCCGGGCAGGGCCGCGCGAATCATGGCGCCGTATCTGTCGGATTTTTCCGGGGAAGAGCTGCGGGAAAGCGTCTTCCGCGCCTACGGCGGAGAAAAGTTTTCCGGCGGCGACCCCGCGCCGCTGACCGCGCTCTCCGGCGGCCTTTCCGTGTTGGAGCTGTGGCACGGCCCGACCTGCGCCTTTAAAGACATGGCGCTCCAGCTTCTGCCGCAGCTGCTGACCCGTTCGCTCCGCAAGATCCGCGCGGGAAAAGACGCCCTGATTCTGGTCGCCACGTCCGGCGACACGGGCAAGGCCGCGCTCGAGGGCTTCCGCGACGTGCCCGGCACGCGCGTTCTGGTCTTTTACCCGCAGCACGGCGTCAGCGCCCTGCAGGAGCGCCAGATGCGCACGCAGGAGGGCGGCAACGTCTCCGTCGTGGGCGTGCGCGGCAATTTCGACGACGCGCAGACCGGCGTCAAAAGGATCTTCGGCGACGAGGCCATCCGCCGGAAGGTCGGGGAGCGCGGCCTGATGCTCTCGAGCGCGAACTCCATCAACTGGGGCCGTCTGTTGCCGCAGATCGTCTACTATTTTTCGGCCTGGTGCGACCTGCTGAAATCCGGCTCCGTCCGCCCGGGCGAAGAAGTGAATTTCTGCGTGCCGACCGGGAATTTCGGCGACATTTTAGCCGCCTATTACGCGAAGAGGATGGGCCTGCCGGTGCGCCGGCTGATCTGCGCCTCGAACGCGAACGACGTGCTGACACAGTTCCTCACGACGGGGGTCTACGACCGCAACCGCGCCTTTCACCCGACGATCTCGCCGTCGATGGATATTCTGGTTTCCAGCAACCTCGAACGCCTGCTGTTCGACCTGACGGGCGGGGACGGCGCGCGCGTTTCCGCCTGGATGCAGGAGCTCGCGGAAAACGGGACCTATCGCGTGGACCCGGAGACGTTCCGCAGAGTCCGCGAAATCTTCCGGGCTTCTTCCTGCAGCGACGCGGAGACGAAGGAGGAAATCCGCGAGGCCTACGGCGAGCACCGGTATCTGTGCGACCCGCACACCGCCGTCGCCATGCGCGCGTGCGGGCGCTACCTGGCCGGGACGGGCGACGGAACGCATACGGTCGTCGTCTCCACGGCGAGCCCGTTCAAATTCGCGCCGGACGTGCTGGAGGCGCTGGGCGGCGAGGCCGCCGGGGACGTGTTCCGGGCGGTCGAACGGCTCTCGGAGAAGACGGGCGCGCCGGTACCCGCGCCGATCGCGTCGCTTGAGAAAAAGCCGCTGCGCTTTTCCGAGGTCTGCGGCAAAGACGAAATGGGAACGGCCGTGCTGCGCGCGGCCGGAGCCGGGGGCTGACGGCGATGGCGCTGTTTACGATCGCCGATCTCCATCTTTCGCTCGGCACCGACAAGCCGATGGACGTTTTCCCCGGCTGGGAGCGCTACGTCGAGCGCCTCGAGCGAAACTGGCGCGCCGCGGTCGGGGAAGGGGACACCGTCGTGATCGCGGGCGACATCTCCTGGGCCATGAAGCTCGAGGAGTCGGAACAGGACATGCGGTTCATTAACTCTCTGCCGGGCCGCAAGCTCCTCGTCAAGGGAAACCACGACTTCTGGTGGTCCACCCGGAAAAAGATCGAGGATTTTCTCGCGTCGCGGGGCTTTTCCAGCATTCGTCTCGTGTTCAACAGCGCCGAAATGGTGGACGGCGTCGCCGTCTGCGGAACGCGCGGATGGCTGTGCGGCGCGAAGAGCGACGAGGACAAAAAGATCGCGGCCCGCGAGGCCGGGCGCCTCAACGCTTCGCTCGACGCCGCGCGGAGCCTCGGCGGCACGCCGGTCGTATTTCTGCACTACCCGCCCGTGTACGACGGGGTCGAGTGCCCCGAGATCATGGACATTCTCGCGTCGCGCGGCATTGAGGACTGCTATTTCGGGCACATCCACGGCGCGGCCGCCGCGCGCCGAACGCCCTGCGGGGAGTACCGGGGCGTGCGGATGCACCTCGTTTCCTGCGACACCGTCGGCTTCTCGCCCGTGCCGGTAATCGTGAATAAATAAAAAACATTTGAACAAATCGGTGGAAAGTATTTTCTGCATGTGGTATAATATTTTCCGCTAATAATGTAAACTTGCAGGAGGAAAAGGAACATGAGTCTGAAATCGTCCAACAAGGTCGCTGCCAACCGGTATCAGCTGGAAGTCGCGGTGGATGCGGAGGCTTTTGAAAAGGCTGTGGAGACCGCGTACCGGAGGGAGAACAAAAAGATCGCCATTCCGGGATTCCGCAAGGGAAAAGCGCCCCGCAAGTTTGTTGAGAAATATTACGGCGAAAAGGTCTTTTACGATTCCGCCATCAACGCGCTGTATCCCGATGCGCTGGACGAGGCGATCAAAGAGTCGGCCCTTGAGATGATCGAGGACAAGGTGGATTTCGACCTGGTTTCCGCCGATGCGAACGGCCTTGTGTTCAAGGCGACCATCACGACGAAGCCGGAGGTGGAGATCAGCGGCTATAAGGGCCTGACCGCGCTGAAAAAACCGATCGACGTGACGGACAAGGATGTGGATGACGAGATCGCGCGGGTCCGCGACCGCAACTCCAGAATGGTGACGGTCACGGACCGCGAGGCGAAAAACGGCGACATCGTCGAGATCGACTTCGACGGCTCCGTGGACGGGAAGCCTTTTTCGGGCGGAAAGGCGAAAAACTACAACCTCACGCTCGGCGCGGGCCAGTTCATCCCCGGCTTCGAGGATCAGGTCGCGGGCCACAAAACGGGCGACGAGTTCGACGTCAACGTGAAATTCCCGGAGGACTACGGCGCGAAGGACCTGGCTGGGAAGGACGCCGTCTTCGCCGTCAAGCTGCACGAGATCAAACAGAAGGAGTTGCCGGAGGTCGACGACGACTTCGTCAAGGATGTCAGCGAATTCGACACTCTCGGCCAGTACCGGGAAGACCTGCGCAAAAAGCTGACCGAGGCCCGGGAAGCGCGGGAGAAGGACAGCGTGGACAACCAGCTCATCGACAAGCTCGTTTCCGCCGTCAAGGCGGAGATCCCGGAGGCCATGTATACGGCCCGCATCAACGACGACATGCGCGATTTCGGCTACCGCCTGCAATCCCAGGGCATGAACCTCGAGACATACATGAAATACACCGGCCTCGACGAAAAGGGCCTGCGCGACCAGTTCCGCCCCCAGGCGGAGCGCCAGGTCAAGCTGAGGCTGGCCCTTGAGAAGATCGCGTCGCTGGAAAACATCAAGCCGACGGACGAAGAAGTGGAAAAAGAGTTCTCAAAGCTGGCCGAAGGCTATAAACTTGAAGTGGAAAAGGTGAAGAAGGCCCTTCCGCGCGAAGACGTGGAAAAGGACCTCGCCGTGGAGAAGGCGTTCGACTTCGTGCGCGACGGCGCGGTCGTCGCCGAGGGCGAGCCGGAGGGCGAAGAGGCGAAAGGCGCTTCTTCCGCGGAATAAACAGCGCCGAAACCGCCAATGCTGTATGCTGTACGGCGGCTCGGTTTTTAAAAGGAGGCTTGCGACGATGAGCAATCTCGTCCCTTATGTCATCGAACAGACGAACCGGGGGGAGCGTTCCTACGATATTTTTTCCCGCCTGCTGAACGACCGCATCATCATGCTGACCGACGAAGTGAACGACACGACATCCAGCCTGGTGGTGGCGCAGCTGCTGTACCTGGAGGGGCAGGACCCCTCCAAGGATGTCAACCTTTATATCAACAGTCCGGGCGGCTCCGTCACGGCGGGGCTTGCCATTTACGACACCATGCAGTATATCAAGTGCGACGTTTCCACCATCTGCCTGGGGATGGCCGCGAGCATGGGCGCTTTTCTTCTGGCTTCCGGCGCGAAGGGGAAACGCTACGCGCTCCCGAACAGCGACATCATGATCCATCAGCCGAGCGGCGGAACCCAGGGGCAGGCGACGGACATCAAGATCCAGGCGGAGCATATGCTCCAGATTAAGAAAAAACTCAACGGGATTCTCGCGGAACGGACCGGCAAGCCGCTTGAGACGATCATGCAGGACACCGAACGCGACAATTTCATGACGGCTGAGGAGGCCGCGGCATACGGCCTGATCGACAAGGTGATCGTCAGCCGATAGGGATAAGGTGGTAACAATGGCGAACAATGACGACAACAAGGGAAGGGAGATCTGCTGCTCGTTCTGCGGCAAAACGCAGAGCGAGGCGCGCCGCCTGATCGCGGGGCCGGGGGTTTTCATCTGCGACGAATGCATCGAACTGTGCATGTCGATCCTGAACGACGAAAAGAACCTTTCCGCCCGCAAAGAGAGCTACAGCGAGTCCGCGGCGGAGCTGCCGAAACCCCATGAGATCAAAGCGAAGCTCGACGAATACGTCATCGGACAGGAAAACGCGAAGATCGCCCTGTCCGTTGCGGTCTACAACCATTACAAGCGCATTTACTACGGCCGGGACAAGGACAACGTGGAGCTCACGAAGAGCAACATCCTGCTTCTCGGGCCGACGGGCGTCGGCAAGACGCTGCTGGCCCAGACCCTCGCGAAGATCCTCGACGTCCCCTTCGCCATCGCGGACGCCACGACCCTCACGGAAGCGGGCTACGTCGGCGAAGACGTGGAAAACATCCTCCTGCGCCTGATCCAGGCGGCGGATTTCG
>DAINSB010000103.1:0-8593 GCA_036741535.1 Caproicibacter sp. | reverse complement strand
ATGAAATATTTATTGAGGCGGTCGAAGGAGGCGCTTGCGCCGCCCCTGCGGCAGCTGACCACGCTGGCGGCCGGTTTGTTGGCCAGGGTCGAAGAGGCGCTGTAGAAGACACGGTCAAGCACGGTGCAGAGCGCCCCGTTCGGCCCCCCGTAATAGACGGGGGAGCCGACCACGATGCCGTCCGCCTTTTGCATCCGGCCGATCAGCTCGTTGCATATGTCGTCTTCAAAGACGCATTTCCCCAGCTCCCGGCATTTGTTGCATGCCGTGCAGCCGTGCACTGGCTTTACGCCCAACCAGAAAACGGAGGCGCCGATCCCTTCTTTTTCCAGGGTGGCCGCCACTTATTTCAAGATGATTCAGATGGTGAGGGACGGCAAACAGAAAGCCGATGCCGGTTCTTTCAAACCATAATTGGGGGTCGGCACGAAACTTCCCCGGCCTTTTTTTCAAACGAAGCGGCACGATCGGCGGCGGCATGAGATGGCGGTCTCCCCAACGATGGCTCGAAGCATAAAAATCCGAACCTTTTCCACTCGGAAAGGGTTCGGATTTTTTTTATATTGCTATTCTCTGCCTTGGGCTGCCGCGAGATCGGAAAATTTCCCCCGGTATAAAACCGGAAGCGAATCCTTCGGAGGCCCTTCGAGCAGTTTGCCGTCCGAGGCGGTGAACCTTCCCCCGTGGGCGGGGCAGTCCCAGGTTTTCTCCGCGGCGTTGAAATTCAGTTCCGTGGTCATATGCGTGCAGGATATATCGAGGATCGTCACATGGTCCTCAAGATTGCGATAGATTCCGGCCTTCCGCCCGTCGAAACGGATCACCCGCCCTTCGCCGGGTTTCAGATCCCACGTGCCCTCTGTCTTCTCGAATTTTGATTTGACCAGTTCTCCGACGGAACCAAAGACCTCCGAGACGGTCTTTCCGATCGAACTCGAATAATCCGCGCGTTTTCTGGAGTACAGCTTCTCGTAACGGCAGTTTCCGTTCAAAATCAATTCCGAGATCATCTGGCCGGCGAGCGTGCCGCTCGTCAGGCCCCATTTTTTGAAACCCGCCGCGACGTAGATCGCGGAGTTGTCGGACAGCCTGCCGATATAGGGGATCCGGTCCGGCGTGTCGTAATCCTGCGCCGACCATTTGGCAAGCAGATCGGCCTTGCCCGCGATGCGCTCCGCATACTCCGTCAGGCGCTTGAAATGGAGCTCCGTGTTGTCTTCGCCGCGGGCCGTCGCATGGTTTTCCCCCACGACGATCAGGATGCGCTTTCCGTTTTCGACATGGGTGCGGATGGAGCGGGTCGGCTCCCCGGAACTGAGATAGCTGCCGTCCGGCCAGCTCTTCTGAGGCGCCACGGCGATGCCGTATGCCCTCTTGGCGTAAAGACGCGTGAAAAATACATTCGGCCCGTCGTAAATGGGGAATTGCGTGGCCATCACGAGATGTTTGGCCTTGATCGCGAGATCGTTTTCGCAATGGACCGTTTTGATGTCGCTGTCGTCCACCCGGATCGCCTTGGTGTCGCAGTAGATCGTCGCCCCTCTTGAAACCGCCTCTTTGGCGAGGGCGTCCGCATATCGGACGGGGTGGAAAACGGCCTGGTTCCTGAATCCGAGCATTCCGAAGCTGTCCGGCGGAAAATCCGGCTTTTCGATATATTCCGCGTCGATCCCGAGCTTTTCCGCGACCTCGTACTCCCTTTTGAGCGTTTCCCGGTCGCCTTCGGCGGAAGCGAAGAGATACGCCGTATTTTCGGAAAGTTGGCAGTCGATTTTCCCCTGCCTCACCCGTTCCTTCACGAACTCCAGCGCGCCGGCCTGCGACTCGGCATAGAGCCTGGCGAAATCCATCCCGTACTTGTCGACGATTTTACTGTAGATGATGTCGTGCTGAATGGTGACTTTCCCGGTCGTGTTGCCCGTGGTGCCGTCGCACAGCCCGCCGGCTTCGATCAGAACCGGCTTTGCCCCCTTCGACGCGAGGCAATAGGCGCAGGTGATCCCCGTGATCCCCCCGCCGATGATCAGAATATCGGTTTCGAGGCTTTTCTCAAGCCTTGGATAATGCTGTTTCTCCGCGGTCTTATTCCAGAAAGACAGAGTCTCTTCACTCAACTTTTTCACACTCCTCCTGATGATTCCGATATAGTATGCGCTGACACGGTCGGAAAGATGTAAACGATGAACACACCGTCGGCCGGGCCGGCGGTTTTTTTATGTCTGGGGGCCGGAAAAGAGCCCGGGACTGTTGGCGTTTTGTTTATTTTAATTACAAAAAAATTACTATATTTGTTTAAACTGTTCCACTTTTCCTTTCCGTGTTTTAATAAAGACAATTTGCGGGAGTTTGAAAATTTGAGAAAGGAAAATCGGTTTATGGGGAATAGTTTGGGGAGTTTTTTACTCAACCCTTTCACGCTGCTGTTCTTTACGGCTTTTCTGGGCATCGCGTTGGGAAGGGTCAAAATCAAAAGTTTCTGTCTGGGCGCCTGCGGGACGCTGGTCGTCGGCCTGGTCGTGGGGTGGCTGACCGTGTCGTTCGCAAAGCGGGTCGGCAAATCCTCTCCGCTCTATGCGTCGGCGTCGAAGCTGATCTCGCAGGGCGTGGTCTCGCAGGAGTTTTTCAACCTGTTCCTGATCCTGTTCGTGGTATCCCTCGGCCTGATTTCGGGCAAAGAGGTGGTTGCGGCTCTCAAGCAGTACGGATTCAAATTTCTGAGCATCGGGTTCATCATCACGCTGCTGGGCTTCTCCACGACGACGGTCCTCATCGAGACGACGGACATCAACCCCTATCAGCTTTCCGGCGTGTACTCCGGGGCCATGCTGAGCACGCCCGCTTTCGCCGTTTCCCTCGACTGCACCGAGCAGCAGGTGCAGAAGGTCGAGGATGCCTATCCCACGCTGCGTGAAAATCAGAAGCAGAAGGTCCTCGATATGATCGACCCTTCGCTGAAGGCAAAGGACGTGCGCTCGCTGAACGACAGCCAGAAGGCGAAGCTGCTTGCGCAGGCCGACAATTACACCAGCCTGGGCCATTCCATCACCTATCCGGTCGGGGTGATCCTCGGCATTGTGTGCATCGTCTTTCTGCCGCGCGTCTTCGGTTTCAAAATCGAGGACGAGCGGAAGCGGTTCCGGGATACGATGGGGAATCAGGCCGGAAAGGAGGAAAAGGTAAAAGCCGCGCCCGTCCTGTTCGACATGGGGGCGTTCGCGCTGACCGCGTTTCTGGGCGTCGCGCTGGGGAGCGTCAATATCCATAATTTCAGCTTAGGGCTTGCCGGCGGCGCGCTGATCGCCGCGCTGGTGCTGAGCGCCGTCGGGAAGATCGGGCCGGTGAATTTCAGGATGGACGACGACAGACTGGGCGTGGTCAAAGAGATCGGCCTTTCCCTGTTCCTGTCGACCGTCGGGCTCAATTACGGCTATGAAGTCGTCGAATCCATGACCGGCCCGGGCCTCAAGCTGCTTCTGCTCGGCCTCATGATCCTGTTCATCGCCATCATGGCCGCGTTTTTCATCGGCCGGTACGCCTTCAAGCTCGACTGGCTGGCGCTGTCCGGCGCGATCTGCGGCGGCATCACCAACACCCCGACCCTGGGGGCCGCCATCGATTCCGTCAAGAGCAACGAGCCCGCCGTCGGGTACGGCGCCGTCTATCCCTTCGCGCTGATTTTCAAGATCATCTTCGCCATCCTTCTGCTCAGAGTGTTTCTGATTTGACCTTTCCCTAAAAGATGAATTTTCAAAAAAGCTGGTGAGGCATGGGTAGGACTGAACCATTTTGTTCTAACGAACACAAGAAAGGAGAAAAACGGTCGATATGGCAAAGACAAATTCCAAATATACTTCCGCCATGCAGCTGCTGGCGTGCGTGCTGATCGGCGTCGTGCTGTGGTTCCTTCCGCATCCGGCGGCCCTCAGCCTGGCGGGGTGGCATATGTTCGCCCTGTTCCTGGCGACCATCGTGGCCCTGGTCCTCAACCCGATGCCGATCGGAGCCATCGCGATCCTCTCGCTGACCGTCCTGCTGCTGACCAATCTGGTGCCCTTAAAAACGGCCTTGAACGGTTTTGGGGACAAAACCATCTGGCTGATCGTCATCGCGTTCTTTATTTCCAGAGGATTCATCAAGAGCGGCCTCGGGAAACGCATCGCCTACCTTTTTGTCCGCCTGTTCGGCAAAAAGACGCTGACGCTTTCTTACGCCCTGCTGGCCTGCGACGTAATCCTCGCGCCGGCGACCCCGAGCAACACGGCGCGCGCGGGGGGCATCCTCTACCCGATCACCCGCTCGCTCGCGGAATCGTTCGGTTCCAACCCGGGGGATCATACGGAGAAAAAAATCGGGTCGTTCCTGATTTATACGCTGTTCCAGGGGAACCTCATCACGTCCGCCATGTTCCTGACGGCCATGGCGGGCAACCCGGTGGCGGTTTCCCTCGCCTCCAGCCTGGGGGTACATATCTCCTGGATGGGGTGGTTCGCGGCCGCGCTGGTTCCGGGCCTGGTCAGCCTCGTGCTGATTCCGTTCCTCATCTATAAGATCTACCCGCCCGAGATCAAAGAGACGCCCGACGCCCCGAAGCTCGCGCAGGAAAAGCTGAAGGAAATGGGCCCGATCTCCAAAAGCGAAAAGCGCATGCTGTTCTGCTTTGCGGTCGTCCTGCTGCTTTGGGTCCTCGGCTCCCAGATCAACCTCGACGCCACCGTGGGCGGATTCATCGGCCTGTCGGTCATGCTCCTGCTGGACGTCATCAACTGGGAGGATGTCAAGAGCGAAAAAGGGGCGTGGAACTCCCTGGTCTGGTTTTCGGTCCTGATCATGGAGGCCACGCAACTGAACACGCTCGGGTTCATCCCGTGGTTCAGCAAGTCCGTGGCGGGCATGGTGCAAGGGCTCGCCTGGCCGACGGTTCTGGTGATTCTGGCGCTGCTTTATTTTTACAGCCACTATATGTTCGCCAGCGCCACCGCGCATGTGAGCGCCCTGTACAGCGCATTCCTGGGCGTGGCCATCGCGGCCGGCGTTCCTGCCGTCCCCGCGGCCCTGGCTCTCGGTTTTCTGAGCAACCTGATGGGCTCGACGACGCATTACGGCATGGGGACCGCTCCGATCCTGTTCGGTTCCGGCTATGTGACCCAGAACAAATGGTGGTCCCTCAACTTTTTGTTCTCCATCGTTTACCTGATCATCTGGGTGGGCGGCGGTTTCGCCTATTGGCATCTGATCGGGCTGTTTTAAAGACCGCTTTTTCCCCGGCGTTTCAAGGAGGTCCCAAAGCGTACGTCCGTGCGCTTCGGGACCTCCTTCCTCACGGGCCGCTCTGCGGCCGGTCTATTTCGGGATCGGGTCCAGGCGGACGGGGAGGCTGCTCGAGCTGCCGATGCACCGGTACTGGTAGATGGGCCGCCCCACCGTGCCGTATTCGACATCCAGGCTCAGCATGTTGATGTCCTTGAGAAATTCCAGGTATTTTCTTGTGGAGACCCGAGAAAGGCCGATCAGGGACGCGATCTGTTCGGTCGTGAATCTGCGTTTGCCCTGCCGGACGACGCCGCCCCAGATTTTGATCAGCGTATTTTTGTTGAGCCCCTTGGGCAGCGTGTTGATCTCCTCCAGGTTCCTGCCGAAATAGTGGCTGTCGAGCTCGCTCTGGTTGAGCTTGTTCTTTGCGTATATGTAATGCGTCGCCTCTTTGTAGGACAGCAGCGACTTGGTGAACCGCTCGAACTCGAAAGGCTTGATCAGGTAATCGAAAGCCCCGAAATTCATCGCTTTCTTGATCGTCGGCACGTCGCTCGCGGCGGAGAGGATGATCACGTCCACGTTGCGGTCGGCTTTCCGGATGTCTTTCAGAAGCTCGATCCCGTTCGAGCCGGGCAGATAGATGTCGAGCAGAAGCAGGTCGACCTTGTCCCTGCCGAGTCTTTCCAGCGCTTCCCTGCATGATTTCGCCACGCCGACGAGCCTGAACCCGCTCAGCTTTTCCAGATATTTGCTGTTGAGCCTTGCGACCATGGGATCGTCTTCCACGATCATCACGTTAATCATTTCTATCCCCCCTGCTTTCTTTCGTACGGTAAAGAGATCTGGAAAATCGCCCCGTATTTTTTATCCGACGTCACGCGGATCCGCCCGCCCAGCCTGCTGATCGCCGTGCGGACGGCAAAGAGCCCGTACCCCCGGCCTGGGCCCTTTGTGGAAAATCCCTTTTCAAAGATCTGTTCCGCGTTCCGGATGTTCGGGCCCGTGTTGCACACTTTCAGGTTCAGGGTCCGGGCCCGATAGATCATCTCGAGGAAAACGGTCTTTTCCTTTTCGTTTCGGAGGGCGTCGACGGCGTTGTTGAGGATGTTGCCGAGGATGCTGATGACCTCGTGCGACATTTCCGGCGCGACGGGCTCCGGGACGAAAGTGTCCTCCGAGAGCAGAAGCGTCGTCTTGTTCTCCCGGCAGTAGCTCATCTGGCCGAGCAGAAACCCGGCGAGCGCCTTGTCCTTCACGCACCGCACCACCAGGCCGACTTCCATGTGGTAGTTTCCGGCGATTTCCTTTATGTATTCCGTGAGCTCGTCGTAATACTTCAGATGGACCATCCCCATGATGACGTGCAGCTTGTTCATGAACTCGTGCGTCTGCGCCCTGAGGGATTCGGCGTACTGGTTGATCTGGGTGAGCCGCTCGGCCATGACCTTCATCTCCGTCCTGTCGCGGAAAGTGGCGATCACCCCCTCGATCTTTCCGCCTATGACGATGGGCACCCGGTTTGTGATGAGGTTGACCCCGTTGACGTTCTGCTCCCTGTCGAATTCGCGTTCACCGGTTTTCAGCACCTCCGGCATCCTGGTGTTCGGGATGAAATCCGCCGCGAGTTTCCCCACCAGATCTTCGGTGATGCCGGCCTTGGTAAAGATTTTCCGCGATTCGGTGTTGACCAGGTTGATCACGCCGTCTTTATCCACCGCGAGGACCCCTTCCCTGATGGAGGCGAGCATGGCGTTCTTTTCTTCAAAGGTCTTCGCGATCTCGTACGGCTCCATGCCGAACAGGATTTTCTTGATGCTCTTCGAGAGCAGGAAAGCCCCGGCAAGGCCGACCGAAAGCCCCAGGCACAGCCCCGGCAGAAGGGACACGACGCACCGCTTCATCGCCGCGTCGACGTTGGTCATCAGGATGCCCACCAGAACGATGCCGATCTGCTTCCCCGCGTCGTCGTAAACCGGCACGTAGGCCCGCAGGGAGTTGCCGAGCGTCCCGCGCGCATGTGAGATATATTCCCGGCCGTGCAGGGCCGCCTCAAAATCGCCCCCGACGATCTGCCGCTCCAGGATGGAGGAATTGGGGTGGGATTTCCGGTCCCCCTTCATATCCGCGACCACCACGAACTGCACGCCCGACAGGCGCATGAGTTTGTTCGCGTAAGTCTGTATTTCGTTCACGGGGCCGCGCCCCGACAGGCCCGAGATCACCGTGGGGCTGACGGCGGTGATGTGGGCGACCTCTCTGACCCTCTCTTCGAGCCCGCTCTCCGTCGTCATGATATTTTCGTACCCGACCGCGACGGTGTTGATCAGCAGGACGGCCAGGGTCACGGCGGATACCAGAAGGCTCATTTTCGTGGTGAGCTTCATCTGCCCGAACTCTCTGAATTTCATAAAAACCCCCTATTTTTATTCACTTGTTTCAAATAATTATAGCAAATTTCAATCATGAAAATTAGGTTTTTTAAATTACAAAAGTATTTTTTAACTTCCATAACCTGTATGCGGGCAAAGTTCCGTGTTTAAATGAAAACAGGGAGCAGGAAAACAAAAACAGTAAAGGAGAAATGACGAATGAGCAGTTTGAGTTTGAAAGAAAGGGCCCTGCAGCTGCATAAAGAGCACCGGGGGAAAATCGCGCTCGAATGCAAGACGCCGGTCAAGACGAGGGACGACCTGACGCTCGCGTACACCCCGGGTGTGGCGGAACCGTGCCTCGAGATCAAGAAGGACCCCGGCAAGGTGTTCGACTACACCGCCAAAGGCAACTGGGTCGGCGTGGTGACGAACGGGACGGCCGTCCTCGGGCTGGGCGACATCGGCGCCACCGCGGGCATCCCCGTCATGGAGGGGAAGTCGATCCTGTTCAAGTCCTTCGCCGGCGTCGACGCTTTCCCCATCTGCATCGACAGCAGGGACCCCGACAAAGTGGTGGAGACGGTCCGGCTGATCGAGCCGGTTTTCGGCGGCATCAACCTGGAGGACATCAAGGCGCCGGAGTGCTTCGAGATCGAAGACAGGCTCAAAAAGGTGTGCCACATCCCGGTCTTCCACGACGATCAGCACGGCACGGCGGTCATCGTGGGGGCCTGCATCATCAACGCGCTGAAGATCCTCGGGAAAAAATTCAGCGATGTCACCATCGTGATCAACGGGGTCGGCGCGGCGGGGACCGCCATCGCCAAGCATCTGCTGAGCCTGGGCACGAAGGACATCATCCTCTCGGATAAGGACGGGATCCTCTACAAAGGCAAGCCCGGCCTCAACAAATATCACGCCGAAATGGCCGAACGCACCAACAAGGGCATGCGCAGGGGGAACCTCGC
>DAINSB010000102.1:0-8635 GCA_036741535.1 Caproicibacter sp. | reverse complement strand
TTAAGTTGATGCTCTGAAAAGTCAAGCTACAAGCCGATCCTTATTCGTGGTCGACCTTATGCATATGGGCGATCAGGTCGAGGACCTTGTTGCTGTAGCCCCACTCGTTGTCGTACCATGCGATCAGCTTGACGAAGTGGTCGTTCAGCATGATGCCGGCCTTCGCGTCGAAGATGGAGGTGTGGGGATCGCCGAGAATGTCGGAGGAAACGATCGCGTCCTCTGTGTAATCCAGAATCCCTTTCATGGTCGTCTCGGACGCTTCCTTCACCGCCTTGCAGATCGCGTCGTAGGTCGTCGGGGTCGCGAGACTGCAGGTCAGGTCGACCACGGAGCCGTCCAGCGTGGGAACGCGCAGGGACATGCCGGTCAGCTTGCCCTTGACGGCAGGAATCACGAGGGCGCAGGCCTTCGCGGCGCCGGTCGAGGAGGGGATGATGTTGCCGGACGCGGCGCGGCCGCCCCTCCAGTCCTTCTTGGACGGGCCGTCCACGGTCTTCTGGGTGGCTGTGGTGGAATGGACTGTGGTCATCAGGCCTTCCACGATGCCGAATTTATCGTTGATCACTTTCGTAAGAGGAGCCAGGCAGTTCGTCGTGCAGGAAGCGTTGGAAACCACCTTCATGTCTTTCGTGTACATCCCGAGGTTCACGCCGCAGACAAAAGTCGGGGTTTCCTGATCCTTCGCAGGGGCGGAGATAACGACTTTCTTGGCGCCCGCCCTGATATGCGCGGAAGCCTTTTCCGTCGTCGCGAAGACGCCGGTGGATTCCACGACATACTCGACGCCGATCTTGCCCCACGGGATCTGGGCAGGATCCTTTTCTGCATAGACGTTGATCTTCCGGCCGTTCACGACCAGCTTGCCGTCCTCCGCTTTGACCTCGCCGTCGAAATGGCCGTGCATGGTGTCGTATTTGACCATGTAGACCATATAGTCAGGATCAATGAAGGGGTCGTTAATTCCGACAATTTCAAAAGTCTCCGGCTGTTTCACGGCGGCACGGAACACCAGGCGTCCGATGCGGCCGAAACCGTTGATGCCAACTTTGATAGACATAAAACTGCTACCTCCTGATTTTATTTATGGTTCGCATTTCATATTTTATAGCATCCGTTCCTATTTTACAAGTGATTCTGATATTAATTTAACTAGCTTTTCCATTTTTTGCGGCCGGGGTCTCACTTTCCCCGATTTCAACAAATTTTTCCGAAGCATGGTAGGAATTTTTGAGGAATTCCGAGCAAGTCCCCAGCAGATCGGAATCCTCTTTGCCGGATCCCTCCCCGCCGGTCGTCCGCGTCTCCTCCGCTTCCGGCGCGCCGCCGGCCTCCTCTTCCCGCGATGCGGGCTGGACCTCCGGCGAGCCGCGGAACGCCGCGGCGAGATAGACGAGGATGTAGACCGACATCACGACATTCAGCAGATGAAACCCCACCGGGAACTCGCCCAGGGCGGCTTTTCCGCTGAAAGAGCGCACGCAGGCCGGCACGGCGGTCAGCAGGGCCAGAGCGGCGGCCGGCGGGCCGAAGAGCATCATGCGGCCGGCGCTTCTCCGCGTCTCCATGCCGGCCATGAATTTTGCCTGGGAAAACAGGAATAAAAGCAGCAGGGCCACCGTAAAAGTATTGTAGACATTCTCCATGCGGTCCACGATGGCCGCGTAATTCACGAACATGAAAACGAGGCCCAGACAGCCCCATACGGACGGCAGAAGGCCAATCAGCGGGTGCCTGCGGAGAAAGTCGCTCCCCGAGGCGAAGCCGTACGCCGCCGCCAGGAAGGCGGCCGCAGCCAGCAGCCCGAAAAGCGACAGGACGATCTCCATGCCGCGGCCCCCGTTCTCGGGGGAAACCGCCATGGAAGCCAGCGACTGCCCGGCGGCGAACAGCCCGGTCAGCGCCGCGAACAAAGCCGCCCCGGCACTGCGCAGGTCGGTACAGGGGGCTCTCCCCTTCACGCGCGCGCTCAGACCCATGATCAGCAGAACGCCGAGCGCGGACGCGACCGCCACCGCGATCGCGATCCCTCCGCCTGCAGAGTCGTACAGACCCGTGCGGGCGTCCGCAAGCGCCAGCACCGTATACAGGCGCGCGGGCAGCACGACGGCCAGGACAGCCGCCAGAGCGATCCAGACTCGTTTCATCCTTATCTTTCCTCCCTGTGTTACTTTTCCCTTTTTGGGAGCGGGACATACGTTCTGTTTTTGGAAAGAGACCGGTAAGCCGGGCGCATGATCCTGCCGCAGGTCTCCATCTCCTCCATGCGGTGGGCGCACCAGCCCGCAATGCGGGAAACGGCGAACATGGGGGTATACAGGTCGCTCGGGATCCCCAGCATCTCGTAAATCAGCCCGGAATAAAAATCGACGTTCGCGCACACGACTTTCGTCTTTCCCGTGACTTTCGCAAAGACCGACGGGGCCAGTTTTTCCACGCGCTCAAAAAGCTGCAGCTTGTCGAGCATCTGACGCTCCCCGGCCAGTTTTTCCGCCTTCGTGCGGAGGATGACCGCCCGCGGGTCGGAAAGCGTGTAGACCGCATGGCCGATCCCGTACAGCAGGCCGGTGTGGTCGGACGCCTCCCCCCGCAGGATTTTCTCCAGGTACGCCGCGACCTCGTCCTCATCCTCCCAGTCCTTGACCTGCTCCATCAGCTCATCCATCATCATCATGACCTTGTGGTTCGCGCCGCCGTGGCGGGGGCCTTTCAGCGAGCCGATGGCCGCGGAAATGGCCGAATAAATGTCCGTCCCGGTGGAAGTCAGCACCCGGGCGGTAAAGGTGGAGTTGTTGCCGCCGCCGTGCTCCGCGTGGACCATCATCATGATGTCCAGCAGTTTCGCCTCTTCGTCGGTGAAGACGCGGTCGGGCCGGATGGCGTTCAGGATGGACTGCGCCGTGCACTGGGTGGGGTCTATGGGGTGAAAGTACATGCTCTGCTTGTCGTAATGGCGCCGTTTGACCTGATAGGCATAGGTCATGATGGTTGGCAGCCTCGCGATCAGCTGGATGGACTGCCGCATGTTGTTTTCGAGCGACGGGTCGTCGGGGTTCTCGTCGTAGGAATACAGCGCCAGCACGGAACGCGCCAGCTTGTTCATCACGTTTTTGGAAGGTGCCTTGATGATCATGTCTTCCGCGAAATACTCCGGCAGCTCGCGGTAGCGGTTCAGGACCTTGCAGAAGTCCTCCAGCTGCTCTTTGGTAGGGAGATTGCCGAACAGGAGCAGCCACGCGACTTCTTCGTACCCGAACCGGTTTTCGGCCACGCAGCCGTCCACGATCTCATTCAGGTCGATGCCGCGGTATGTAAGTTTCCCCTTGTCCGGGATGCGCTCGCTGTCGGCGATCAGATAGCCGTGCACGTTGCAGATCTGCGTCAGGCCGGCCAGCACGCCTGTCCCGTCGGGATTGCGGAGCCCGCGCTTGACGTTGTAGAGTTCAAATTTATCGGGAGAAATCCGATTGTGGACCCGGTATTCCTCGCACAGAGCTTCCAACTGGGGACTTTTGTTGTCAAGCGAAGTATCCTCCGTCTGTATTTTCATCCGTACATCCTCTCCCATTTGAAAAAAGGTGATCCGGCGGCTGCATCTTCGCAGAGATCCGGTAGCTGCCCGGTTTATTTTATGAATGCTTCCATTTTATATCAGCAGATTTCCAAAGTCAAGGGAGAAAGAATAATAAGCGGGAAGGTTATTCAGCTAAATCTTTTGAACGTTTCATCCCTGGGGATTCGAATCGGAATTTTTTTATGGACCGATAAAAATTTGAATAATTTGAATCAAAATTATGTATTACACCGGCAAGACAAAGGAGTGGAAAACAAATGTCCAAAAGGAAGGGGAAAGTTCTGCTTTGCCTGATCCTGTTTCTCGTGATGTTTCTGATCCCCCTGATTTCCATCGGCGGCTCCGCAGCCGGGAAGCAGGGCGGCAAAAGCAGCTCGCACCAGAAACTTTCGGAAAACTCATCCGGTGGGTTCCGGCTGCTCGACACCTCGGCAAACAGCGTTCTGACCGTCGACGACCGCACGTTCCTGTACGGAGCCGTCGCCGCGGAGATGTCGCCCCTCGCGCCGCCGGAGGCCCTCAAGGCGCAGGCGGTCGCCGCCTATACCTATTACGGCCGGCTGCGCGACAACGGCGGCAAAGCCGCCTCCGCCGCGGGCAAGGACTACGACTTTTCCGTCGATACGAAGAACTGGCAGATCTACGTGCCGGAATCGGAGAGAAAAGCGCGGTGGGGGGGCAATTTCGACAACTACGACGCGAAGCTCCGCTCGGCCGCCGACAGCGTCTACGGGCAGGTCCTGCGCAGCGGAGGAAGCCTCATCGACGCGACCTACTTCGCCATCTCTTCGGGGAACACGGAGGCTTCGGAGAACGTATGGGGTTCGAAATCTCCCTACCTCGTATCCGTGGCAAGCCCGCTGGACCAGTTCGCAGGCGGCTATCAGACCGCGGCGTCCTTCTCGGAGCAGGACGCGAAAAGCCGCATCCTCAAAATCGCGCCGGCGGCCGATCTGAGCGGGGCGGCGTCCGGCTGGTTCGGAACCGCCGGCTGCTCGCCCGCGGGCGGCGTCAAGACCATCCGGATCGGCGGGCAGAGCGTGGACGGTTCGGCCGTGCGGAGCGCGTTCAGCCTTCGTTCCACGAATTTTAAAGTCGCGTTTTCGCAAAGCGGCTTCACCTTCACGGTGAAAGGCTACGGGCACGGGGTCGGAATGAGCCAGGCGGGCGCCGAGGCCATGGCGTCGGAAGGCTCCACCTACCGCGAGATCCTCTCCTGGTATTATCCCACGGCGACGCTGGAAAAGCTGTAGGCGGGCGGCGTGTCGCCGCAGCCGAGGCCGGGCGGACAGCCATGCGGGATCCCGGGCTCTCCGCGCCCGGACAGTCGTGGGAAGCCTCCGGCGCAGGGCCGCGATGCGCCCCGGCGGGTACGGCGGATCGCAAAGCCGAGCCGGGACTGCATACTACTTACGCGCTCACCGAAGCAACCTGTTGGCGACGGGGACCTCGGAAAGCTGGCTCAGGCTGTAGATCGCCGCCGCCTGACGGATGCCGTTCCGCCGGATATAATCATACAAATCCTGATTGTAGTATCTCAGGTCGATCAGGTGGATCTCAGAGAAATCGGTCGCAAGATAGGGGATCATGCTGTTCGCGTAGGAATCCTTGAGCAGCAGGATCTTCCCTTTTTTTGCGGCCGGATTCCGGACGACGGTCACGGCCGGATTTCCCCCGAGGTAGGTGGAATACTGATCTTTTTCCGTCAGGTACCGGTCCCAATAGAGACCTTTGTGGATCGACCCGCCGGTCTCCTGCGTCAGATTTGCTTCGTCCGCCCGGTACGGCAGGACGAAACGATCCGGCTGCTGCCAGAAAAGCGGGGCCTTGGAATACAGCGTGCCATAAAACGGCCGCTCCGACGTGCGGAACGAAAACGCGGATTGCGGCGTCGGCGCGATCCCCATCCCTTTGCACAGTTCCGTGTACCCGACGTACGCACCGAACGTATTCCAGTGATGATCCGTCTTAAAATAATAGTCCTTCCCCGTTTTTTGCAGGCTCAGGGAATCGGACAGGTCGACGACTTCAATTCCGTTCCCCGCAAGCCGACGGAGCTCGTCCATCTCCTCCCCCTGCTCATTGCCGGGGCAGGGATCCGGCAGATTTGCCCGCTGCTCCGTCGCGCCGGACGGGACCGGCAAAACGAAAAGGGGCAGGCCGGACTCCCGCGCAAAGGAGGCGAGCCCGGCGGCATTTTTCGCAAAGACGCCGTTTCGGTCCGGAGGCAGCACCTCGTAGAGATGATCCGCTTTGCCGACGTAAACGCCGCCTTCCGCCGGGGCCGCCGAGTAATCCCCGCCGAGATCGCGATTTCCCTCCAGCAGGCAGGCCGTCGTATTCAGAGACACGAAAAAGTCCCGCGCCGGGAACTGATCCTCAATAAAATCGTTCATCTCCCGCATGAAAGTCCCGTCAGCAACGCCGCCGAGGGAAATCTTCGGGAACATCTGCAAACTTCTGTTCTCCTTCTCGGAAATCTCATGCTTCGGAAGGAAAGCAAAGCACAGCAGCACGGTCAGAGTGACCGCGAACAAAAAGAAAGCCAGGGCGTTTTGCGTGGTAAAGAGCTTTTTCATCCGGCTGAAGAGCAACCGCATTCCTCTCCCCCCTGTTCAGAAACGAAAATAGAGAAACGGACTGTAGGAATCTTTGACCAGAAAAGACAGCGTGACGAAAAACAGCAGGATATAGCCGACATTCCAGACCACGTTCCCGGCCTTGCCGGCCTCCCGGACCTTGCGGGAAATTTTTTTCGGCAGCGCCGACGAAGCGAACGCGGACACGACGAGCAGGAACGCGCCCGTCAGGACGGTATAGACGCTGAGCGGACTGTATTTCGGCGCAAACCCGAACATGGCGGCCAGCATCCGAAGCGCCTGCCACAGATCCGTACGACTGAAAAACACCCAGCCGACCACGGCGGCCAAAAAAGCGTAGAACCAGCAGACCCAGTCCGGCAGGCGGTCCAACAGCTTTTTGAGGAACAGTTTTTCGCAGATGATCAGAAAGCCCCAATACGCGCCCCAGAACGCGAAATTCCAGCTTGCGCCGTGCCAGAGGCCCGTCAGAGTCCAGACGACCGCGAGATTCCGGACATTTTTGAGCTTACTGCAGCGATTGCCCCCGAGCGGAAAATACAGATATTTGCGGAACCATCCGCCCAGCGTCATATGCCAGCGGCGCCAGAATTCGGACGCGCTTTTCGAGAGATACGGCAGATCGAAATTCTCAGGCAGAACGAATCCGAACATGCGCCCGAGGCCGATGGCCATGTCGGAATATCCCGCAAAGTCGAAATAGATCTGGAACGTGAAAGCGATCGCTTCCACCCACAGCCCGAGCGTCGAACCCTCCCGATTATACTGCAACTTGCTGATAATCGAGGCAAGCTGGTCCGCCAGCAGCACCTTTTTAAACAGGCCCAGGCAGAACCTTCGGCACCCCGCCGCCAGATTTTCAAAACCGACCTTCCGATTTTCCAATTGAGGGGCAATATCGCTGTATTTTACGATGGGCCCCGCGATCAGATGGGGAAACAAAGACAGATAGGTCCCGAAAGCAACGATATTTTTCTGAGCCGGCGCCTCTTCCCGGTAGAGATCGACCAGATACGAAACGGACTCAAACGTATAAAAGGAGATGCCGATCGGCAGGACCACGTCGACGGCGGGGAAAGACATTCCGGTCACGGAGTTCAGCGTGCGAATCAGCAAACCGGCGTATTTGAAATAACCCAGCATCGCCAGAATCACGCATACGGAGAAGATCAAAACGGCTTTTCGACGCCCCCGCTCTCTCTGCCGGATCAAAACGCGCCCGGCGACAAAATCGAAGCAGATTTCAGCCAGCATCAAAACGATATATCCGGGTTCACCCCACGCATAAAAGACCAGGCTGAGCAGAAGCAGGCTCAAATTCTTATAACGATCGGAAACCAGATAATAAACGAGGAGCGAGAGCGGCAAAAAGGCAAAAATGAAGATCAAGCTGCTGAAAACCATTTGAAATGCCTCCGGCGGCACGCAACGCGGGAGCCTCTGAAAACTCCCGCGCCGGGAACGGATTTATGTTTTCACCGCGCTGAACGGCGCGGCTTGGGGCGGCGACACGCCGTTATTAGTTTACCTGAATTCGCGGGGAATAGCAAGAGAACACCCCGAAGGGTGTTCCCTTTTTGTCTTGACGCACAAGGCGGCGGAGCAAGGAGAGCCTCACTTCGCCGCCACGCAAATACAACTTACTAATTTGTTGAACTTGTTGTCAGTTAGTTAAGAATGGGCCATTCTTACAAAAGTCTCAGCCAACCGTGATGATTGCCAGGCGAGCGCCGTTGACGTAAACGCCAACTTTGTCGCCAGCCTTACCGGAAGCCTTAACCTTGTAGAAGTAATTGTTCCCGCTGCTGCTGGAGGAAACAACAGTCGCGGCGCTGCTGCCAACACCAAAGGACGGTTTGGCAGAAGAGGTTACTTTGAACTGATAGACGTTGCCGGCCTTGATGGTGACAACAGTCGTATCAATCTTTGCATCGGAGGTAATGTTGAGGATCGCCGTTCTGGCCGTGCTGCTGCTGACATACACGCCGTACTGGCCGACCTTCAGGCCCGTTACCTTGAAGAAGAAGTCATTGCCGGACCTGGAAGTAGCAGTCACATTCGCGCCGCCGCCAGCGACCACGAAGTTCGGGGTGGAACCATCAGGAGAAGTGATCTTGAACTGATAGGTGCCGCCGACCTTCAGGTTGACCGTGCCGGTCGTGTCGGACTTGTATTTCTGGGTCGGGGTAGCAGTAGCCGTAATGTCAAAGGTTGCGGGTTCGTAATCTTCAGCTTCATAGCCATCTTCATCATACAGGGTAGCGGTCAAAGTCGTCTTGTTCTCGGAAGCGAAAGTCGGATCGAGCTTGTTGACCTTTACCGTCGCTGCATTGCCGTTGGTGGTCAGCGTGAACACATCGCTACTGCCGCCGTCAAGTTCCCACTCCACCGTGTAGCCGGTCGGAACGGTCGTGCCGCCCGGATAAGCGGAAGCGGTGTAGGTGACGGACTGGCCCGGAAG
>DAINSB010000101.1:0-8826 GCA_036741535.1 Caproicibacter sp. | reverse complement strand
AGCAGAGCGGCAGATACCGCTCCGCCCTTTCGCCCAGGCCGGTCAGCAGGGCGAAACGCGCCAGCACATCGCTCCGGTCAAGCGTGATCATGCGCCGTAGGTCAGCACCCTGACCGCGTCGCCGAAGATGCGCGAGAAGCCGGAGATCACGCTGACGCCCGCGCGCTCCATCTGGCGGTCGATCAGCCGGTCGGAATCGGTCTGCACGCCGCCCGCGCGGACCATCTCGAGCGCACAGGTCTTGTCGAGGCCGATGATCTTTTCCGCCGCCATGTCCGGGTCGTGCAGCAGCGCGGCCCCGAGCGGCGAAAGCAGCTTGCCCGTGCCCTGGAAATTCAGGCCCGCCTGCGCGTCCTTGAACTCCGCGATGGTGAGGATGTCCTTGACCGCCGCCGTCGAGCCGAGCATCGCGTTCAGGCGGTAGGGCACCAGGGCCCCCCACAGCGACACCATGTCGGCATAGTCCGGCTTCGAGCCCTCGGCGGCGATTGCCGTCGCCGGGCTGTCGCCGTCGTCGCCGTTTAAGAGCACGTCCACGGCGTCCGAAAGCTGCGTGCGGGCGATGTACGCGCCGATCTGCCGCAGCGTGACGGTGAACAGGTCGATCCGCTGGAAGCGCAGGGCCTCGTAGCTCGCCACAAGCATCCTGCCGCGCTTTTTCAGATGCACGAGGCTGTCGCGCGTGCGAACGGAAGTCTGCGGCAGCGCCGCGCCCTCCGCCACGGTCCGAAGCGACCGGTCGTCCGCCGTCGGCACGGACTCGATGGTCCGGTAGTCGAGCGAGTCGATGTCCGTCACCGTTGCGACGAGCGAGGGCAGCAGGTTCTCCATCTCCATCCCCTGCCGCACGGAGCGCGCGACGTATTCCGGGAACAGCGCGGCGGAGTCGCCCGTCTGGAAAAATTTTTCGATGCGGTCGGAGCCCGGCCCGCCCGCGTGGATGTCGAACCGTTTGAGCTGGCGCTGGAAAGCGTCGAGCCCTTCGAGCGGCGTGCCCGCATAGCCTGCGGAGGGGTCGAGCTCCTCCAGCATCTGGGTAAAGGATTTTCCGGGCGCGCCGTACATGCCTTTTTCGAGTTTCAGCGATTCATAGAAAGCCATGGTTTCATTCCTCCTCTTAAAGAATCAAGCCGCAGGTGCCGGCCGTCTGGTCCACGTCGAGCACGAGATGCTGCCTGCCGCCCGTCGCGGCGACCGCGATCTTCCCGCCCTCCGCGGCGGAAAGGCTCTGCCAGCCCACCGCGGGCGCCGTTCCGTCGTAAGGCAGCGCCGCGTAGCCGGCAAGCTGCACGGCGGCGTACCCGCACCGCACGTTCAGCGCCACGCCGCAGAAGTCGTCGCCCGCGGCGCAGGCCCCCACCGTGCCGTTCCCTGTCATTTTGACCGGCATGCCGGCCGTTACGCCGGCGCCGGCGATGAAAGTCGCCACCGTTTCCCCGATCCCGTTGAAGCAGATTTCCAT
The DNA here is from genome assembly GCA_036741535.1 of Caproicibacter sp. GTDB lineage: Bacteria > Bacillota > Clostridia > Oscillospirales > Acutalibacteraceae > Thermocaproicibacter. The sequence continues at coordinate 7,364 of DAINSB010000101.1, read as the reverse complement.
TTTCTTTTCCCCCAATTCAGCAATAAATTTCTGCAAAAGGATACGTTGATCTTACAGGTTGTAAAGGCTCCGGCCCCAGGCCGTCCGGAGTAAATTTTTCGCAGACTGGGCCCGCACCGTTGAAAAGCCGCAACGGCAGCCTGCTTTTTTGAATCCGGCGGTGCCGCCGTTGGTTTGGCCTCAGGCAACACATCGTTCCGCTCAACCACGAGAGCCGCTGCCTTTTGTGCATAGCTCAACCTCGCCACAATGCCCCAAGGTCAAGGGCTCTTCTCCTTGCCCTTTCTAACATCTAAATGCGGAACGGGCCGTTGCCGTCCGATTCCGCCTTCTTTTCCGGCGCGCAGAGCTGGGGCGCGAGCGGAAGGACTTCCGCCGCCCGCTTCCGGAACGACGCGCACCAGAGCCTGAGGTCGCCGATCTCCATCCCTTCGGCCGCGCGGTCGAGCGTCCGGGCGGGAAGCTCCGGCTCCGCCAGCCCGCCGAGCCGGCGGAATTCCTTCTTCATCGATTCCCGGTATTCGCGTCCCGCCGCCGCCTCGCTTTCGAGGCGGGAGACCTCCCGCAGGAGCGCCGCCGCCTGCGCTTTGGTCAGGACGGCGTCCCCGTCCGTTTTCGCCAGCGATTTCAGGATTTCCCCCGCGCCGGCGCCCGGCTGGAAACGTTTCATCACACCCGCCTCCTTTTGGGCCGGCACCGCGACGAACGACCACTCGTAGGCGTCCGTGGGGTCGTCCAGCACGGCGCAGCACACCGCGTTGCCGTAGGTCTTCCCCCGCACGTGCCGGCAGGAGCCATTCGCGAGGTCCGCGCCGCACACGCTGCACGTCACGCTGGCGACGGCGCAACTCACGCTGACTTCCTTCCTGATGCCAGCCTCGAGCTGCGCGATGAACTCCGCGTTCGCCTCCGTCTTCGGCAGGTACGCATGCGCCACGAGCCGCACATAGGGCTCCCCGGCCGACGTTCTGCGCGTGTCGTCCGTCTCCACCGCACAGGCGTAGATGCGCGCGGTCTGGTTCTCCGCCTTCGGGCTGTGGTCGAGGATGCCCGTCCTGCCCACGAAAAGCTCCGCGAGTTTCCCCAGGGCCTGTACCGTGAACCGTTCGCCGTCGCGGTCGATCTCGTTGTCGCACAGCGCCACCGGGAAAACATAGAGTTCTTCCGCCGTAAAATTCCTGCGCGTGAAGCGGTTGATCTGCTCGAGCGCCGCTTCGTCCGGCACCGAGTTTCCGGAGGCGGGCTGCACGCTCCCGCTCTTGCGCAGGATCCCGTTCTCGTTTGAAATGCCGATCACTCCCCTTTCCGATTTGCCCTCGCGAGGCCGGCTTCGATCTCGGCGGCGCGGGCGTTCTGGTATCTTGCCGTGGCGAGCTGCACGGCGTCCTGCAGCGTGATGTCGTCCCAGTCGATTGCAACCTCGGGCGCGTAGCCGGCGAGCTTCAGCCACAGCGCGCAGATTTTCTCCGCGGGAGGCGTCAGCAACCGGCGGTAGGCCTCGAGTTCGCTCGTGAGAATATCGGCCTGCTGGCTCGACATGCGCTCCGTCGAGGACCACGAAAGCCCCAGCAGGAACGGCGGCACGCCGAGCTTCGCCACGATCTGCTCGAGGAGCTGGCGCACCGGCACCTCGCTGTCGAGGATCTGGCAGTCCGACCCGACGGCCTGGATGCGCACGTCGCCCACGCTGATGAAGTCGCTGACCCCGTCCCCGCGCATCGCCCGGCCCCACTCGCCCGCGATCTGCTCGGCCCGCTCCTTCGCGTTCGCCTGATCGACCTCGTCGGAGCCCGGCAGGTACGACACCGCGAAGCGGACGTTTCCCACCCGGTCCCAGTTCTTGCCCACCGCGTGAAAGATCCTCAACAGGATGTCGGCGGCGAACGGCAGCCCGTGCAGCAGCGAAACGCCCTCCGCGCTGCCGGAAGGCGGGTTCAGCGCCGAGCAGAACACGAGCTGCGGGTACCGCACCGGCACGCTTTTTCCATTCTCGCGCCGCAGGACCTGGATCTCGAGCGGCGAGACGGCCCTCAGCTCCACGCCGTCCAGCGGCGCGTTGTAGAGCGCGCGGAATTCGCCGCCCTGCACCACCATCTCCCCCACGGCGTTGCCGTAGGTCAGCAGGTCCGACAGATACCCGTCGAGGAACGTCTGCACGCCCGACCCCGCCGCGCCGACCCGCACGCTCCGCAGGAACCGCTCCAGCTCCCGGCCTGCCGTCCGGTCGGCACACACGGGCCGAAACGTCCCCGTAAGGCGCAGGATCTTCCCGATGGCCGCGTCCACGACGGGCACGGACGAACGCAGCGCCTCGTAGAGCCTGCGCTCGGCCGCGCAAAGCGGCACCATGCGGGAAAGCTCGGAAAACGGGCTCTCCCGCGGCGCGGTCTGCACGGCCGCCGCGGCGGCCGCCCGGCGTTTTTTCCGGAAGATCATCTTCCTCCCCCCTCTCCGCGCGGGGCTGCGACGGCGAAGAATCCTCCGCCGGGCCGCAGCACCGTCGTCACAAAATAGCGGATGTCGTCCATCGCGTGGTCGTTTTCCTTGACCGGCGCGTCCACCGCGCGGCCCTCGTCCCATCGGTACAGCCCGAACTCGCGCACCGAGTCGGCACAGCGGCGGCAGACGCGGATCTTCCCCTCCTTGAGCGCCACGCCGGTCTTCCGGATGCCGTCGAGCACGCCGTTGTCGGCTTTGCGCACATGGTAGCGCCCGTGCCGACGGATCGTCTCGAGAAAGCTCGCCGCCGAGGGGTCCGCGGCCACGCAGTCGATCTTCCGCCCGCCGCAGAGGCGCTCGAGCGCCGCGTAGTGCTCTTCGTCCGTGCGCTGGGCGCCTTCCCTGCGGGAATCGTAGTAATACTCGTCCACCCGGTACCACACGCCGTCCGAAAGGCCCCACAGGCCCATCGAGCAGGGGTTCGCCGTGCCGTAGTCGCACGAGACCGCCCATCGCTCGAAGCCGGCGTTCGCCGGCGGGGCGTCGCAGAACATCGCGTCCGTCATGAACGGGTACACGAGGCCCCCCGCCGCGACCCAGCGGCCCAGGATGAACCGCTCGTAAAACACGCCGGAATACAGGTTTTCGTACCGCCTGCGGATCTCTCCGCTCAGCGACGGATTGTCCTCCATCGTGAAATGAAGATACAGCGCGTTTCTCTGCTCCGCCTTCCGGATCCACTCCCGGTAAAACCAGTGTCCGGGATTTTCCGGGTTGCAGTTGAACCAGAATTTCGAGCCCTCCACGCTGCACCGGGCGAGCGCCTGCTCCACGAACGAACGCGGCATCAGCGCCACCTCGTCGAAAAACACCCCGGCGAGGGTGATGCCCTGGATCAGCGCGGCGGAACCCTCGTCCCTGCCGCCGAACAGATAGAAGCGGTTCCGGTTCCGGCCGAAGGCGATCTCCAGCAGATTTTCCCCGGCCTTGTAACGGCAGTCGAACCCGGCGTCTGAAAGCGCGGGCAGCAGCGTGGTCACGAAATTCCTCCTCAGCGAGCGGATGGTCTTGCCGCACAGCGCGAACGATCTCCCCCTGAACGTTCCGCACGCCCACGCGACAAACGAGAGGCCGAGGCACAGCGTCTTGCCGCTGCGCACCGCGCCGTCGCAGATCACCGCGTCGCGGCCGGCGTCCGGGCCGCCCCGGCACCACCAGCACAGCGCCCGCCGCTGTTTCGGGGAAAACGTCTTAAACTCCATCCTCTTCCCCTTTCTGCGCGCGGGCGCATTCCGTCAGCGCACGGTACAGCGGCGACTGCTCCTCGCCGGCCTCTTCCATCTGCCGCAGGCATTCGAGCGCCTTCATGCGGTCGTAGAACTTGATCTCGATGCCGCCGTCCTTCATTCGCCGGATCTCCGCGACGCTGTAAAGGTCCAGCCGGCGCAGTTCCTCCGGGTCCGGCTCCGTCGCAAAAAGCAGGCTCACCGCGTCGTTCACGCCGCCGAAAGCGATGCGCCTAAGGCCGTCCCTGACTTCGCCGCCCGGCTTTTTCCGTCCTGCCAACCCATCCCCTCCTTTCAGACGACCCGCAGAAACGCGCGCCGATTTCCCAGCGCGGGGCAACCTTCCGGAAAATAATCAAATTTTCCTTGACAGCCGTATCGATTGGGTATATCGTATATATACGATATACCCAACTGCAAACAAACCGACAAGCCGCGGCCGGCCGCGCAGGAAAAGGCGGTGATTCGTCTGGACATCGTGCTCAGCAACGCAAGCCCCAAACCGATCTATGAGCAGATCACGGATCAGATCAAAGATCAGATCCTGACGGGCGCGCTCGCCCCCGGCGAGGCGCTGCCCTCCCTGCGGCTGCTTGCGCGGGAGCTGCATATCAGCGTGATCACCACGAAGCGGGCCTATTCGGACCTGGAGCGCGACGGCTTTGTGGAAACCGTCTCCGGCAAGGGATGCTTCGTCGCGCGGAAAAACGCCGCCTTTCTGCGGGAGGAATACCTGCGCCGCACGGAGGAGGCCCTGCGCCAGGCGGTCGACACGGCCAGACGCGGCGGGATTTCCCTTTCGGAGCTTGAGGAAATGCTCGCGCTGTTGTTTAGAGGTTAGAAGGGGCAAGCACATAGCGAGCTTTCAGGTTCGCCCTTTCTCCTGTCTTCGTAACAAGGAAGGTACCGCCGGACTCTCGACCGGTCATCAACTCCATCGGGTACGACGAGCAGGCCGCATCGTCGCGGCGAAATACCTCACCGCCGCGCTGATTTCGCTCGCGGGGACCGCGCTGGCGTTTCTGATCGGATTCTTTGCGCTGAGCGGGGACCGTCAGGACCTTTTTCCATTGGCGGCCGCTTCTTTCGCCGTCCCTCTTTTGGTCTGTTCCATCCTGTTCCCGCTGTGTTTCCGCTTCGGGATCCAGAAGGCCCGCTTTGCCATAGCCGCTATTTTTCTGCTTCCGACGGCGGTCGGGATGATCGTAAAGCGATTCGGCTTTGCCCCCAGCGCAGCGCAGCAGGCGCTCCTCTGGAAGCTCTCGCCGGTCGTCGCCCTCGCCGTCGCCGTGATCTCGTACCTGATCTCCTGCGCCGTGTACCGCCGCAAGCAGGTGTAAATCTTTCCGACTTTTCCTTTTCATTTGCGGGAAAATAGTGTACAATGACTGTAAACGACGCGGTGCCGCGCGAGGAGATGTCACACTATGGAAAACGATCCCAGCCCGAAGAGGCCGGAAGGCGCGCCGCAGACCCCGCCCGCGTCTTCCGGGAGCGCATGGGGCGGAACCCCGCCCGACGGACCGACATCTTTTTTGACGCCTTCCCCCGCCGCGGCGGAAAAGATCGCGGCGGCGAAGCTGCGCAGCCTCGGCAACCGGAGCAGCGGCGTTCTTCTTCTGCTGCAGGTCCTGTGCGCCGCCGTGATGCTCGTCCTGGTGCTCGCGCGCGTCGCCCTCTTTCTCGGGCGCTCCGGCGGCAGCCCCGCCGAGATCGCGAAGGCGCTTTCCTCCGCGCGCGGCCAGACGGTTCTGGACAGCTACCTCGCCACCTTCTGGGGCATGATTTTGTGCCTTGCCGCCGCGCGGAAGATCCTGCGGCAGCAGGTCTTCGGCTGGTGGCGCAGGCCGGGGATCTCACTCCCCTTTTTCGGGAAATGCGTCGTCCTCACCTTCGGCGCGGCCTGCGCCGGGCAGATCCTCTCCGCCGCCGTCTATTATCTGTTCGGCCGGTTCGGCATCAGCAACGGAACGCCGAATTTCGAATTCAAAGGCGACCCCGCGGTCGACACCGTCCTGGTCGTCTACGTCTGCATCCTCGCGCCGATGCTTGAGGAAACGCTGTTCCGCGGCATGATTCTGCCGCGTCTGCGCCCGTGGGGCGACCGCTTCGCCGTCGTCGTTTCGGCGCTGCTGTTCGCCATTTTTCATATGAATCTCGTGCAGGGGATCCCCGCTTTCTTCATGGGCCTGGCCCTCGGCCTGGTCGCCGTCCGGTCGGGGTCCGTGCTGCCGGGCATCCTCATCCACGCCCTGAACAATTCGCTTTCCACCGCGTTCATCGCCGCGGGTGCCGGCACGACTTCCCTGCTGGGGGGAGCCTACGTGATGTTTCTCTGCCTGTGCCTGGTCGGGGCGGCCTCCCTGCTGTATCACCACCAGCGGGACTTCGCTCTTTCGGACATGCAGCAGACGCAGGCTCCGCCGTCGAGGCATCGCTACCGCGCCTTTCTGCTGCAGTCCGGCTGGTTCTGGGCCCTGTCCGCGATGTTCGCGCTGACGTGCGTCCTGTTCGCTCTCAGCCCGCAGAGTTCCCTGCTTCAAAAGGTCTCGTGACGGATCCTGCTATAAAAAGGTGGCAGGGTGGTTTGATGAAAATCGCAATTCGTATTTGCAACGGGGCCGTGTCATGGTATAACAAATAAATTATCCGCTCTTATTAAAATTCTTATAAAATATTAAGGAGCCTTTCATGGACGGTTATGTGATCGTGACCGATTCTTCATGCGACCTTCCGGCCGCAATGGCCGAGGATCTGGAGCTCTCGGTGCTTCCGCTGTCTTTTTCCATCGGGGGAAAAGAATACCTCAACTATCTGGACGGGCGGGAGATGTCCGCGGCCGATTTTTTCCGGCGGATCCGCGCCGGCGAGCCGTGCTCCACGGCGGCGGTCAATGTGGATGCGTTTGTCCGCGGGATGGAACCGATCCTTCGGTCCGGAAAAGACATTTTGAACATCGCGTTCTCCTCGGGGCTTTCCAACACCTGCCACGCGGCGCAGATGGCCTGCGCCGAACTCGCGGAAAAATATCCGCAGCGGAAGGTCGTGGCGGTGGATTCGCTCTCGGCGTCTCTGGGGCAGGGCATGCTGCTCTATTACGCCGTAAAGAAAAAGCGCGAGGGTTTTCCCCTCGAGCAGCTTCACGACTGGGTGCTCGAAAACAGGCTGCGCATGTGCCACTGGTTCACGGTGGACGACCTGAACCACCTCAGGCGCGGCGGGCGCATTTCGGCGACCACGGCGCTGATCGGCACCATGCTCAACATCAAGCCGGTCCTGCATGTCGACGACGACGGCCACCTGATCAGCATGGGAAAAACGCGCGGCCGCCGCGCTTCGCTCGACGCCCTGGTCGACCATATGGCGCAGTCCGCCACCGCCCCGCAGGACCAGACGGTCTTTATCAGCCACGGCGACTGCCTTCCGGATGCCGAATACGTCGCTTCGGAAGTCAAACGCCGCCTCGGCGTGAAAGAGGTCGTCATCAACACCATCGGCCCCGTCGTCGGCACGCATTCCGGCCCGGGCACCCTCGCGCTGTTTTTCTTCGGCTCGCACCGCTGAGGTGCGCAGCACCTTACGCGCCTACGGCGGAACACGACTGTAACATTCAGAGTGCAACTCGTCTATGCTTCGCTT
>DAINSB010000100.1:0-8853 GCA_036741535.1 Caproicibacter sp. | reverse complement strand
TGAAAAAGCCTGAGTAAAACTTTTATATTAATTCTTTATATTAATTCTTTTTACGGGAGATGCCGCAACCGGCGGATCAGAGAATCAGCAAGTCAGCGCGTCGGGCTTCGCCATTGGCCCGCACGGAACATTCCCTTTTGAATTCTCCAATATCCAATCCACTAATACTCTGCTCGGCACCCCCGCTACAGCAGTTCGATGTTCGAGCGGTCCTTCACGTCCTTCATGGCGTTGCGGGTGTCGAACACCTCCTGCGACAGCCTCTGGATCCTGTCGTAGTCGAAGCACGAATGCGCCGTGCAGATGATGACGATGTCCGCTTCGCGCAGCATGTCGTCCGTCAGCTCCTTCGCGCTGGTGTGGACCCTGCCCTTGTGCTTGTACTCCGGGATATACGGGTCGTAGTAGGTCGTGTCGGCCCCGTCTTTGAGCAGCAGGTCGATCACGTTGAGCGCCGGGCTCTCGCGGTAGTCGTCGATGTCCGCCTTATACGCCGCGCCGAGCACCAGCACCTTCGAGCCGTTGAGCGATTTTTTGTCGCGGTTGAGGACCGCCATGGCGCGCTGCACCACATATTCCGGCATGCCGGTGTTGATCTCGCCCGAGGTCTCGATCAGGCGGGTGTGGTAGTCGAACTCCTTGGCCTTCCACGCGAGGTAGAACGGGTCGAGCGGGATGCAGTGGCCGCCGAGGCCCGGGCCCGGATAGAACGCCTGGAATCCGTAGGGCTTCGTCTTCGCGGCCTCGATGACCTCCCAGACGTTGATGCCCATGCGGTGGCAGATGATGGCCATCTCGTTGGCCAGACCGATATTGATGTTGCGGTAGGTGTTTTCGAGCAGCTTCTCCATCTCCGCGACGGCGGGGGTGGAGACCTCGTACACGCCGCCCGCGAGCACGCTGCGGTACAGGGCCGCCGCGACCGTCGTGGAATCCGGCCCCACGCCCCCGACGACCTTCGGGGTGTTTTTCGTCTTGTACTGCTTGTTGCCCGGATCGACGCGCTCCGGCGAAAACGCGAGGTAAAAATCCTCGTGGCATTTCAGGCCGCTGGATTCGAGGATCGGCTTGAGCAGTTCCTCCGTGGTACCCGGGTAGGTCGTGGATTCCAGGATGATGACCATGCCGCGGTGGACGTATTCCGCGACGGACTCCGTCGAGCCCTTGACGTAGCTGATGTCCGGCTGCTGGTATTTGTCCAGCGGCGTCGGCACGCAGATGGCGACGGCGTCCACGTCCCTGATAAAGGAAAAGTCGGAAGTCGCCGAAAGCTTTCCGCTTTCCACCACGGTCTTGAGCGTGTCGCCCACGATGTCGCCGATATAGTTGCGGCCCGCGTTGACGGACTGCACTTTTTTCGCCTGCACGTCGAAGCCGATGGTCCGGAAGCCCGCCTTCGCGAATTCCACCGCGAGCGGCAGGCCCACGTAGCCGAGCCCCACGATGCCGACGACCGCGGAATGGTCTTCGATTTTTTCAAGAAGCTCCGTTTTGATATTGGACATATTTTTCCCTCGTCTCACATATTTGTCAGGACCGAACAGATGAAGTCGATCTCTTCGTCCGTGATGTATCCGTGCATCGGCAGGCTGAACACCGTGCCGCACAGCCTTTCCGCAACGGGCAGGTCGCCCCGTTTGTATCCCAGCGGCGCGTAGACCTTCTGCAGGTGCAGGGGCGTCGGGTAATAGATCATGGACGGAACGCCCGCGGCCTTCAACGCGGCCATTGCGGCGGAACGCTCCTCCCCGCTGCCCGCCCGTAGGGTATAATAGGCGAAACTGCTCCGGAAGCCCTCGCGCTCCGTGGGCACGGCGAACCTTCCGCCCAGCCTTTGCGCGTAGCGGGCCGCGGCGCGGCGGCGGTGCTCGTTTTCCGTGTCGAACGCGGCCAGCTTTGGCAGCAGGATCGCGGCCTGCAGCGTGTCGAGCCTCGCGTTGAGGCCGAGGCGCACGTTTTCGTATTTCATCGCGCCCTTGCCGTGGACGCGGATGGACTGCAGCAGATGGTACAGCTCCTCGTCGTCGGTGAAAACCGCGCCGCCGTCGCCGTAGCAGCCGAGCGCCTTCGCCGGGAAGAAGCTCGTTCCGGAGGCGTCCCCGAACGCGCAGGCCTTTCTGCCGCCGATGTCGCCGCCGAAGCCCTGCGCGGCGTCTTCGAGCAGGAACAACCCGTATTGCCTGCAGATCCTCTTGATCGCCGGAAAATCCGCCGGATGCCCGAACAGGTCCACCGCGACGACCGCCTTCGGTTTCAGTTTGCCCTCCCCGAGCGTCCTTTTGATCTGCTTTTCCAGCGACGCGGGGTCCAGGTTGAAAATGTCTTCTTCCGAATCGCAGAACACCGGCGTCGCCCCCGTGAGGCTGACGACCTCCGCCGAGGCGAAAAAGGTGAAAGCCGGCACGAACACCGCGTCCCCCGGCCCGAAGCCCTTCGCCATCAGCGGCATCAGCAGGGCGTCGGTACCGTTGTCCGTGGCGACGCAGTATTTTCTGCCCGTGTATTCGCACAGCTTTTTCTCCAGCTCCTCGACCTGCGGGCCGGAGATAAAACGACAGCCCGAAAGGACGTCCGCGATTCCCGCGTCGATTTCCTTTTTCAGATGGCCGTACTGCGCGCCGAGGTCGTTAAACGCTATTTTCTGCATGGTCCCGTTTCCTCCTTCAATCCGTCCGCCCCGCGGACATACCGTCTGCCGCATTTCGGGCAGACGAGGTCTTCGCCGAGTTTGGCGCCGCACTCGCAGGCCCATCCCCGCACGCGGGCGGGGTTGCCCATCACGATCGCGTGGTCCGGCACATCCTTCGTCACGACGCTGCCGGCGGCGACGAACGCATTTTTACCCACGCGGTGGCCGCAGACCACCGTGGCGTTCGCGCCGATGCTCGCGCCCTCGCCTATCGGCGTGGGAGCATAAAATTCCGAGCCCCGCTGCGGGTATTTGCAGCGCGGGCGCTGCACGTTGGTAAAGACCATGGAAGGCCCGCAGAACACATAGTCGCCGAGTTCGACCCCTTCATAGACCGAAACATTGTTCTGGATCTTGCAGTTCCTTCCGATCCGAACGCCCGGGGCGACGAAGACGTTCTGCCCGATGGTGCAATTTTCCCCGATCCGGCAGCCCGCGCTGACATGGCAGAAATGCCAGATCTTCGTACCAGCGCCGATTTCGGCGCCTTCGTCTACGCACGCGCTCGGGTGCACATAATAGTTTTGAGGTTTGTCCACAATATTAGCCACCGTTTCCCGCTTATATTTCACCGGCACGACCGGTCGCAGGCTGAGCCGGCACGCAAGTTTACACGCAGCCAATCGAGTGCGGACCCAAGGCAGGGAGTTAAAAAGCCGCACTGTCAAAGACATAGGTTTGTGGCCCGCCGTAGGCGCGTACGGTGCTTTGCACCCGCCGCCGGAGGCACTTCGCATATTATATCCCCAAAGGAATGCATAGTCAATCAGCAACAAAAGAATCGGGCCCCCTTCGTTGACTTTGCACGGAAAAGGCGCTATCATATTTTTCGTCGGGAGAAGCTGAAATAAACGGTTTTTCCGCATGAAGTTGAAAAAACATCCCGGCCGGCGCGGCGCCTCTCGCCGTACGATTTCCGCGCCGGGGGAACGATTTAAAAAGACGGAAGGAAACTGTGATGAGCAATTTTGTAAAACGGGACTCCTTTATCCCCTATAATCTGCCGGACCTGACCGACCAAGAGATCGGCGAAGTCGTCGCCACGCTGAAATCCGGCTGGGTGGCGAAAGGCCCCCGCACGGTAAAATTCGAGCAGGAATTCGCGGCGCACATCGGCGCGAAGCACGCCGTGGCCATGAACTCGTGCACGGCGGCGCTGCACGTCGCGCTGCTGTCGGCGGGCATCGGCCCGGGCGACGAGGTCATCACCACGCCGATGACTTTCGCCTCCACCGCGAGCACCATCATCCACTGCGGCGCGACGCCGGTCTTCGCGGACATCGACTATCGCACCGGATGCATCGACCCGGACGAGGTCGAAAAGAAGGTCACGCCGAAAACGAAGGCGATCGTGCCCGTACATTACAGCGGCCAGGTCTGCGACCTCGACCGCATCTATGAAATCGCGGACAAATACGGCCTGTTCGTCTCGGAAGACGCCGCGCACGCCCTCGAGAGCCGCTACAAGGGCCGGCTGATCGGCAACAAGCTCAAGGGGACCGCCTCCTACAGCTTTTACGCGACCAAGAACCTCACGACGGGCGAAGGCGGCATGCTTGCGACGGACAGCGACGAGATCGACGCGAAAGCCCGCATCTGGGCCGGCCAGGGCATGAGCCACAACGCCTGGAACCGCTACGCGAAGGGCGGCACCTGGCAGTACGACATCTGCGAGCCGGGCTTCAAGTACAACATGTTCGACATCCAGGCCGCGCTGGGTCTCGTGCAGCTTTCGCGTCTTTCCGACATGCAGCGGCGGCGTCTCGCGATCGCCGAAAAATACCAGCGCGAATTCTCGAAGATCGACGCGGTGGACCCGCCGTCCGTCCCGGAATACGCCACGCACTCCTGGCACCTGTACGTTCTGCGCATCGTGCCCGAGCTGCTGACCATCGACCGCGACCGGTTCATCGAGGAGCTGAACGCGCGCAACGTAGGCACCAGCGTGCATTTCATGCCCGTGACGTACATGAGCGCCTACACGAAACGCTTCGGCTTCAAAAAAGGTGACTTTCCAAATGCGGAAAAGCATTTCGAGCGGCTGATCTCGCTGCCGCTGTACCCGACCCTCACGGAGGAAGAATCCGACTACGTTGTCGAGGCCGTGCGCGACATCGTGGAGAAGTTCCACAAATAGCAGGCTGAGCCTGTATGCACGGCCGGGCGTAAAGTGATGCGGAAACTCAAGTTTTCCGTGCCCGGACAGTTCAGGGCCGCTCCCAAGAAAAAGCTCCCGAGACATCTTCATGTCCTCGGAAGCTTTTTTAACGATCGCACCAGTCACAGCCCGGAACTTTTGCCCTTCTAAACGGCGCGGCCCGACAGCGGGGGCACGCCGTCCGTGGCCTGCCCGGTCAGGCACCGCGCCATCCGGACCACCGGGCGGCGCCACACCGTCTCGACGAAGGAGCAGTATTTGTCCGCGGCGCTCACGAGATAGGATTCCCCGTATTTCGGCAGGGCCGGCGTCAGCGGCCACATGTGCTTGACAATGATGTCCTTCTCGCGGTCGGTCAGCGAAAAGAGCCGCTCCGCGTTGCGCAGGGCCGTCCTCGGGTGCGTGAAGCCGTGCAGGCCTCTGCGGTCACCGGCACCGGAATGCCAGTCGTAAAGGAAAAAGTCGTGCAGCATGGCCCCGCGGATCAGGCTCCTGCGGTCGACGGAGAGGTGGAAGCTCTCGCAGACCCAGAAGCTCACATAGGCCACGGAAAAGCTGTGCTCCAGCGTGGAGATGTCCGCGTGCTGGGGAAAGCGCCCCATGGAGCGGACATCGTCCGACCGCAGGAGATCTTTCACGCATGTCACAAAATAGGCGTACTGCGTTTTCGTCAGCCGCAACGGGAACGACACCTCCCACTTTCCGTCTGCTGAAAAGAAAAGGCCGGGACGCGGCGTCCCGGCCACCAGGGATGCGGACCGGCGCCGGACTTCAGTCCAGTGCCCGGATCTCATCCCCGGAAGTCTGGGGAGTCTGCTCCGCCAGCTTTCTGCGGCAGTCCCCGCACACGTTATACCCGTGGAAACGGACAATATCGTTCATCCCTCCGCAGAAAACACAGGTCGGTTCATACTTTTTCAAAATGATCTTCCCATCGTCATCCACATAGATCTCCAGCGGATCCCTCTCTCTTATGTTCAGTGTCACACGAAGCTCCTTTGGAAGAACAATCCTGCCAAGTTCATCCACTTTTCTTACGATTCCCGTAAATTTCAAAGAACGACATCCTTTCACAAATAAGATTTTTTCCGACACAAACGCCCAAGATTATGCATAAGGCAGGGTTATTATACTATCTTTTCCCATTTTTGTCAAATCATAGTGTTGTGGACAAAAAAATGCAACAGAAAGCAACATGGGGACTATTGCCATCTACGCCTGAATATATTATAGAGCATATGTGATGTTTTTGCAGACGGGAGATGAACATACTGTTAAATTATATTTGGACCGCCATGATTCTGTTCAGCATGATCTGCGCGGCCGCGACCGGGCGGATGGCGGAGCTTTCCGCCTCCATCCTGAGCGGAGCGGGCGGCGCCGTCACGCTCGTCATCTCTCTGACCGGGATGATGTGCGCGTGGACCGGGCTGATGAAGATCGCCGAGCGCGCGGGGATCACCCGGCTGCTGTCGCGCGCGCTCGGCCCCCTGATGCGGCTCCTCTTCCCCGGCTGCGGAAAAGACGGGCCGGCCGTGCGGGCCATGTGCATGAACGTGACCGCCAATCTGCTGGGCCTCGGCAACGCCGCGACCCCGCTCGGCATCGCGGCCATGAAGGAACTGAAAAAAATTTCTCCGTCGCAGGCCGCCAGCAACGCGATGGTCACCTTCGTCGTGCTGAACACGGCGTCGATCCAGCTCATCCCGACCTTCATGGCGACGCTGCGCGCGCAGTACGGCTCTTCCACGCCGTTCGACATCCTCCCCGCGGTCTGGGCGACCTCGTTCGGCGCGGTCCTGGTCGGGATGGTCGCGGTGAAACTGCTGGAGGGCCGGCCGGATGGATAGCTTCGGCGTCTGGGTGATGCCCGCCGTGCTGGTCGCCATCGTGCTGACCGCTTTTTTGCGCGGAGTGCCGGTCTTCGACACGTTCCTCACCGGGGCGAAAGAGGGGCTCGAGGCGTCGGTCTCCATCCTTCCGACGCTCATCGGGCTCATCATGGGCGTCTCCATGCTGAGCGCGTCCGGCGCGCTGGACCTGCTCGCTTCGCTGCTCGCCCCCGCGGCGCGCTTTTTCGGCATGCCGCCGCAGGTCATCCCGCTCGCGCTGATCAAACCGTTTTCCGGCAGCGGCTCCACGGCCGTGCTGGCGCAGATCTTCAAGGACAACGGCCCGGACAGCTTCGCCGGCCGGGTCGCTTCGGTCATGTCGGGCTCGACGGAAACGACGTTTTACGCCATCGCCGTCTACTACGGCGCGGTCGGGGTCAAAAAGACCCGCCACACCCTGCCGGCCGCCCTTCTGGCCGACCTCGCCGCCTGCGTGCTCTCTTCGCTGACCGTCCGCCTGTTTTTTCGCTAAAATTTCCGCCGCAGACGATTGCATATGTCCGCCGTTCTTGCTATAATAGGTGTCTGAAAAAAAGCGGCGGCAGGCGTAGGGTCGTATGCCCCGACCGCCGGAGACGGGGAGCGGAAAAGAATGATCCTGGTGCTGGATATTGGCAACACAAACATCACGATGGGCGTATACCGCGAAAAAGAGCTTCTTTTTGTTTCGCGCATGAAAACGGACCGCCTGAAGATGGGGGATGAATACGCGATCGCGATGCGGGAAATACTCCATCTGTACGGCATCTCTCTGGAGGAGATTGAGGGATGCGCCATCAGCTCCGTCGTGCCCGTGGTGAACCGGGCCGTGGCGAAAGCGGTCCGGCAACTGACCAAGGTGCGGCCCATCTGCGTCGGGCCGGAAACGGAAACCGGCATCCACATCAACCGCCTGCGCTCCGAGATCGTCGGCGCGGACCTGATCGTCGGCTGTGTGGCGGCGGCCGAGATGTTCGCCGGCCCGTGCATCATTCTGGATATGGGCACGGCCACCACTTTCGTCGTGCTGGATGAGCACCGGAACATGCTCGGCGGCGCGATCGCGCCGGGCATCGGCATTTCTCTGGACGCGCTGACCAGCCGCACGGCCCAGCTCCCTTCCGTCAGCCTGGAGGCGCCGCGCTGCGTGATCGGGGACAACACGACCGAATGCATGCGCTCTGGGCTGATCACCGGGACCGCCTGCATGATCGACGGCATGTGCGACCGCATGGAGAAGGCACTCGGCAAAAAGTGCAGCGCGGTCGCCACGGGCGGGCTTGCGCGCGAGGTGATTTCCCAGTGCAGGCGGCCCATTATCCACAGCGACACCCTCCTGCTGGACGGGCTGCGCATCGTCTACGAAAAAAACGCCGGGAACCCGGGGAAAGCGGAAGAAGCGGAATAAAGGAAAAGAAAAAAACGGGCCGCCTTTTCGCGAGGGAGAAAGGCGGCATTTGAATGCAGGCGGAAAAGCCATATAATAAAGGCGGGGCTATGCGGGATGGGCGGTATGCGCGGTGTTGTGCTCCCCTTCGCCGCTCTCTTCTTCGTGGAAAAGCAGGCGGATGCACCACAGCGCCGAAATCGCCACGAGCACAAAGACGACGCGGCTGCCCGCAGTAAGCTGCCCGCCGAAAATCCAGCCCACAAGATCAAAACCGAAAAGGCCGATGGAACCCCAGTTCAGACCGCCGATAATGGTAATCGCCAAAGCGATTTTATCAAGTACGGACTCCACTAGAACCACTCCTTTCAGCTTATAGTATGTGAGGGCGAAAGCGCAATATGCGCTGGATATTTCTATGCCGTTCCGCCGGAAGTTTTCCGCAAAACGGCCCGGGTGCCCGCGGTGCGCGCCGCCGGATCGATGCCGGACGATCCGCGCCGGAAAATAAAAACAGCGGGCGCGCCTGCACGCACCCGCCCCTATCATGTTGTCCAACAGACAAAACCGAAACGGTTCAGCCTTCCTCTTTCATCTTTGCAAAGCACTCGCTGCAGTAAACCGGGCGGCCTTCCGTCGGCTGGAACGGAACTTTGCAGGGGGCTCCGCACGAAGCGCAGACAGCGTCGTACATTTCGCGCTGGGGCTTCTGGTTCGCCCGACGGGCTTTGCGGCATTCGGGGCACCT
>DAINSB010000099.1:0-8887 GCA_036741535.1 Caproicibacter sp. | reverse complement strand
CCTGCATCAACCAGGGCATCAAGGGCGGCATGGGCATCTCCCAGCTTGAGGAGAAAAAGGCGGTTGCCTCGGGCTACTGGAAGAACTTCCGTTACGATCCGCGCCTTGCCGAGCAGGGCAAGAACCCGTTCCAGCTCGACAGCAAGACCCCGACCGTGCCCTACCGCGACTTCATCATGGGCGAGGTTCGTTACAATTCCCTGACCCGCGCATTCCCGGAGCGCGCGGAGCAGTTGTTCACGAAGGCCGAGAAGTACGCGAAGGAAGACTACGAGCACTTGGAAAAGCTCGCGAAAATCTGATTTTTTGCCGCTTTCCGGCATGTCCCCGCACGGAGCAATCCGTGCGGGGATTTTTTATCCGCACCCCTTCCGTTCCGCGCCGAATGTTCATAAAAATATCAATTGTGCATCATATCTTTTTCACAGATGCATGATAACATAAAGCCACAGAAAATCTGAGAAGGGATGATTGTAATGTATGATCCCACCGACAACCGGAACGGCTTCGACGGCCCGGACGGCAATGAAAATAAAAATGCCCCGGAGGGTTCCGGCAGCGCCGGCGGACGTTCGTCCGGTGGCAACGGAACCGTCTGGGAAGGCAGCAGCTACCACTATTACAAGACCCCGGGCTCCGAAAACCAGACGGGGACCGGCTACGATCCGCAGCCGGTCTACCAGGCCTATCTCGAGCCCGTGGAGAAAAAACCGAAAAAGCACACCTTCCGCAGGATCTTGGGAGGGGTGCTGGCGTGCCTGGTCATTTCGGCCGGCTCCATCGCCGGATTCACCGCGCTGATCAACAACGGCGTCGTGAAAGTCGACTCCTCTTCCGCCGGCGGCTCTTCGCCGGTCTTCACCATCGCGAAGAGCGGCACCTCCTCGTCGTCCCCCGCCACCACCAATACGGCGGCCGGGGAATTGACCAAGCAGGAGGTCGCGCAGAAGGTGATCCCCTCCGTCGTCTGTATCCAGAATTTCACCAAGACCGCCCGGAACGCCTCTTATCAGAACGGCGCGGCGGACGGCACCGCTTTCTTCAGCTTCGGGAACGATGACGGCAGCGACAGCGAAAGCGGCGACAACGGCAACGACAGCGGCACGGCCGTTTCGCCCACGAGCGAGGGCAGCGGCATCATCGCCACGAGCGACGGCTACATCGTCACGAACGCGCACGTGGTCTCCGGCGCGTCTTCGCTCAAGGTCATCCTCTCGAGCGGAAAGACCTATGAAGCCAAGCTCATCGGCAGCGACAGCGTGACGGACCTGGCGCTCGTCAAGATCGACGCCACGGGCCTCACCGCCGCGACGTTCGGCTCCAGCAACGACCTGAAGGTCGCCGACACGGTCCTTGCCATCGGCAACCCGAACGGCGAGGAACTCAGCTCCACCGTGACGGTCGGCTATATCTCCGCCTTGAACCGTGAGATCACGAATTCCGAGACCGGCTACACCATGAAAGCCATCCAGACCGACGCGGCCATCAACCCCGGCAACTCCGGCGGCGCGCTCGTCAACATGAAGGGCCAGGTCATCGGCATCAACTCCTCCAAAATCGCGGCGACGGGCTATGAGGGCCTCGGCTTCGCCATCCCGATCGACACCGCGCAGCCCATCATCAGCGAACTGAAAGCGTACGGCTATGTGAAGGACCGTGCGGCGCTCGGCATCACCGGCCAGTACCTTGACAGCATGACGGCCCGCTTCTACAATATGCCCACGGGGATGTACGTCGCCTCCGTCAGCAGCAGCTATGTCTCCGCGGCGGGAATCCAGAAGGGCGACATCATCACGAAGATCGACGGCAAATCCGTCACGAGCCAGAGCTCCATCACCTCGGTCGTCACCGCTAAGAAGCCGGGCGAAACCGTGACGCTCAGCGTGACCCGCCCGCTGACCGGCCAGACGTTCACCGCGACCGTCAAGCTCACGCAGGCGACCGGCAAATAAGCGGCGGCGGCGAGTCGCCGCGGGCAATCCCCGCCGTTTTGCCTGGCGAAGGAAATAAGCCCGCCGTGGCGGGAGAGTCAAAGGAAGCTCCCGAGGACAAAACGCCCCCGGGAGCTTTCGCGAACTCTCGCGCCAGTCACAGCCCGGAATTTTCACCCTTCTGAGCGGCGCGGCCTGACAGCGGGGGCACCCCGCCGGGGGTTTCCCCGGACTCTTCCTCCAGCGCGAGCCTTATTTTTTCTCCGAGCTCGGCTGCGGGGATTGTCCGCGGCGGTACGTCACCCTCGAGCGAGAATTTCGTTTTCAGCCGGACGAACAGGGCCGGCGCCATCCGCAGGATCTCGTACGGGTCGTCGGGCAGAAGCGCGATTGCCTGATTGACGCTTTCCACCAGATACCCGGTCTGCTCCGCCCCGCGGAGCTTCAGAATGCCCTTCGGTTCCCCGGCGCGGTCGAGCGGCACGCGCAGGGTCTGAAAGACCGGGGCGGCGCAGTCCGGCCGTTTTTCGCCCGCCGCGCTGACGAGGAACACGACGGATTTGTCCCGGAGCAGCTTCGACAGGCAGCCGTTCAGGTCCTGGCGTCTCGCGCAGACGGCAATGCAGTCCGGGTCCACGCCGAAAAAGCCGCAGGCGCGGGCGATCGTCCGCTGGCAGGCGGAGGTCCTGTGAGCCAGGTAGAACAGGATTGCAGCGTCCATAGGGAAATCTTCCTCCTCCGGCCGGGCTTTACCCGCAGCAGGTCTCGTGTGTATAGGCCGCGTCTTCCATCCCGCCGAGCCCGAGGATCCGACGCCGCAGCATGTCGAGCGCGTTCGACGCCGCGAGCAGGCGGAGGTATCCGCGCCCCTTGTGGTTGTGGCCGCGCATCTCGCGGACCCACGTCCGCTCCCCGTCGCACAGCGCGAGATAGACCAGGCCGACCGGCTTTTCCGCGGTGCCGCCGCCCGGGCCCGCGATGCCCGTGACGCCGACGCCGAAATCGGACCCGGCGAGCTTCCGCACGCTTTCCGCCATCAGGCGGGCGACCTGCGGGCTGACCGCGCCGTATTGCCGCAGCGTCTCTTCGGGGACGCCGAGCAGCTTGGTCTTTGCCTCGTTCGCGTAGGTCACGACGCCCATGCGGAACACTTCGGAAGAGCCCGGGATGTCGGTGATGCGCTTCGCCACCAGCCCGCCGGTGCAGGATTCCGCCGTCGCGGCGGTCAGGTGCTTTTCGGCCATCAGGCGCACGACGGTTTCCTCCAGGCTTTCGATGTCCACGCTGTAGACGTAGCTGCCGAGGCGCTTTTTCAGCTCTTCAACGACCGGCTCGCACAGGGCGGAGGCCTCCTGTGCGCTGCCGGCGCGCGCGGTCACGCGGACGAACATCTCGCCGTCCTTCGCGTAGGTCGCGGCGGTGGGGTTCGGGCAGGCGCACAGATCCCGGATGCGCTCGGCGACGTTCCCTTCCCCAAGGCCGAACACGTGCACCATGCGGGAGACGATGGCGGCTTTTTCCCCGCCCGCGAGAAATGGCACGGCGTAATGCTTGAGCATGGGGATCAGCTCCGAGGGCGGGCCGGGCAGCATGGCGACCAATTTGCCGGAATCGGTCCTGAAGCCGCAGCCGGGCGCGGTGCCGTTCTCATTCGGGAAGACCGTGCAGCCCTCGGGGAGCATGGCCTGTTTTTTCTGTGTTTCGCCGAGCGCGCGGCCCTGGAAATACTGCCGGATGTGCTCCATGCTGGTCGGGTCCATCGCGAGTTTTTTGCCCGCGACGGCGGCGATGGTCTCTTTGGTCAGGTCGTCGCCCGTGGGCCCGAGGCCGCCCGTGGTGATGACGATGTCGCTGCGCGCAAGGGCGGTCGTGAGCGCGTCGCGCAGGCGGTCGGCGTTGTCGCCCACGGTGCAGGCATGCAGCAGGCCGATGCCGGCGGCGGAAAGCTCGCGCGCCACGTACGACGCGTCCGTGTTGATGGTGTGGCCCAGCAGCAGCTCCGTGCCGACGGAAATGATTTCAGCGTTCATGAAAATATCTCCTTTCATGTTGCTTCTTAAAGGGAAACGGGAGTTTCCCCCGACTCTCCCGCCGGGGCAGACGGATTTTTTTGCCGGGCTGACTGGCGGGGCCTGGCCGCGGCGACACGCCGCTAAGGTTCGATTTTGGTCGTTTTGACGCGGCTGAGGCAGTCCTCGAGCAGCGCGGGAACGTCCAGCTTTTCCTCGGCGTGCTCGACGAATTTCAGCGCCGGCCTCGTGCGGGGGTGCCGGGGGGTGAAGATCGTGCAGCAGTCCTCGTAGGGCAGGATGGAAAGATCGTAGGTGTCGATGCGGCGCGCGAGCGCGATGATGTCCACCTTGTCCATGCCGATGAGCGGGCGGAAAACCGGCAGGGAGGCGGCGGCGTCCGTGCAGGCGATGGCCTGCATCGTCTGGCTCGCGACCTGCCCGAGGCTTTCGCCCGTGATCAGCGCGCCGCAGCCCTCATCGGCGGCGATGCGCTCCGACGCGCGCATCATCATCCGCCGCATGATGACGGTGAAATACTCCTCCGGGCACTTCGCCATGATCTCTTCCTGGATTTTGGCGAACGGCACGGTGAACATCGTCATGCGGCCGGCGTACCGGCCCACCCGGCGCAGCAGGTCCGCGGTCTTCTGCTCCGCGCGCTCGCTGGTGTAGGGCGGGCTCGCGAAATGTACGGCCGTCAGCTCCACCCCGCGCCTCGCCATCATCCAGCAGGCCGCGGGGCTGTCGATGCCGCCGCTGACGAGCGCCGCGGCCTTCCCCCCCGTGCCGACGGGGATCCCGCCCGCGCCGCGCAGGGAGTTGCCGTGCACGTACGCCGCGAGGTCGCGGATCTCGACGCGCACGGTGAATTCCGGCTCGTTCACGTCCACGCCGAGATGCGGGAACGCTTCCTGCAGATAAGCGCCGACCCGCGCGCAGATCTCCGGCGATTTCAGCGGAAATTTTTTATCCGAGCGTTTGCATTCGACCTTGAAGGTCTTCACGGCGAGCAGGTCGCGGCGCAGATACTCCGCGGCGGTGCGGCAGACCGCGCCGATCTCCTTTTCCGTCTCGCAGGCGCGGGAATACGCCGCGATGCCGAAGATCCGCGAGACGCGCTCCTCCGCCGCGGCGAGGTCGGCGCCCCCGCGCGGGGTGACGTAGACGGTGGACTGGATCTCCCGGATGTCGAACCGGCCGGAGTCCGACAGCCTGCGCCGGATGTTGCCCAGCAGCGTGTCCTCGAACGCGCGGCGGTTCAGCCCCTTCAGGACGACTTCGCCCAGCTTGATCAGAATGACTTCCTTCATAAATGAGCGGATTAGAGGATTTGCAAGTTAGAGGGTTAGGCACCGCCATCGGCGTTCCATGCCCTTTCCAATCCCCTGATCTCCAACCTCCAATCTCTAACCTCTGATTGACAAAACCGCAAGGCCCTCTTTGAGGGCCGCGAGGAACGACTGCGCTTCGTCCGCGGTGTTGAACCGGCTGAAACTGAGGCGCAGCGACGAAGCGATGCGTTCATGCGGCAGACCGGCGGCGCGCAGCACGTAGCTTTCGCGCCCTTTGGAGCACGCCGACCCCGAGGAGACATAGATGCCCTTGTCCGAGAGAAAATGCAGCATCGTCTCCGCGCGGACGCTTCCGGCCGAGAAGTTCAGGATGTAGGGCAGGCCGTCCGCCGGGGAGTTGACCGCAACGCCCGGGATCTCCGCGAGGCCCGCCCGCAGCAGGCCGTTCAGCGCCCGCATCCTCGGCAGCTCGGACGCCGGGTCCGGCAGCGCGGCGACGGCGGCGCCGAGGCCCGCGATGAGCGGGACGCTCTCCGTGCCGGGGCGCACGTCCTTTTCCTGCCCGCCGCCGAACGTCAGCGGCTCGAGATGCACGCCGCGGCGCACATACAGCGCCCCGACGCCTTTCGGCCCGTGGATCTTATGGCCGCTCATGCTCATCAGGTCCGCGCCGGCCCGTTCGGGGCGCAGCGCCAGCTTGCCGAACGCCTGCACCGCGTCCACATGCAGCAGCGCGGGGGCTTTCGCGCGGGCGATCGCCTCCGCCGCGGCTTCCACGGGCAGGACGGAGCCGAGCTCGTTGTTCACTTTCATGATGCTGACGAGGATCGTCTGCGGCGTCACGGCCTCGAAAATCTGCTCCGGGGCGATTCTGCCCTCTTTGTCCGGCTTGAGATACACGACCTCGAACCCCTCCTGCTCGAGGCGCTTCATCACGTTCAGCACGGAAGGGTGCTCGATGGCGGTCGTCACGATGCGTTTCCCGCGTTTTTTCCGCGCGCGCGCGGCGCCGAACAGTGCGAGGTTGTTGCTCTCCGTCCCGCCGGAGGTAAAATAGACCTCCTCCGGCTGCACGGCGAGCAGCGACGCGACGTTCTCCCGCGCCCCGCGCATGGTCTGCTCCGCCAGAAAGCCCTTTCTGTGCAGGGAAGACGGATTGCCGTAGTTTTCGGTCATCGTCTCCATCACGGCCTCGGCGGCCTCGCGGCACACCCGCGTGGTGGAGGAATTATCAAAATAGATTTCTGCCAAAAGAGATTACCTCCGGTATTCGGAATCGTTTCCTTATTATACCCCCGATTATACACCAAGTCCGGCCGAGAGGCAATCGGAAGCCTGACGGCCGGACTGCGGCGAAGCGGCGGCGCTTTACTGTTTGAATTCCTCGATTTTATAGCGCGGGCGCGCTTTCGTCTCCGCGTAGATCTTGCCGACGTAGGTGCCGAGGATGCCCATGCACAGCATCAGCAGGCCGCCGAGCAGCCACAGCGACCACACGGCCCACACCCATGCCGCAAGGCCCGCGGTAAAGTGCAGAATCAGCGTCCAGACGAGACCGACGAGGCCGACGAGGGTCGTCAGGCCCCCGAGGACGGCGATCAGGCTCAGGGGCTTCACGCTGAACGAGGTGATGCCGTCGATGGCGAACGCGATCATCTTTTTCAGCGGATATTTCGACTCGCCGGCGAAGCGTTCGTGCCGGTCGTAAGAAACGGTATCGCTCCGGTAGCCGATCAGCGGCACGAGGCCGCGCAGGAAAAGGTTGACTTCCCGGTATTCGCTCAGCGCGTCGAGCGCGCGGCGGCTCATCAGGCGGTAGTCCGCGTGGTTGAAGACCGTCTCCACGCCCATTGCGTCCATCAGCCGGTAGAAGGCGAGCGCCGTGAAACGCTTGAAGGGCGTGTCGGTTTCGCGCTTGTTGCGCACGCCGTAGACCACGTCGCAGCCCTCGTTGAATTTTCTGACGAATTCGTCGAGGACCTCCACGTCGTCCTGCAGGTCCGCGTCCAGGCTGATCGCGCAGTCCGCGAGGGTGCGGGCCTGCATCAAGCCCGCCAGCAGCGCGTTCTGGTGGCCCCGGTTGTGGGCGAGCTTGACCCCGCAGATGTGCTCGCTCTGCGCGCAGTATTCCGAGATCAGCTTCCAGGTGCCGTCGCGGCTGCCGTCGTCGACGAACAGCATGCGGCTTTTGGGGTCCGCAAGGCCGGAAGCGATCATGGATTCCATTTTCGCGGTGAGCCGCCGGACCGTTTCCGGCAGCACTTTTTCTTCGTTGTAGCAAGGGATCACAAAATAGACGACGGGCATAGCTTCATTCTCCTTTTTCCGGCACGGCGTGGGACTTTATGCGGAACACCTTCCGCTTTTTCTTCGGGTCGATGGAGCGGGTCAGCACCCTATAGAGAAGGAACAGCACGCCGCCGCCGAGGGCCGTGAACGCCCCGGCTTTCGCGCCGGGCGTCTGGTAGTCGAAGCGGATGGACGAGGTCCCGGCCGGGACCTCCACGGCCATGAAGCCGACGTCGGCCTTGACGATCTGCGCGGGCTTTCCGTTGACCGTTGCGCTCCAGCCGTTTTCATACGGGACGCTGAAAAAGACCAGCCGGTCCTTCGTCGACGTGAACGTCGAGGAGAACCCGCCGTTGTCGCGGCTGAACGAGGAGGCGGAGGTCGCCTTGCGCGCGGTGCAGTCGGCGTAATAGGCGTCCTGGGTGTACGACTGCGCCTGCGTCGCCAGATGCTGCAGCATGCCGCCGTACCGGACCGCGTCGCCGTCCTCCAGCACGATGGCTTTGAGCAGCAGCAGGTGGCGGTCGGCCTCGGGCACGGTGTTGTACTCGGAGCGGGAAATATAGGCGTCGTAGCTGAAGCCCATCGGGATATAATAATCGTTGCGGTAGATGTTGCAGCCGTTCTGCGTGGCGTAGTAGCTCCACCCCGGCATCGCCGTCTGCCCGGAGGAGTCGGTGAACGCCTTGCCGGAGTCGAGCGGGTCGAACAGCCAGCGGCAGCTCGTCAGGCCCCGCAGGCCGTAGACGGTCGCGTCCGGGCGGGAGGCGACATCCCGCTGCACGCCGATGGTCGGGTAGAATTCCATCACCGAGCCGGGCACGATGCTGTGGAACGCCTGGATCGTCGGCATCTGCCAGAACATGGCCTGGTTGTCCATGCCGTCGTAGACGTCGACGCGCGAGAACGACGGCGTTTCCGGCAGATGGATGTCGCTGCCCTTGTTGAGCGAATAGGGGATGATCCAGTGGTGGGTGTCGTCGCTCTGCGTTTTGCCGAGGGCGATGAAATAGGCGGCATAGACCACGGAGATCAGCGCGATGCCCGCCATGCAGTTTTTGAGGAACTTTTTGCGGTCGCGGCGGAAATTCCGGAAGATCACGACGAGCAGCGCGAGGCTGACGAGGGAGACGGCCACGTACGGCCAGAAGCGCGTCGGGTAGTCCTCGAGGCCCGAAGTCCACGTCTTGTTGCCCAGCTGGTCCGCGGTCACTTTCGGCATCAGGCCGATCGGCAGGGCGATTCCGAGCGTGATGCCGAGCGTCCAGCGGATGGCGCGGCGCCAACTTTCAGGCTTCGCGTACTGAAGCGAGGCGACGGTCGCCATCGACATCATCAGCGTCAGCATATAGTACCAGCGCGC
>DAINSB010000098.1:0-9048 GCA_036741535.1 Caproicibacter sp. | reverse complement strand
GAGATGGGAGTCGGAGTAGTGCGCGCCGGGCTTCACGTCGGAG
The DNA here is from genome assembly GCA_036741535.1 of Caproicibacter sp. GTDB lineage: Bacteria > Bacillota > Clostridia > Oscillospirales > Acutalibacteraceae > Thermocaproicibacter. The sequence continues at coordinate 9,005 of DAINSB010000098.1, read as the reverse complement.
GGGACGCCGGTGACGGGGGTTATATATCGCCCGCCGGGAGTCGTTTTCGGGGCCGAATGCAGTCTTTGAAAGGCGAAAGCGGCGGAGAGTGAAGAAATATTTGAAGGGCGGTGGGCGAATCGGATAAAATCTATACCATATGAAGAGATTCGGCGGATTGGCGAACCGATTGCGCGGAAGCACGGCGTCGGCAGGGTTTATCTGTTCGGCTCCTACGCCCGCGGCGAGGCGACGGAACACAGCGGCATCGACCTGCGGATCGACAGCGGCCGCGTGGAAAAAACCATCGGGCGTTTCGGGACTGGCCGGCGGTCAAGGCGATGCGGAACCTTTTTGCTCACAATTACGGCGCCGGATCATCGCTTTGTCCGTCTTTTTATGGCCGGCGGCGAAAAGATCCGCGGGGCGCGGTTGACATAATGATTCAGTTTCCGCTTGACTTTTTGTCAGGAAAAGGTATAATTTGGAGTGCAAGGCACATTAAAAGGTGCAATGCAGGAACGGGTGTAGCCGCACCCGCCCCCTGCAAACGGAGCACAACCTCCATCTACAACCGAATACTCGGCGCATTGCGGATTCTATTATACCGCTTGTCTTGATTTTTGTACAGCGGATCTTGAGGGTTCGGGGTGTGTCTGTAGACGTTGTATATGGATGAAAGTCCGGATACGACGCCTTTTTTGCGCCCTTGCGGCGGACGGCGGCGCAAACGGAATCCCCATGTCCCCTGCCGCCGCCCGCCTGATTTTGTTTTGCGAAAGGGTGTTCGGATAGATGGAAGCTGCGCCGGATGTGGAGGGGAACGACTTCGTTTTGTTCAGCCTGTATCAATCCCTGCCCGTCGGCGCCGCTTTCGTGGATTCGGAGCGGAGGGTCTTCGCCGCGAACCGGAAGATGCGCGCCTGCTTTCCGCTGCTTTCCGGCGGGCAGCAGGGATTGCCGGTCTGCGAGGCCGTCCGCTGCCGCCGGTTCTGGGACGGCGCCGACCCGGCCGGGCGCCGCTGCAAAGACTGCGTCCTGTCCCGGGCGCTCGAGTGGACCCTCTGCGACCGCAAGCCGATGGGGGAGACGAAATGGAAGCACGTCTGCCCCGGCCCGGCTGGCAGGTCCTGCGCTTCCCGTACGGGAAGCGCCTGCAGGTGGTTTTCCGTCAGCGGCGTTCCGGTCTCCTTCTGCGGCAAGCCGTACGCCGCGCTGTTTTTCGGCGACATCACGGCGTTGGTGCTCCAGGGGGAGATCCTGCGGAAAAAGCTGAGGCTCGACCCGCAGACCGGCGTCCTCAACAAGACCAGCCTGCTCCGTTCGCTCGACGCGCTGCTCCGCACGGAGCGGCGGGGGCCGGTCACGGTCTGCATGGTCGATTTCGACAACTTCAAGGCCGTCAACGACCGGTACGGCCACCTGACGGGCGACAAGGTGCTCGCGACCTTCTGCCGCATCGCGCGCGGGAGCATCCGGGCCGGCGACCGCCTCGGCCGGTTCGGCGGCGAGGAGTTTCTGTTCGTCTTCCGGTCGGACCGGCGGCAGGCCGCCTCGATCCTCAAGCGCATCCAGTTCGACCTGCGCAAGGCGTTCTTCGGCGTGCTGGCCCTGCCCGTGACCTTCAGCGCCGGCGTCGCCTGCCGGGAGGGCACCTCCAGCGGATGGAAAGACCTGGTGCAGGAGGCGGACCGCCTGCTGTACCGGGCCAAAGCCGAGGGAAAAAATCGGATCGTACTGGCGGGCCCGGAAAGTCCGGGCCGAAAGGTTTCCCGCGATCGGAATGGTTAGAGGCCGTTTTTGCAGCGGCCCCGTTTTTTTAATCAAGAGGGCCGCCCCGAAGGCGCCGGAAAAGCGCCCGGGGGCGGCCCGAATTAAAACAGCTGCACTTGCAACGATTGACGTTTCCGCTCTGCGGAGTTCGCTCTGAGCATCGGATTCGCCCGTATGCCCGGAGACATGATGCGGCAGCCAAAGCATCCGATCATTTTACGACCAGCCGGACGGCGTCCCTGAGGCTGGGCGACCGCCGGAGTTTTTTCCAGACGGCGTATTTCCTGGGATTCTCCTGAAAGGTTCCGTCCAGGCTCCGGAGGTAGCGGTCCAGCTCGTCGTACATGGGCCGGTAGTCCGTGACGTTCTGCGGCAGGACGCACCGGAACCCCAGATTCTTATTATAAAACAGAAGCGTGTCGTCTTGCTTCTCGACGGTCAGCGGGACCTTGTCGCGCCGGTATTTCAGAAGCCTCCCGGCGAGATTTTCGCTGCCGATCCATTCTTCCTCCGAGGCGTAGCCGCACTCCACGCAGGCGAAGAGCTCGTCCGAGATTCTGTTCTGCGCCGTCCTTTTCGCGCAGCGCGGGCAGGTGAGGAAAAGCCCGTTCGCGCTCACCTCGATCGGCGGGGGGAGGCCCTTTTCGGGCAGCTTGTATTTCAGGATGGCCGCGAGCGCCGCGTACCGCCGGTTGGAGACGGCCGCCCCCTCCGCCTCGCCCCGGACCGGCATCCGGTCGTTTTTCCCGCCGTTCGACTCCAGAATCACCCGGGAGCGGTTTTCCAGCGCGACGGCCGCGATCCGCTTGCAGAGGAGGTAGGTGAGGTCCGGCCCGGCCCGCTCCGCGATCCGGCCCTGTTTCAGGATCTCCCCGCCGGGCCCGCACACCGTGTAGGCCACGCCGCCGGAAGGGTCTCTGGAAACGCCCATCGTGGATTCCGCGGCGAGGGCCGGGCCCGGCTCGCAGGCGATGTTCACCATCAGATAGTAGCGGCCGTCCCGTTTGGTCAGGCGGGCGGTGTGGAGCAGGCGCGGTTCTTCGAGGGCCCGCTTCAGGTCCGCCTCCTGGCTTTTCCCGAATGCGAGCGGTACGACGATGTACCGCTTCTTCCCGCTCGGGTCCGTCATGGGCGGCAAGCCTTCCGCGACGTAGCACAGGCTCAGGCCGCCCGCCGCGGTCCGGCCGCGCAATCCGTCCGCCGCGTTCAGCAGGTAGAGTTTTGCGTAGAACCGGTCCTTGAACTCGTCGTACAGCAGGCAGTAGTCGCGGTTGACGGCGTAGCGGCCGAAGTACAGCGGCCGCAGCCTGCCCACCCGGCCGATCAGCCGGGTGCATTCGGATGTAAAGGTCCTGCGGCCGATCTCCCCGCCGTCCAGGCGGTCGATGCAGCGGGCGACGGCGGCGCGGTACCGGGCCGCGTCGAGGTAGACCAGCGGGTACCGCGCGCCGGGATTCCCGCGCTTCTGCCGGATGTAGGCCGCCGCCAGCGCCGCGAATTCGATCTTGAGGGAATCCTTGAAGGGCTGCACGCGGAATTCGTTCAGGTCCTTCGCGGTTTTTCTGTCGATCATCGCGAGCAGCCCCTTTTGCGTGATCCGCTCGCCGGACCGCGCCAGCGCATCGATCTGGGATTCGTAGCGGGACATCAGCATCTGCAGCGCCCGGGAATACCGCAGGAGGGCGCGGTCCATCAGGTCACGTTTGCGCCCGCTGGGCCGGTAAAGCTGGAGCATCAGGGTTCTGTAGACCATTTTTCCTTCCCTTCCGCCGGTTTTAGCGGTGCATGCGGAAGACGAGCGCCGAAAGATCGTATTTCCCCTTTCCGCGGGAGAGGGACCTGCCGGCCGAAAGCAGCAGGCGGACCAGCTTTGCGGCGGAGACCCGCGGCGCCGAGGCGTTCGCCATATAGGCCGCGATCTGCTCGAGCTTCCAGCCGCTTCTGAGCGCCCGCCCCGCCCCCGCGCGCAGCAGGCCGCTGCCGACGGCGACCAGGGTGTCCGCTTCGCCGACGCTCAGGACCGCGCTCCGGATGATCCTGCCCTCCACGGTTTTCCGGCTCGTCTGCCGCTCGACCGGCTTTCTGCGGCGAAGGAAGATGACGTCCGGGGTCTCCATCTGGGCGAGGAAGATCGTCCCGCTGGGGATGACCTGCAGGATCGTGAAGGCGGCGTAGTCGGCGTTTTCCCGTTTCCCGGCAGGCTGCGATTTGACGATCATGCGGGCGATCTCTTCGATGGGTTCGCCTCTTTCGAGCATCGTCTCCGCCATTTTGACGGCCAGCGAAGACAGGATGGCCGCCTTCGCCCCGCCGCCGAGGCCGTCGGCCAGAATGGCCGTGACCCCGGCTTCCCCCCGCACGATCTCGATGCGGTCGCCGCACAGCCTTTCCGCGGAGGGGTTGTCGCACGCGCCGGAAACATCAATCTGGACGGCCAATTTCTTCCCCCTGCCTGGCGGCGATGCTCTTGGTCAGCTCGTGCAGGGCCACTTCCGTCTCGGATGTGGTCTCGCCGAGCAGATCGGCGATCTTCTGCACCACCCGCATCTGTTTGTCGATCGCCTCGTTCGCGAACGCGGCGGTCGCCGCGGTGGCGCGCCGCCGGTCCTCCAGCGTCTGCTCTTCGCGCGTGATGTCCTCCAGCAGCACGAACAGCAGCCTGCTGTTTTCGACCAGCACGACAGTCTGCCTCACGATCAGGTGCATGGCTTTGTATTCCTGCTTGTGGTTCAGGATGTTTTTCCCGCTCTTCAGCACTTCCTCGAAATCCGCGCTGGGCAGGATGCGCCCGATCGGCTGGCCGACGGATTTTTCGTTCAGGTCCAGCAGCTTCGCCGCCGCGGGGTTGAACTGCTCCACGTCGAGGGCGGAGTTGACGATCAGGATGCCGGTCGGGGCGTTTTCCACCACTGCGTTGGACATGCTCTCGGCGAGCTCCCGCATGTACGGGATACACATGCGGATGTCGGCTTTCCCCTGCAGCACGGCGATCGCCTTTTCGCGGCAGGTGTTGTACCCGCAGCAGCCGCAGTTCAGCTCTTTGTCCGGCGACGTTTTCCCGGTCGCGGCCAGCACCCTCCGAATGTCCTCTTCGTCGATCTCGACCGCCCTCCCGGCCCGGGTGTGGAACCTTTTCTCGAACGGTGCGGCGATCCCCTCCGTCAGCGCGGCGGGGGCTTCGTCGTGCAGCTTCACGTTGCGGGTCAGCACGTCCTTCGATTTCAGGAAGCCGACGTGCATCATCCGCAGCGCCGGGCCCCCGAGGCATCCGCCGATGCAGGCGTTCATCTCCAGAAAATAGCCCGTGAGGTCGTCCCGGACGACGGAATCCAGAATGTTGATGCAGCGGTCCACGCCGTCGATGCTGAGGCATTTGTAGGCGCGGCGGGAGTCCCGGTGCAGGTTTTTGATGATGCCGCCCGGGGTCGGGTAGTAGCGCGGCAGCGTATTGACCAGGGCCCTCGCGCTGCGGTCCTGTTTCGCGAAGTCGATCCCTTCTTCCCGGAACCACTGGTCCAGCTCGTTGAAGGTCAGAACCGCGAACAGCGCGTGGTTGTTCTCCGGGTCGCTGCACTCGTATTTTTTCGAGATACACGGCCCGATGAACACGACTTTCGCCCGTACCCCGTAGATCTTCTTGATCATGTGGGAATGCGCGATGACCGGCGTCACCACGGGCGCCATCTGGGGGATCAGCGACGGGTAGTTCTTTTCGATCAGCAGGTTGACGGAAGGGCAGGCCGTGGTGATGATGTTTTTCATGCGGTGCTTCTGGATCAGCTTTTCGTACTCGCGGGTGACCTGTTCCGCGCCGATGGCCGTTTCCTCCACGTGCACGAAGCCGAGCGCCTTGAGCGCCGCCGACATCTTCACGATCCCGCTCTGGGGGAACGCCGCGACATAGGACGGCGCCAGCGAGACGTAGAGCTTTTCGCCGGCCTGCAGCGCCCTTTTGATTTTCGGCAGGTCGCTGTTGATCGATTTCGCGTTCTGCGGGCAGACCAGCAGACAGTTGCCGCAGTAGATGCATTCGTCGCTGATGATGCGGATCTGCTCGTCCCGGTAGGCGATCGACTTCACGGGGCAGTTCCGAATGCATTTATAGCAGTTTTTGCAGTTTGATTTGTTGAGCCTGATAATCTCTTCCATCGTATCTCACCGTTACCGTTTCGCTGGGAAGGGCGTTGTGCCGTTTTTTCGAAAAGCGGCCGTTCCGTCGGCAGCCTGCTGCTTTACAATTTTATTTTATCATATCACAAAATATTTTGGGTTGTTAAAATAAATTAAATCAACAAATCGCGCATGCAATTTGTGCCATATTATAAACATGGTTTTCACGTTCGGACCCTTTTCGAGGCGGAAAACGTCCCGCTGAAACCGCCAGAAAGGCAGCGGCGGCGGGCCTTCCCGCGGATTTCGGGCGGCCGGAAGACCGCTTGTCCCATGCCCGGAATTCATCGTTTTGGTCCGATTATGTTGACGCGCCGCAGCTTGCATGGTAAAGTTTCGATGGAAATTCAGCCTCGAAAGGATGAAGGTAATCATGGAGATCGTAATCTGTGTGGGGAATTGCTGTTATTCCAAAGGCGCCTGCGAGATCGCGGGGGAATTTCAAAAATTGATCCATGCCTATGATTTGAGCGATGTCACGGTGAGCGCCTCTTTCTGTATGAAGCACGGCAGTTCGGAAGGTGTTTCGGTGGAAATCGACGGCAACCTGGTGGACGGCGTCACGCCGGAGAACGCGAAAGATGTTTTCGCAAAATACGTCCTGCATCCCGTGGCCCGTGTGTCCCGGTAGACCGTTTCCGTTCCGTCATCATTTCACAGGCTGCGGAACCGCTCTCCGGCCGGGCCGGAAGAGCGGAGCGTTGGGGGGACAAGAAAGATGAAACTGTTTGATACCAATGTGCAGCAGTTGAAATACGAGGTACTGAAAGAGATCGTCCGCCTCGAATCGAAAGGCGAGCTGCAGGAAAAACAAAGCGAGATCCCGAAAAAGATCATCCCGGGACCGACGGCCACGACGCGCTGCTGCATTTACTGCGAGCGGGCAATCGTGGCGGAGCGCGTCAAACTCGCCATGGGGGGAAACAAAGACAATCCCAACGTGGTGGAAGTGATCGACATCGCGTGCGACAAATGCCCGACGGCCCGCATGTACGTCACGGAGGCGTGCCGGCGCTGCGTCGCGCACCGCTGCCAGGCGGCCTGCCCCATGGGGGCCATCAGCTTTCAGGACCACAGGACGGTGATCGACCCCCAGAAATGCAGGGAATGCGGCCTGTGCATGAAAGCGTGCCCCTACCACGCCATCACCGTGCAGCAGCGCCCCTGCATTCTGGCCTGCAAGGCCAAGGCGATGTCGGTGGATGAGCATACCAACAAGGCGAAGATCGATTCCAGCAAATGCGTCGGCTGCGGCATGTGTGTCCGCCAGTGCCCGTTCGGGGCGATCGTCGACAAATCGTTTCTGCTGGACGCGGTCCGGCTGTTGCGCGGCTCGAAGGACGGAGATCATGTCTACGCCGTGGTGGCGCCCGCCATCGCGAGCCAGTTCGCCGGGGCGAAGCTCGGGCAGGTCGTCTCCGCGCTGAAAAAAGCCGGCTTTTACGACGTCGTCGAGGTGGCGCTGGGCGCCGATCTCGTCGCGGACAAAGAGGCGAAAGAGCTTGCGGAAAAGGGTTTTCTCACGTCTTCCTGCTGCCCGGCCTTCGTGCAGTATGTCCGTTCCGCGTTCCCGGAGCTGGCGGAGCATATTTCCGGCAACTCTTCGCCGATGATAGAGACGGCGAGATGGATCAGGCGGCGGGACGAGACGGCCAAGGTCGTGTTCATCGGCCCCTGTATCGCCAAAAAGGCGGAGTATCGGAAAAAGGAGTTTGCGGGCGTCGTGGACTGCGTGATCACGTTCGAGGAGCTGCAGGCTCTTCTGGACGGGCTGGACATCCGGCCCGAGGAGCTGCCGGAAGAAAACCTGACCGGCGCCTCCTATTACGGCAGGATGTTCGGGGAGCACGGGGGCGTCACCGGGGCCGTCCGGCACGCGCTCGAAAAGAACGGGATCGACTTTCAGATCGATCCGGAGATGTGTGACGGCATGGAGGAATGCCGCGCCGCGCTTCTGAAGGCTTCCAAAGGGAAGCTGGACGCCAATTTCATCGAGGGCATGGCCTGCCCGGGCGGCTGCATCGGCGGCGCCGGCAGCATCAGCGTGAGCCGGCCGGCGAAAAACAAGATGAACCTCGAGGCCTACGCCAAAAAAGCTCTGGAGCCGGGCTCCGAGACCTGTTTCGACCAGATCATGTCCGTCGCGCTGAAAAGCGTGTCGGGCAGCAAAAAGTAAAGGGGGTTTCTCTATGCTTTGCAAAGAGTGCAACTATTACCACGCGCTTTCCGGGGACCGTCTCTCGAACCCGAACATCTCTTTCTGTGAATTTTCAGACGTCCTGTTTCTGGAAGATGTGGACGATCTGCAGATGGAGTATCCCTGCAAAGAGATCAGTTTCAGGGAGTATCTGAAGAAAAAATCGGCCTGCGCCGGCCGGACGGCGGCCGGCAGGTATGTGAGGCCGAAGCTGTTTCGCGAGCTGAAGGAATGCGGGGTCTGCACGCTGAAATTCCCCGACGGCGTCATTGGGGAATGCTTCGGCGGGCGGCCCGGGAAGGCGGAAGAGCCGGAAGCGGTTCCGGTAGCCGCCGGGTCGAGGAAGGGATAAGACGCCGCAGCCTCTCCGCAAAAGTGGCTGGCGCGTCCGCGCGGTTTTCTCCGCCGGACTTGCCAGCCGCGTTTTTTTGTGGTATACCCAATCATATATATAGAAAAGGGGGAAAATGGGAATTATGAGTCGCAGAAACAAAAGCGCAACCGTATGGGTCGCGGAGGCGGCGCTGCTTCTGGCATTGCTGATCGTCGTGCAGCTGCTGACCTTTGTCGTGCCGAAATCCGTGCCGCTCGTCTCGCAGCTTTTTACCGGCTCGCTCGTCAATCTTGTGCTGATCGTGGGCGTGGGGTCCGTCGGATTCTCCGGCACGGCCGTGGCCGCCGTGGCGTCCCCGCTGCTGGCCTACGCGTTCGGGCAGATGACTTTTCCGCAGATGATTCCGGTGGTCGCCGTCGGGAATCTGATCATCGTGGCGGTCCTCTGGCTTTTCCTTCGCCCCGCTTCCAATCCCGAAGGGCCCGGCGTGGGCTGGAGCCTGCTGGGCGTCGTGGCGGGCGCCGCTGCGAAGACGGCCTTTCTCTGGGGCGC
>DAINSB010000097.1:5440-9068 GCA_036741535.1 Caproicibacter sp. | reverse complement strand
GTCTGAAGGCCCGGCGGTGCTCGCCACCGTCATCGACATGGGCGACCGCTTCCGCATGATCGTCAACGACGTGGAGTGCCAGAAGCAGGTGCACGACATGCCGAAGCTGCCCGTCGCCGCCGTCCTCTGGAAGCCGCTGCCGGACCTTCAGACTTCCGCCGAAGCGTGGATGTACGCGGGCGGGGCGCACCACTCCGTCATCAGCTACGGCCTGACGGACAAAGAACTGCGCGATTTCGCGGAGATCATGGACATCGAGTACATCCACATCGGCAAAGAGACGGACCTCCATCAGTTCCGCAAGGAGCTGACCTGGAACGATCTGATCTGGAAACTGAAAAAATAAACACTTTGCCGACTCGGAAAAGGAGGGCGTTTCCCTTGCTGGAAGAACTGAAAAAACAGGTCTGCGAGGCCAACCGGCAACTGCCGAAGCTGGGGCTCGTCGTGTTCACGTGGGGCAACGTCTCGGGGATCGACCGCGGCCGCGGACTGTTCGTCATCAAGCCTTCCGGGGTCCCTTATGAGGAGCTGAAACCGGAGGACATGGTGGTCGTCGACCTGAAAGGCAACAAGGTGGAGGGCAGGCTGAACCCGTCCTCCGACACGCCGACGCACTGCGAGCTCTACAACGGTTTCCCCTCGATCGGCGGGATCGTGCACACCCACTCCCGCTGGGCGACGGCCTGGGCGCAGGCGGGGCGCTCCATCCCCGCCTACGGCACCACGCACGCGGATTATTTCTACGGCGGCGTGCCGTGCACGCGGGCGATGACCGACGCGGAGATCGAAGGGGACTACGAAAAAGAGACCGGCCGGGTGATCGTCGAGACTTTCCGGAACCGGAATCCGGAAGAGATCCCCGCCGTGCTCGTGAAATCGCACGGGCCGTTCACCTGGGGCGGGGACTGCGGCGAGGCCGTCTACCACGCCAAAGTACTGGAGGAAGTCGCCATGATGGCCTGGCACACGGAGGCCATCGCGCGGGAACCCGCCGGGGAGATGCAGCGGGCGCTTCTCGACAAACATTTTCTGCGCAAGCACGGCGCAAACGCCTATTATGGGCAGAATCGGACTGGAAAGGGTCGCTGAAGATGGAACAGAGCAAGGCCGGGAACGCCATTCGGGCCGGGAAAACGGCTTTGGGGATCGAACTGGGATCGACAAAGATCAAAGCGGTCCTCCTGACGAAGGACTTCGTGCCGGTCGCGTCCGGCAGCCACGATTGGGAAAGCTCCTATGAAAACGGCGTCTGGACCTATCCGCTGGACGAAGTCTGGGACGGCCTGCGGGACTGCTACCGCGATCTCGCCGGTCATGTGCGCAGCGAGTACGGGCTGGAACTGACGAAGATCGGCTGTATCGGCGTTTCCGCCATGATGCATGGCTATCTGCCCTTCGACCGGGACGGCCGGCTCCTGGTCCCGTTCCGCACCTGGCAGAACACCATGACCGGCGCCGCGTCGGCGGAGCTCTCCGAGCTGTTCCGTTTCAACATTCCGCAGCGGTGGAGCGTCGCCCATCTGTATCAGGCTGTTTTGAACGGAGAAGACCACGTGGGGGACCTCGCCTTTCTGACCACGCTGGCCGGCTATGTCCATTGGAAGCTGACCGGCCGGAAGGTCCTCGGCATCGGAGACGCCTCCGGCATGTTCCCGATCGACAGCGGAACGAACGACTACGACGCCGGGATGCTCGCCGCTTTTCAGGGACTGATCTCCTCCCGGTATCCCTGGAAGCTGAAAGAGCTTCTGCCCCGCGTTCTTCTTGCCGGCGAGGACGCGGGCGCCCTGACCGGGGACGGCGCGAGGCTGCTGGACCCCTCGGGCAGGCTTCGGGCGGGAATTCCCTTCTGCCCCCCCGAGGGGGACGCGGGGACCGGCATGGTGGCCACCAACTCGGTGGCCGCGCGCACGGGCAACGTCTCCGCCGGCACGTCCATCTTTTCCATGGTGGTCCTGGAGCGGCCCCTAGCGAAACATTATCCGGAAATCGACATGGTCACGACGCCGACCGGGAAACCCGTCGCCATGGTCCACTGCAACAACTGCACCAACGATATGAACGCATGGGCGCAGTTGCTGGGCGAATTTGCGGACATGATGGGCCTCCCCGCCGGACTCGACGCGATCTATCCCAAATTTTACCGGAAAGCCCTGGAGGGGGACCCGGACTGCGGAGGGCTGCTGATTTATAACTATCTTGCCGGCGAGCCGGTCACCGGCGTCATGGAGGGGCGCCCAATGCTGATCCGCACGCCCAAAAGCCGCTTCACGCTGGCAAATTTCTGCCGGGCGAGCCTTTACGCGACGTTGGCCACGCTGAAGATCGGGATGGATATTCTGGCGAACGAGGATGTCGTCGTACAGCGCCTGACGGGCCACGGCGGATTGTTCCGCCACGCGGGCGCGGGCGCGAGATTCCTGGCCGCCGCGATCGACGCCCCCGTTTCCACCATGGAGACCGCCGCGGTGGGCGGGCCGTACGGCATGGCGCTGCTGGCGGCCTACGCCATGGAAAGGACCGGCGGAGAACGGCTGGAGAACTTCCTCTCCGACCGGGTATACGCCGGGGTAAAAACTTCCGTGACGCAGCCGGACCCGGCGGACGTGGAGGGGTTCAAAGTCTTTCTCGATCGGTTCAAAACCGGCCTGGCCGCCGAAAAAGCGGCCGAGAAGATCTGAAAACAAAGAGCCAGGGATGGCCATTCCGACCCATGGGAACACAGAGTACGAAAGAGACATACTCCCCGGATTTTTTTGGGGGGTATGTCTCTTTGCAACGGCGGAGGGGGCTGTCCGCTCATCATCCGCGAGACGGGATATAAACAAAGAGTTTGTAAAGCGCGCAACGGAATCATATCGAAGCACAATTCGATCATAATAACAAAAGGGGGAAACGGCAAATGAAGCTGAATTATTCTGAAAGCAGGATCTATCTCAACGACGAAGCCGGGAAAACCGTTGCGGAAGTGACATTTCCGCCCGTTTCAAAGGACGTGGTCGAGATCGACCACACTTTTGTCGATGATTCCCTGCGGGGTCAGGGGATCGCCGGCAAGCTCCTTTCGGCGGTTGCGCAGGAGCTGAGGAAAACCGGGAGGAAGGCATACCCCACCTGCTCTTATGCGATACGCTGGTTTTCCGGGCATCCGGAATTTGCGGACGTATATTCCGACCATAAATTCTGATTGGTGCGGCGGTGCTCTGGACGCGGGGTATTTCCTTCATTGGACGCGGGCGGTTTCTGGCATCCTTATAATAAGGAATCGAGAAATTCCGGGAAGGATATGCCTGTGGGCATTCCCCACGCCGTGGCGGCGGACGGACGCTTCAAGATGCCGCTCACGGTCGTATTTTCCCAATAGCCGTATTTTTGAAAGGAGTAGGATGATATGAAAGCGACGATCGACAGGGACGGCTGCATCTCCTGCGGGCTGTGCGCGGAGACCTGCCCGGAGGTTTTCCGGATGGGTGACGACGGGAAGGCGGAGGTGTATCAGGACCCCGTGCCGAAAGAGGCGGAAAACAAAGCAGCCGAAGCACGGGACGGCTGCCCCGCATCGGTGATCACGGTGGAATAATTTCAAGCGGCGGGGCAGCCGTCCCGTGCTTCGGCTGCTTTGTTT
>DAINSB010000097.1:0-5430 GCA_036741535.1 Caproicibacter sp. | reverse complement strand
ATTTTTCGACGAGGCTGTTTTGCAACAGCCCCTTGCTGCTTCTGGCGGGCTAGCCCCCGGCGTACTTCGTCGCGTGCTCCTTCAGCTTTTCAAAGGTTTCGTCGCTCAGGTCGTGCTCCATCTTGCAGGCGTCGGCCTCGGCCGTTTTTTCATTCACGCCGATCTTGACCAGAAAGGTCGTCAGCCAGCGGTGGCGGGCGTAGATGCGCCGGGCGATCTCCATGCCCGCGTCGGCCAGGGAGATGTAGCCCTCGCCGTCCATCGTGATATACCCGTTTTCGCGCAGGTGCTTCATGGCGACGCTGATGCTCGGCTTTGAGTAGCCCATTTCATTGACAATATCGATCGACCGGACCATCCCCCGGCGTTCCTTCAGCATCAGGATCGTCTCGAGATAATCTTCCGCCGATTCGTGAATTTCCATCGCTATCTTCCTCCATGCTGGGAATCTGTTTCTAGATTAACACGAATTTATGCGGCTGGCAAGAAAATGTTGTTCAGCCACTTGACAATTCCGGTTAGCAGTGGTAAACTCAAATCGTAGAAAGGTTAGTGAAACCTAACCATTGCCGTTATGGCTGTGGCAGGTGCTTGAAGCGGAAAAGGGGGAAAAATGATGTTGCCTTTGACGATGGCGGACACCGGAGAGACGGTCACGATCCGGAAGATCCGCGGCAAAGAAGAGACGCGCCGGCATCTGGCGGCCATGGGTTTCGTGGAATGCGGCCCGGTCACGGTGGTGAGCAAGGCCGCCGGAAATCTGATCCTGCAGGTGAAGGACAGCCGGATCGCGCTGGACAAGAGCATGGCGAGCCGGATCATGATTGGAATGGAGCGGTGAAAACATGAAAACACTCAAAGAGGTACAGCCGGGAGAATCCGTGTCGGTAAAGTCCCTTTCCGCGACCGGGCCGTTGCGCCGCCGCATCATGGACATGGGCATCACGAAGGGAACGACCATCCTGGTGCGGAAAGTGGCGCCGCTCGGCGACCCCATCGAGATCACGGTGCGGGGATACGAGCTGTCCATCCGGAAGAATGAGGCGGAACACATCGAGGTCGCCTGATTTTTTCGTACAAAAGTTAGTTTCAACTAATTCTGAAGGAGGGCTTTTTCAATGGCAGTCAAAATCGCGCTCGCCGGGAACCCGAACTGCGGCAAGACGACCATGTTCAACGACCTGACGGGCAGCGCCCAGTACGTGGGCAACTGGCCCGGCGTGACGGTGGAGAAAAAGGAAGGCAGGCTCAAAGGCCACAAGGACGTCATCATCACCGACCTGCCGGGCATCTATTCGCTTTCCCCCTACACGCTGGAGGAGGTGGTCAGCCGCAACTATCTGATCAACGACAAGCCGGACGCCGTCATCGACCTGGTGGACGGGACCAACCTGGAGCGCAACCTGTACCTGACGACGCAGGTGCTGGAGCTTGGGATCCCGGTCGTGATCGCGCTGAACATGATCGACATCGTCAAGAAAACCGGCACGAAGATCGACACGCAGAAGCTCGGCGCGGCGCTCGGGTGCGAGATCGTGGAAACCTCGGCCTTAAAGGGGACCGGCTCGCGGGAGGCCGCGGAGCGAGCCATCTCTCTGGCACATACACGGAAAACGCCAGAATTTCAACACGAGTTCCGGGAGAGCGTGGAGCAGGCGCTCTCTCAGATCGGAAAACTGTTTGAGGGGTCTTTTGATCCCGCGCGGGAAAGATGGTATACCGTCAAGCTCTTCGAGCGGGACGAAAAGGTATTTGAGGAACTTGCCCTCACGGCGGAGCAGAAGGAAAAGCTGGAGGCCGTCGTCGCCCCCGTGGAAAAGGAGCTGGACGACGACAGCGAGACCATCATCACGAACGAGCGGTACGATTATATCACCAAGCTGATGGAGCACTGTCTACATAAAAAGGCGCAGGCGCTCTCTACGTCCGACAAGATCGACCGCGTCGTCACGAACCGCTGGCTCGCATTGCCGATCTTCGTCGCCGTCATGGTCCTGATGTACTACGTCTCGATCTCGACGCTCGGCGGGATGGCGGACGACTGGGTCAACGACACGCTGTTCGGCGACTGGATCACCAACGGCGCCACGGCGGGGCTGCAGGCCATCGGCGCGGCCGGCTGGCTGCAGAGCCTTGTGGTGGACGGCATCATCGGCGGCGTGGGCACGGTGCTCGGCTTCGTGCCGCAGATGCTGCTGATCTTCTTCTTCCTGGCCATCCTGGAGGATTCCGGCTATATGGCGCGCGTCGCGTTCATCATGGACCGCATCTTCCGCCGGTTCGGCCTCTCGGGCAAATCCTTCATCCCGATGCTGATCGGCACCGGCTGCGGCGTGCCGGCCGTGATGGCGGCGAGGACGATCGAGGAGGAGAAGGACCGCCGCATGACCATCATGCTCAGCACGTTCATGCCCTGCACGGCAAAGACCGTCATCATCGGCATGATCGTCTCCACGTTCTTCCCGCACTCGGTGCTGATCGCGCCGGCGATGTATTTTCTTGCGATCGCCATCATCGTGTTCTCCGGCATCGCGCTGAAAAAGACGAGGTATTTCGGCGGGGACCCGGCTCCGTTCGTGATGGAGCTGCCCGCCTACCACGTCCCGGGTCTCAAGGGCGTGCTGATCCATATGTGGGAACGCGCGCGTTTCTTCATCATCAAGGCCGGCACCATCATCTTCAGCGCCTGCGTCATCATCTGGTTCCTCTCAAAGTTCAGTTGGAACATGACGTTCCTGGACGCCGACATCGATAAAAGCATGCTGGCGGGCATCGGCAACGCTGTCGCGTGGTTCTTCGCGCCGCTCGGCTTCGGAACCTGGAAGGGCGCCGTGGCCGTCATCAGCGCGGAGATGGCGAAGGAACAGGCGATCGGCACGCTGGCCGTGCTGCAGAGCGTTTCGGATCCGGAAAACGACGTGCTGGTGGCGCAGGGGATTGCCAGGATGTTCACGACGATGGGCGCGTTCTCGTTCATGATCCTCAATATCTTCGACCCGCCGTGCATCGTCGCCATGTCGACGACCATGCGCGAAATGGCGAGCAGAAAGTGGGGCTGGCTCGCCATCGGCTATCAGGCGCTCGTGGGCTATGTGCTCGCCTTCGTCAGCTATCAGCTCGGCAGCCTGTTCTACGGCGCGTCGTTCGGCGTCGGCCAGACCATCGCCGTGGTGGTATCGCTTGCGGTGATCTACTGGATCGCCCGTCCGGCCCCGAAATACAGCCGGGAATATCTGGAGGCAAAGGCGAATGCCTGACGCCGGCTCCGGACCATGTTTTTGAGGCATCTTGCAAAGGGGGCTTAGTTTATGAACCTCGCTTCGATTCTGGTGGCCGCCGCCATCGCGGGACTGCTTTTCCTGGCGGTTCGCTATGTGGCGAAGCACGGCCTGTGCGCGGCCTGCGAAGACCGGGAAGCCTGCAAAAGATCCGTCCCATCGGGCAGCGGAGGGAAACCGCCCGCGGGACGGGAACCTCCCGCTTCTTTCTGCGGCGGGAGTTGCCATAGCTGTCCGTACTACGCGCAGGAGCGGCGGATGAAAACAGCGGCCGTCCCCGTCGAAAAGCGGACGGGGAGATAGGCGCCGAGAGAAATGGAACTGCCCGATACCCAGTTGAGATATTTGTACGCGATCTACGAGCTTTCCAAAAAAGCGCCGGAGGTCCGTTCGTCCACCGTAGCCGACAGGATGCGCGTGACGCGCCCCTCCGTTGCGCGGATGCTCGCGATCCTTGCGGAACGGGAGTTGATCGTGAAGAAACGGTACGGCAAGATCAGTCTGACGGAAAAGGGCCTTCGGCTCGTGCGGGACTTCGACCGGAACGTCGGTTTTCTGGAGGGGCGACTCCCGCGGCTGGGCTTTCCCCTCACGGAGAAAGAGGCGCACGAAGTCGCGTACTTGCTGGCCGCCGCTCTTCCGGAGCGGGTCTGGCGGGCTCGCGCGGGAACGGACGGGGACGAGGGGAATCGTTTTGCGAGCCGGGAGAGATCCGGCGGAACGGATGGGAAGTGAGAATTGTGTCGGCATCCACCGCGGTCATTTGCGTCGTTCTTGTTCTGGCCGTCCTGTTCGGCTTGAAGCATTTCGTCCGGCACCTTTCGACCGGATGCTGCGGGGGCGGCGATGCGCCAAGCCGAAGAGCGGTGCGGGATCGGAACAGGAAGCACTATCCCTATCGGGCCACGCTCTCGATTGAGGGGATGACGTGCCGGAACTGCGCGATCCATGTGGAAAACGCCCTGAACGGCCTGGACGGCGTCTGGGCGAGGGTCGATCTGGGGAAGAGGACCGCAACCGTGCTGATGAAATCCGAACTCGGCGACGGGCGGTTGAAATCCTCCGTCGCTGCGGCGGGTTATCTGGTCCGCGCCATCCGCCGGCCCGGGCCGGCGGCCGGTCGGCCGTCGGGACCATAAAACGGTGCCGGGCGGGCCCCGTATGTTCCGCGCCGGCTCTTCGGGCCGGGCCGGATCCGCAGACGTGCGGCCGAAAATCGGGATTATAAAAAAGCCCTTGACAATAAACGAATGATCGTTTATTATAAGAACGGATCAAGAATGTTCAGAAGAATGTTCAGCCGGGGGATTGGTATGAGGAGAAAAGACGACGAAAAGCAGCAAAGCATCAAGAACGCGGTGGTGCAACTCATCCTGGAAAAGGGTTTTCAGGGGGCCTCCATCGCAAAGATCGCGCAGATTGCGGGCGTTTCTCCGGCGACGGTCTATATCTACTACGACAACAAGGAATCCATGCTGAACGACATCTACCGCGAGTGCACGCAGGAAGCCGTCCATGTCCTGCTCGGATGCATCCGCCCTGAGATGGGCGGCGACGAGATCATCGACCGCCTGATCCGCCAGTATTACGACTATATTCTCCAAAACCGCGAGGTTTTCTATTTTATCGAGCAGTTCGACAACTGTCCGGCTCTTTCCGGCAACTGCGAGGCGACGCGCGGGTCGGCGTATCTGGACCGCCTGCTGACGGAGCTGAAGCAAAGACGGGTCGTGTACGATTTCGACAACGAGAACCTTTACGCCATCCTGTTTTCCCCGGTCAAGCGCTTGGCCTGCCACAGCTGCGAATGCGGCGACTGTTGCTCCGATCAGCTCGACGAGCTGATCCGCATCGTGCAGCGGGCTTTAGTCCCGTAGGCGCGGTGCCCGCGCCCGACGGTGTGGCAGATTAAACCTGCACAAGTTACGTACAGCCAATCGAGGGCGTTTCCAATGCAAGTACGGAAAGCGCCGCATTTCCGAAAACCATAGTTGAGGCCCGTCGTAGGCGCGAAAGGTGCTTTGCATCCCCGGACAGTCAAAGGAACTGCTCCCGTAAAAACATCATCGGGAGTTTTTCAGGACTCTCGCGCCAAACAACACCGATTTTTTCCCGCCGCGCTGAACGGCGGGAAAAAATCGGTGTTGTTTGG
>DAINSB010000096.1:0-9078 GCA_036741535.1 Caproicibacter sp. | reverse complement strand
GATGGTCATCACGTTGACCATGCTGCGGCCGGAAAGCGCGACCTTGCGCCCGTACTTGACCGCACAGTTGATGATCTGCTGCACGCGGCTCACGTTGGAGGCGAACGTCGCGATGATGATGCGGCTGTTTTCCGCGCGGCGGAACAGCTTGTCGAACGAGTCGTCCACCTTGCTCTCCGACTTGGTGTACCCTTCCCGCTCCGCGTTCGTGGAATCGCAGAACATGGCGAGCACGCCTTCCTTGCCCAGCTCGCCGAAGCGGGGCAGGTCGATCATCTCCCCCATGGTGGGGGTGCAGTCGATTTTGAAATCCCCGGTATGGACCAGCGTCCCCGCCGGCGAATGGATCGCAAGCGCCACGGAATCCGGGACGGAATGGTTGACATGGATGAACTCGACATCCATGCAGCCGAGCCGGATGTGGTCGCCGGGCCTCAGGCTGACGGCGCGGACCTTTCCGGAAAGGCCGTGCTCCTTGAGCTTGTTGTCCACGAGGGCAAGCGTGAACTTCGTCCCGTAAATCGGGAAATTGAACCGCTTGAGCAGGTACGGCAGCGCGCCGATGTGGTCCTCGTGGCCGTGCGTCAGCACGACACCCCGGACCTTGTCGGCATTGCGCTCGACAAACGTGAAATCCGGGATCACCATGTCCACGCCGAGCATGTCGTCGTCCGGGAACGCCATGCCGCAGTCC
This sequence comes from Caproicibacter sp., assembly GCA_036741535.1. Classification (GTDB taxonomy): domain Bacteria; phylum Bacillota; class Clostridia; order Oscillospirales; family Acutalibacteraceae; genus Thermocaproicibacter. Next base: position 8,384 of record DAINSB010000096.1, on the reverse strand, counting down.
ACGATGATCATGTCGTCCTGGCATTCAAACACGGTGAAATTTTTGCCGATCTCGTTCAGGCCGCCCAGAAAATACGCCCGGATCGCGGGCTTCTTGGAAGCCCTCCTCGATTCTTTGGACGGGCGGCCGCTCTTTCCCCGCACGCCGCGGGACGTTCCGCCGGCCGCTTTCGGCTTTGCGGCCTCCTGCTGGGCGGACCGCTGGGCAGGCTCCGCAGCGGCCTGGACCGGCGCGTTCTTTTTCGGCTGGCGCCTTCTGCGGACCGGGCGCTGCTGCTGCGCGGGATTCTTCGTACCCTCCGCAGCGGGCGCCGCAGCATCGGCCGCGCCCTTGCCCTCTTTGCGGGACTTTTGGCGCGCCTGCCTGGCCGGCTTCTCCGGAAGGACCACTTTCTGATAAAGGCCGGAGCGCATTTCGTTTCCCGCTTCAGCCTGCGGTTTCGAGCCCTTCCCGCGTTCCGAGGAGCCATCCTCGTTATTTAGTTTTTTGTCTGTCACAACACAACCTCCATTGTATTTTGGGTACAGCCTGTTCCTCCGCTGGCAAACGGGTCAGACGGATCGGCATATCCATTTTTATATATTGAGATACCTCCGCGCTGATTCGTACGGCGCAAAAGGTAAATTCCCTGTTCATGCGGGCCCGCAGTCCGGACACAAAATATATATACATTTTACCTTCTAACAGAATCTATGTCAAGAAAATAATCCGGATGCGGATTTTGGCTGCCGACGGTTGATGTAAAGCCCGCACCGTTTTATTGTTTCCAGCTTTTCGCCCAAGTAATCGCCCCGCCGAGATTTTTATCCGCCGCGGGCAGAAGACTTGCCACGCCCGGAAAACATGGTATAATGTGGCAGGACTTTTCGCCCTCCCGGAAAGGAGAAAAAGCATGAAAACAGTCGAAATCTTCACCGACGGCGCCTGCAGCGGGAATCCCGGCCCCGGCGGCTGGAGCGCCATCCTGCGGTACAACGGCGTCGAAAAAAAGATAAGCGGCGGCGCCCCGCAGACCACCAACAACCGCATGGAGCTGGCCGGCGCGATCGAGGCGCTGCGGCTTTTAAAGGAGCCGTGCAAGGTGATCCTGACGAGCGACTCCCGGTACGTCTGCGACGCCGTCCAGAAGGGCTGGGCAAAAAGCTGGCGACAGAACGGCTGGCGCAAGGCCGACAAAAAGCCGGCGCTCAACCGCGACCTCTGGGAAGCCCTGCTGGAACTGCTGGAGCGCCACACCGTCACATTCCAATGGATCAAGGGCCACGCCGGCCATCCGGAAAACGAGGAGTGCGACAAAATGGCGGTGATGGAATCCCAGAAATACAAGTCGGCGCCCTGAATCCGGAAAAAGCCGCGCCCCTCGGCCGGCGGCAGGATTCCCCTGCAGCCTGACTTCCGGGGCGCACTCTTCGGCGGGCGGAACACATTTTCATTTTGCTTCCGGATCGCTCCGAAAGACGGTTCAGCGGTTTTCCGCAACCGCCGGGAACGAAACGGACATCCCGTTGACCGCTCTGGTGGTGATCACCGCGGTGCCGGTTCCGAGGTCCGTGATTTTGTAAAGATAACCGCCGGGGACCTTCCCCGAATAGGCGACCGACACGACGGAAGAGTCGGAGGAAAACGCGGAAGGCGGGACGGGGGCGTCCGTCGTGATCTTATAAAAATACACCCTGTTGAGGCCGAACGTGTAGGACGAGGTGTCGCACTGAAGCGTCGTGGTGCGGGTGGCCGAGCTCCCCTCGGCCGCGAAGGAGACCGACCGCACCCCGTCCCCCGCCGTCGTCGTAATGGTCGCCTCGCCCGGCCCGACGTTCGTCAGGGTAAACAGGAACCCGTTCGCCGTCCGCGCCGCCGAGGACACGGCCACCGCGGAGGGATCGGACGAAACCGCCGTCGGTGGGCAGGTATCCGGCGTGGTGATTTTATAGACGTAAGTGCTGCTGCTGTCGAAGGAATAGAACGACGTATCGCAGGCGAACGTCATGGGGTCGAGGGACTCGGCCGGAGCGGACGAGCTGCCGGAGGACTCCGTGCTCCCCCCGCCGCCGGAGTAGTCGACGTAACTGTAGTCCAGGTCGCAGGCGCCGCTGACCCCGGGGACGGAACCCGAGCTGGTATACTGCCACATGGTATAACTTCGGCTGAAGTGGGGCGCGGAATCCGTCGTATAATTCGCGATCCAGGTGTCGTACTGCGACACGAGCGGGCTCGTCAGCTTGGAATTGTAAAAGGTCACGTAGCTGTAGACAACGGCCCGATAGCCCGCCTGCTCGATCCTGCTGCAGAAAGCCCGGACGATCTGGGCCATCGTGTCCGCCGACAGGCCGGATTGTTTGGGATCCTCCACGTCGTATGCGACCGGGTAGTCGAGGTGGCGGCCCTTCAGAATGTGCAGGCAGAATTCCGCTTCCTCTTCCGCCATGGACACGTCGGTCGCGTAGCTGTAATGGTAAACGCCGACTTTGATGCCCGCGCCCGTCGCGCCCGCGTAGTTCGATTCAAAATACGGGTCGGTCTGCGAATCCCAGTCCTCAGTGTCGCCGCCGTATCCCGTCCGGATCATCGCGAACTGGACCCCGGAATTTTTCACTTCCTGCCAGTTCACGGAACCTTGATACTTCGACACGTCGATTCCCTTGAACCGCACTCCGTTTTCCTGCGCGTGAGCCGTCACCGCCATCGCCAGCAGAAAGCAGACCGCAAAAAGCAGCGCCGGAACCGCCTTTTTGAAACATACTTTTTTCAATTCTCATTCACTTTCCGATAAAACGCATCCATCATTTAGAAACATCCGTTCCTTTATTTGCCGCATCTGCTTCTATTATAGAGAACCTGAGCCGGCGATTGCTTTCGATTATGAAATTAAGAGGGAAAAAACGCCGAAATGCGGATCATATGTCGAGGTGAGGAAAACGGCGGCAGCCGCAAAGCGGATCCGCGTGGCCGTGTCCGCACGGCGGCAAATTCGAGCGGAAAGTGCCGGACGGCGGTTTCGCCTTCCGGCGGGTGAAGCCCGCGCTGGGGGGCGAGGGCTATCGGGGGCAGAGACCCGGCGTGCCGTGCCGGCCCGGCGCAGGCCTTATCTTTTTTCTTTTTCGGCACCGTATCTGTTTTGCAAGCCCGACCCCCACTTTTTCCGGGTCGGCCATAAATTCTTTTGGAACAGGCAGAGGCTCCGCCGATTTTGTTCTGGTGAGCGGCGGATGAAAGATATGAAAGCTGATGCCGTAATTCTGGTACTCAATCGCAAGGCATTTCGCAAGTGCTTCGATCGCGCTTTTACTGGAAGCATAGGGGCTGATGTCGACGAATCCCATCACGCCGACGCCGGAACTCGTAAAAATGACTCTGCCACTTTTCCGGCTCTTCATATAAGGCAAAACCGCTTGTGACAGATGCAGTGCGCCGTAATAATGTCACATTATAATTTTCCGATAAAAGCTGTTTGACAAGAAAATAGCCGATCCCGTTCGCTGCCCCTGTGATGATAATGTTTTTCATAATGGATTTTCCTCTGTTGTGAGAACCGAGCGGCCTGCAAAAAAACAAGCCCCGCACGCAAAAGGCGTGTCGAGGCTCTCGACTGGTGCGAGAGAAGGGACTTGAACCCTTATGGACTTTTAGTCATCCACAAGAACCTGAATCTTGCGCGTCTGCCAATTTCGCCACTCTCGCAAACCGACTTTTATAGTTTAGCATGCAGGCAAAAAAATGTCAAGGATTTTTTCCCGCACGGCCGGGGCGCGGAAAGGCCTCTTTTCCGAGGAAAAGAGGCCTTTCCGTCTGCTGTTTTTGTCCGAAAACTCACACGTCTTCCGGATCCACGTTCGTCTTGTCCGGCATGGAAGCATAGTTGTACTTGCTCACAATATCTTTGGTGTCGCGCGCAATCACCAGTTCCTCATTCGTGGTGATGACGTACACGGCGACGGAAGAATCGAACGCCGAAATCTTGCCCTCTTTCCCGAGAACGCACTCATCGTTCGGGATCGGATCGATCTTCACGCCGAGGAACTGCAGGTAACGGCAGATGTGATACCGCATGCCAGGCTGATTTTCGCCGAGCCCCGCAGTGAAGACGATGCAGTCCAGACCGTTCATGGCCGCCGCATAGGCGCCGATAAATTTGGCGATCTGGTAATTCAGCATCTCGTGAGCGAGAATCGCCCTCCGGTTTCCCCCGATCTCCGCTTTCGTCACGTCGCGGTCGTCGCTCAGGCCGCAGATGCCCATCATGCCGGATTTCCGGTTCAGAATGTCGTCCATCTGCTTCGGGGTCAGCTTTTCCTTCTCCATGAGAAAGGTGACGATCGAAGGGTCCAGGCTGCCGGAACGAGTGCCCATCATGAATCCGTCGAGAGGGGTCAGGCCCATGCTCGTGTCGACGACCCTGCCGTTCTGGATGGCGGAGATGGAAGAACCGTTGCCGATATGGCAGGTAACCATTTTGATGTCTTCCAGAGGCTGATGCATCAGGTGCGCGCAGTGATGGCTCACATAGCGGTGGGACGTCCCGTGGGCACCGTAGCGGCGGATCTGATATTTCTCATAGTATTCATACGGGATGGCGTACATGTATGCTTTCGGCGGCATGGTCGCAAGAAACGCGGTGTCGAAGACCACGCACTGGGGCATGTCCTTTCCGAAAACCTCCTGGCTGGCCAGAATGGCGTCCGCCTCCGGGCCGTTGTGCAGCGGCGCCAGCGGGATCAGGCTCCTGATCTGCTGGATCACCTCGTCCGTGACCAGAACCGATTTGTCGAAGATCGCGCCGCCCTGCACGATGCGGTGACCGACCGCGCTGATTTCGTCCAGGCTCTTGATGACGCCGTACTGCCTGTCGGTCAGGACCTTCGTCACGAGACGGAACGCCTCGACATGGTCCTTGATGGGGACATTTTTTTTCGCTTCCCTGCCGTCTTCGGTTTTATGCTGGATTCTCGAGCCTTCCGCGCCGATTCTTTCACAGACGCCTTTCGCCATGGCCTTTTCGGTATCCATGTCGATCAGCTGATATTTCAGAGACGAACTGCCAGCATTGATGACCAGAATTTTCATATCGTATCCTCCCTTAAATTTCATAAATCTGGCCGCCGCAAAGAAAGCTATTGAAACAACGGCCGAACTCGTGTAAAATATGGATGTCAGCATTTCGCACAACACAAGTTATCCTTATCTTACAACATACTGCGCGCTTTTTCAAGGAGTTTCGCACGAATGACAATTACGGGCATAATTGCCGAATATAATCCTTTTCATCGCGGGCATGCTTATCTTATCGAAGAACTGCGCCGGCGGGGCGCGGACCGCATCGCCGTCGTGATGAGCGGCAACTTCGTCCAGCGGGGGGAAGCCGCCGTTTTTTCCAAATGGGCAAGGGCGAAGCAGGCGCTGCTGTGCGGCGCGGACCTGGTCGTCGAGCTCCCCGGCCCGTGGGCCGTAGCCGGCGCGGAACGGTTCGCGCTGGGGGGCGTGTGCCTGCTGGACGCCCTCGGCGCCGATCGGATCGGCTTCGGCAGCGAATGCGGCTCGGTGGAACGGTTGGAAAAAGCCGCGGACGCGCTCTCCTCCCCCCGGCTCCACGACGAAATGAAACAGGAGCTGGACGGCGGCGCGACTTTCGCGAGGGCGAGGCAGGCCGCCGTCGGCCGTCTGTTCGGCCCGGAAACGGCCGCGCTTTTGAGCGCCCCGAACAACATCCTCGGCATCGAATATCTGAAAGCCATCCGGCGCCTCGACGCCGGGCCGGTCCCGGAAACCGTCGCGCGCCGGGGCACCCCCCACGACGCCGGGGAGCCCGCGGACGGCAGCGCCTCCTCCTCCTGGATCCGGAAAAAGATCCTGGCGGGCGAAGACGTTTCCGCATATGTCCCCGAACGCGCCCTTGAGGTCATGGAACGGGAAACAGAGGCGGGACGCGCGCCGGCCGACCTTGCGAGGGCCGAGCGCGCGATCCTCGCCAAGCTGAGATCCGGCGGCAGAGACAGCCTCTCCCTTCTCCCCGACCTCAGCGAAGGTCTGGAAAACCGCATCTTCGCGGCCTCGCGGCGGGCGCGTTCCCTTCCGGAGCTCTACGGCCTGATCAAGACAAAACGCTACCCGCTCGCGCGCATCCGCCGCATGGTGCTCTCCCATTTTCTGGGCCTGACCGCCTCCCTCGGCCAAGGTCTGCCGCCCTACCTCAGAGTCCTCGGCATCGGCGGCGGCGGAAGGGAGATCCTGCAGTCCGCCAAGCGGGCGGCGAAGCTCCCGGTCCTTACCAGGCGCGCAGACGTGGTTTCGCTCGACAGCCGCGCGCGCCGGCTGCTCGAGTGGGAGGACTCCTCTTCCGATCTGTTCGCCCTCTGCATGCCGGAACCCGTCCCCTGCGGTTTCGACAGCACCAACGGGGTCGTCGTTCTGTAGCGCGTGCAGGCAGAATAAATTCATGGCGACACGCCGCACGGCGGGGCTTGGGAGCGGGCACAGCCCGCCGCCTGCGAAAGGATGATCTCCAGTGGAAATCAAGGAAATTGAATTTGAAAACTACGGCAAATGCGTCCGGATCACAAACGGCATCATCAGCGCGGTCGTCACCATCGGCGTCGGCCCTCGCATCATCAGCTTCGGCTATTGCGACGGAGAAAATCTTCTGTACAACGACCTTGAGCGCAAATATTCCGTCCCCGCGGGCAAAGACGTGCCGTTCGGCGAGAACAGCTCCGCCTTTTACTATTACGGCGGCCACCGGCTCTGGCTGAATCCGCGCAGGCCCGGCCAGTCCATCTACCCGGACAATTCCCCCGTGGTCTACAGCGTCCTGCCGGACGGTGTGTCCTTTCAGGCGCCGAAGCAGAAAACGACGGACTTGCAGGCAGGGTTTGAGATCATCATGGGGGAAGACGCCTCCGACATCATGGTGGTGCACACGGTCAAGAACTGCTCGAAAGAGCCGCAGGCCTGCGGGCTCTGGGCGATCACCATGGTCAGGCCGGACGGAGTCGCGATCCTTCCGCAGAACACCGACGGCAGCGACCTCGGCCACCCGAACCGCTCGGTCGTGTTCTGGCCGGAGACGAATATCCGCGACGGCAGGGTTTTCTTCGGGAACCGCTTTATCACGATCCGCCACGAAGCCGGGAACGAGACCCCCTTCAAAATGGGGATCAACAACGTGCCCGGCTGGATGGCCTACGTGCGCCACGACTTCACGATCATGAAACGGTATGTGCACACCCCGCAGGCCGTCTACCCGGATTTCGGCTGCTCGAGCGAGGTGCGGCTGCGCTCCGATTTCGCGGAGCTTCAGTCGCTCAGCCCCGTGTACCGAATCGAGCCGAACGCGAGGATCAAGCACGTCGAAAATCTTTCGATCTTCCACACGCCGAACAGCGTCGACCCCACCGACGAAGACGGCATCGCCAAATACGTGGAGAATCTGAAGTGACGGCGGCGTGTCGCCGCGGCCACGACCACCGGTACGGTTTCGGTCCGCCATGGGGCGTGGCCCGCATAAAAAGCCCGTCCTGCAACGGGAGTTTCCTTGAACTCTCCCGCCAGGACGGGTTTATTTTTTTCGCCAAACAAAACGGCGGGGCTTGGGAGCGGCGACACGCCGCTATCTTGCGACGAGATTGACGAGTTTGCCGGGGACATAGATCGCTTTCAGCAGCTTTTTGCCGGAGAGCTCCGAGACGATCCGGTCGTTTGCCTTCGCCGCGGACAAAGCGTCCTCTTTTGAAATGTCCGCCTCCACGGTCAGGTGCGCGCGGACTTTCCCGTTGACCTGCACCGCGATCTGAAGCGTCTCGTCGGCGCACTTGGATTCGTCGTACGACGGCCACGGCTGCTGGCAGACCATCCCGGCGCCGAGCTTCTGCCGCGCCCACACCTCTTCGCAGATATGCGGCGCGAACAGGTTGAGCAGGAGGGTGAAGATCCGCAGCTCCCCCCGGGTGACGGAACCGGAGGCCGTGACATCGTTGATCAGCGACATCAGGGCGGCGATGGCCGTGTTGAATTTCAGGTTCTCCACGTCTTCGCCGACTTTTTTTATCGTGCGGTTGAACGGGGTCTGCATCTCCTCGCGGATCTCGTCGCCGCCTTTCAGGCTCTCCTGCAGGTTCCAGAACCGCTCGAGAAATCGGCGGCAGCCCTTGATGCCGTGCGTGCTCCACGGGGCGGCCTTTTCAAAATCGCCGATGAACATCTCGTAAAGCCGCAGGGTGTCGGCGCCGTATTCCTGCACGATGTCGTCCGGGTTGACGACATTTCCGCGCGATTTGCTCATCTTTTCCCCGTTTTCGCCGAGAATCATGCCGTGGCTCGTCCGCTTGGCGTACGGCTCCGGCGTGGGCACCGCGCCGATGTCGTAGAGGAATTTGTGCCAGAACCGGCTGTAG
>DAINSB010000095.1:2462-9161 GCA_036741535.1 Caproicibacter sp. | reverse complement strand
TTTTCCACATCGACGGAAATCCCGCGGAGAACCTCCTGCCCCCCGTAGCTTTTGCGGATCCCGTGCGCTGAAATAACCGGCATTCCGGTTTCCCCCTTTGCGGCGTGTCGCCGCAGCCAATCCGCGCCGTTTAGCAAAATAAAAATCATGGGCTACGACTGGCGCGAGTATCAAAGGCAACTTCCAAACAAATTAAGTATTACCTGCTGTAATAGCTGTACTTTTTTTCGGCGACGGTGAAGCACCGGGTCACGACGGCATTCATCACGAGATAGAACACGGCCGCGACCGCGAACGGCACCATGCTGACGGCGGACGACACCCAGTCGGAGGTCGTCTTGAGCAGCTCGATCACCCCGATGGTCTGCGCCAGGGAGGTGTCCTTCACGAGGTTGATGAATTCGTTGCTGATCGGCGGGAGGATGCTCTTCACGACCTGCGGGAGCACAATGCGGAAAAACGTCTGCCGGCGCGTAAAGCCGAGGACCCTCGCCGCCTCGCGCTGTCCGCGCGGGATGCCCTCGATGCCGCCGCGGAAAATCTCGGCAAAATAGGCGGCGTAGTTCAGCACGAACGCCACTTCCGCCGCAAGCACGCGGTCGAGCTGAATGCCGAAAAGCGGCTTCATCCCGTAAAAGATGAACAGCAGCTGCAGCATCAGCGGCGTGCCGCGCATCAGCAATATGTAGAACCGGACCGGCAGGCTGACCCACTTCGCCTTCGACATGCGCCCCACGGCGGTCAGAAGGCCCAGCGGAAGCGAAAACACGAGCGTCACGAAAAAGATCCGCGCCGTCATGACGCTCGCTTCCAGCATCTGGACGAGCAGGACGGAATAATTCATGCCGTCATGCCTCGATTGTGATCACATTCTTGCCGAACCATTTCTGGGAGATCTTCGCGGCGGTGCCGTCTTTGGCCATATCCCGGAGCGCCCCCTCGATCTTCTCCTTCAGGGAAGCATCGTCCTTGCGGAACCCGACGACATAATCCTCGACCGCGAGCGAGACATCCTTGCCGCTCGCGTCCTGCAGGACCGCGTATGCGCCGGCGTTGTTGGTCAGGTAATACCGGGCCACGACCTCGTCGATGGCGATGGCGTCGATGGTCCCGTTCTGCATCTCCATCACGGCCTTGCTGTAATCGTCGATCTTGACGATCTGTTTGAGGGAGTTTTTGAACGTCGCGTTCGCCTGGTCGTTCAGGGCCGATTCCGCCGAGGAGTCGGACTGGACCCCGACGGTCCTGCCTTTCAGGCTCTCGAGGCCTTTGTAGGCCGAGCCGGATTTCACCAGAATGATCTGGTTGTTCTTCATGTAGGGGATGCTGAGGTTGAACTGCTGCGCCCGTTCCGCGGTTTTGCTGAAGCCGTTCCACAGGCAGTCCACGTTGCCGTTGTTCAGCTCGGCTGTTTTGTTTTCCCAGTCGATGGGCTGCAGCTTCAGGGCAATGCCGAGGCGTTTGCACGCTTCCCGCGCCATGTCGATGTCGAAGCCGACCAGCTGGCCGGTCTTGGTATCGACGAAGCCCATGGGGGGAAACGCCTTGTCCAGCCCCAGGACCAGCTGCCCGGAGCTCTTGACTTTCTCCCACGAGGAATCGGCACCCGAGGAGGCCGCGGCCGCCGGCCCGGCCGCGGAGGAAGACTGCGCCCCCGGCGCCTGCGCGCAGCCCGCGGCGGATGCGGCCAGCAGGCCGCTCAGCAGAAAAGCAAGCAGTTTTTTCATATTCTTGTACGCCCCATCAATCAATTTATTATGGTTTTCTCCCCTGCCGCTAAGGCCGGTTCCAAAATCCTTTACTATTTTACCTGATTAGCACGCTAGAGTAAAGGGGATCCGCAAATTTTTCCCGGGAAAAGGCGCCGCCGCCTCCCGGAAAAATGCCATCCTGCCCAAAAATATCGCAAATCCGCGGTCAGATTGATCGGATTCATAGAAAGCAAAAGCTGCTAATATATGTTAAAATATAAGAAATACCTGACGGTCTCAGGCAAAACGGAAGGGCGCTGATTCTATGGGTCTTACAACTCGGAACGAAGCCGGGCGCAAACGGGCCAGGCTTCGCAGGGCGGGCGCTCTCGCCGCCTGCGCGGTACTGCTCCTCTCGGGGTGCGGCGGCGGGAAAGCGGCAAAGGCAGTGTCGGCGCCGAAGGATCCGCGCCCGGCTTCCTCCGTCTCTTCCGCGCCGGCCCCGTCGGCGGCCTCCGGGAACGGCGCGGCACAGAGCGGGGCCGCGTCTTCCGGCGGCAAAAGCGGAAAGATCCTGAACGTCAAAAACATCCAGCAGACGCCGGAGTTGCAGTCCGGCTGCGAAGTGACGGCGGCCGCCATCCTGCTGAACTATTTCGGGTACGACGTGACCAAGACGGACCTTCTGCCCTTCCTGCCGAGCGACGACCATTTCTACGAGATGAACGGAAAACAGTACGGCCCCAACCCGTGGAAGACCTTCGCGGGCAGCCCGGACACCGACCGGTACGGCTGCTATGCGCCGGTGATCGCAAATACGCTCAACGACTACCTGCTCGCCGTGGACGGCAGGCACGTCGCGTACAACCTGACAGGCCTTTCCGCCGACAAGCTCTACCAGTGCGTCGACGCGGGCCTGCCCGTCGTCGTGTGGGTCACCATCGGGATGGCGGCCCCTTCCGGCGGGCGGACGTGGTACCTGATCGACACGGGGGAGCCCTACCAGTGGATGCTGAAAGAGCACTGCATGGTGCTCATCGGGCACACGCAGACGCAGGCCGTGTTCAGCGACCCGTACGACGCGCGGGGGACCGTGTCGTACGACAGGTCGCTGTTCGAGCAAAGGTACAAACAAATGTATTCGCAGGCCGTGGCGATGCAGTAAACCGGCCTACAGCAGCCTGGTATCGTTGATGACGAGTTCAAACTGCAGGCCCAGGTAACGCGCGGCCTGGCGGCAGAGGACCATGCGGGTCAGGAAAATCTCGAAATACTCCATGACCGGGCAGATGGCCGTGTCGATGCGGATGTCGAGCGTGGCGGTCTTGTGCTCGGTGTCGATCACCGTGGCGGCGTGCTCGACGGCGTAATTGACGCGGTCGTGGATGTCGTCGTTCACTGTCTCCCGGTCGCGCACGCGCGTGCGGCGCACGTCGCCCTTGTCGGAAAGGATCAGCGCCGCCGCGATCGGGCTGACCGCCGCCGCGGTCCCCTCGTCGTGGTTGCCGATGGCGGCGCAGATCAGCGCGACCTCCTTCGGGTCCATGCCGAGGCGCGTCAGGATCTGGAACGCCATCAGGGCGCCGCTCTGCGCGTGGTCGGCCCGGTTCACGACGTTGCCGATGTCGTGCATATACCCCGCGATACGGGCCAGCTCGCAGGTGCGCTCGTCGTAGCCGAGGCTCTCCAGAATATTGCCCGCATAGTTCGCCGACCTCTTCGCGTGCGGAAAGCCGTGCTCGGTAAAGCCGATCACGCCCAGATTCTGATTTCCGTTTTCGATATAGGCCTTGATCTCTTCGTTTTTCAGAATATCTTCAAAAGTGACATGGCTGTATTTTCCCATTTTTCCTCCGCTTTCAGGCTTCGATCATACGGTAAACGGCCTCGAGGCAGACCTGCGCGTGCAGGAGGAATTTTTCGAGGTCGATGTTTTCGTCCGTGTTGTGCAGCCTGCGGTTCCCCTCGTCCGGGAAAAACGGCCCGAACGCCACGGCGCTGCCCGGGATTGCCCGCGCATAGGTGCCGCCGCCCGTGGCGTACAGTTCCGCCGTGCCGCCCGTCACGTCGCGATAAGCGCCCTGCAGAAGCGAGATCAGCGGGCTCTGCGCCGGGAGGTAGAGCGGCTTCGTATCGACGAGCCGTTCCGCGCCGATCCCCTCCTTGGCCGCGCGGCCGCGGACCTCGGAGAAAATCCTGTCCCCGTCGGCCGTCACCGGGTAGCGGATGTCGATGGTTGCGCGTTCGCCGCCGGCCCCGGCGCGGACGATGCCGAGGTTCAGCGTCAGCGGGCCCGAGGGTTCGTCGCTCTGCCCGATGCCGAGCGCAGCGCCGTCCGTCTCCGTGCCGACCGCACAATCGAGGAATGTGAAAAAGCCGCCGAGCTCCTCTTCCGAAAAGGTCCGCGCCAGCAGGCGGACGAGATGCGTCGCGGCGTTGAAGCCCGCCTGCGGCTGCATGGCGTGGCTCGCCTTTCCCTTCGACACGGCTTTCGCGCCGTCGGGCAGGGCCGTCACCTGAAAATCGCCTTCGGCGCTTTTGGCGTTTTGCTCCAGCTCGGCGGCTTTTTCCGCGGAGCAGGCGAGCACCGTCTCGGCGGAATCCGGCACGGCGTTCACGACCGCCCCGGCCGTAAAGCTGCGCACCACTGGCGATGTCTTTTCCCCGCCGGAAAAATCCACCCGCATGATCCCTTTTTCGCGGTTGCAGATGCCGTATTCGCTGTCCGGCGTAAACGCCATGACCGGCATCGGCTCCTGTGCAAAATACATTTCGAGGTCGTTGCTGGCGATCTCCTCCCCCGCGCCGAAAATGGCGCGGATTTTTCGTTTTCCGGTGACTTTTTCATCCTTGAGGGCCTTCAGGCAGTACAGGGCGACGACGGCCGCACCCTTGTCGTCCGCCGTGCCGCGCCCGAAGAGCAGATTGCCCCTGCGCGTCATCGCAAACGGGTCCGTGTGCCAGCCCGTCCCGGCCGGCACCACGTCCACGTGCGTCACGACGGCGGCCGTTTCGCTCCCCTGCCCGTACTCCGCGTGGCCGGCGTAGTTGCCCACGTTGCGCACCGTAAGGCCGAGATGCTTCGCCATGCCGAGGATCGTGCCGAGCGCGCGGGCGGATTCCCTGCCGAACGGCATCCCCGCTTCGGCGGGACCGCAGACCGACGGGACCGCCACCAGCGTGCCGAGATCCCTCACAATATCTTCCTTATAATTCAGTATTTTTTTCCCAAAGAGCATCGGAGATTCTCCTTCCTGTTTTTCTATTATACCACAGGAGAACGGGAAATCCAGCGGGAACGGGCGCGCCCGTGTTAAAATCATCTAAAATCGGCGCCTTTTCCCCGCAACCAGGATTTTCTTTCCATGAATAATCTTTTTACCCCCGCTCATACTGATTTTGTCTTGCGAACGGGGGTGAATCGTAGAAATGGAGAAAAAACTCGCCTTGTTTCTGAGCGGCGCCGTCCTCTATCCGACGCTTGAGATCCTGTGCCGGGGAAAAACGGATTTTTCCATGGCGATCGCCGGAGGGGCTTGCGTCTGCCTGATCGACGGCGTCTGCAACGGCAGGCTCAAGGCGGAGCCTCTGTCCGTCAAATGTCTGGCGGGCTCCGGCATCATCACGTCCGTGGAATTCGGCACCGGGGTCCTTGTGAATCTCGTCTTAAAGCTCGATGTCTGGGATTACTCGCAGATCCCCCTGAACATCCTCGGCCAGATCTGCTTTCCGTTTTCCCTGCTGTGGTTCTTCGTCACCATCCCGGCCATGCTGCTCGGCGTCCTGTACGACAGGATCGTCCGGTGGGCGTAGGGATTTTCCGCGGCCGCCGCAAACGGCCGCGTTTTTATGCCCCGGTTGCCCGCCGGGACGCGCCGTGGTATAATGGTCCAAAAATCCAGAACGGAGGAAATCGCCATGACATTGAGCCAGTCCGCCACGCAGGCTTTTCTGCAGCTCCCCCTGACCAGGAATCTGCTGATTCCCCTGTGCGTCTTCGTCCTCTTTTACGCGCTGAGCCGCGCGCTCGCCGGCCTTTTCTTCGCGCTCGTACATAAGATCCGCGGCAGACTGTCCGGCGGCGAGACGGCCGATCTGCTCGACGACGCTTTCCACAAGCCGGTGCGCGTGCTGCTGATCGGCATCGGGCTGTTCGCGGCCCTCGGCGCGAGCCCCGCCGTGACCGGGACGGCCGGCCTATGGTCCCTGACGGAAAAATGCTTCCGCAGCTTTCTCATCATCCTGCTGGCGTGGGGCCTCTCCCGCATGGCGGGCGGGCTCCAGTCCGCGGATTCCGGGCTCGCGCGCAGGCTGAACCTGCCGAACGACCGCACGGTGACGCGGGCGATCGCCGCCGTGACGCGCTTTGTCATTTACGCGCTGGCGGTGCTGATCGTCGCACAGGAGTGGGATTTCAGCATCAGCGGGCTGATCGCGGGCCTCGGCATCGGCGGTCTGGCGTTCGCCCTGGCCGCCAAAGACATGCTCACGAACCTGTTCGGCGGCCTCGTGATCCTGCTCGACAAACCGTTCGCGATCGGCGACCGCATCAAGACCGGGGACGTGGAGGGCACCGTGGAGGACATCAACTTCCGCAGCCTGAAACTGCGCACCGAATCGCAGGCGCTCGTGACCGTGCCGAACGGGATGGTCGCGGCCGGGCCCGTCACGAATTTCAGCCGCATGGAAAAGCAGAAGCTGACGTTCCGGGTCACGCTGGCCGCGGACGCGGCGGAGCAGGACGTAAAAAGCTGCGCGGAAGAGATCCGGCAGACGCTGGAGCGGGACGAGGGCATCGAAAACGGCACGTTCGCCGTTTCGGCCGACATGCTGGCCGACGGCGGGCCCGCGCTCTCCGTCTCGTGCTACAGCAGGACCGCCGACAGACAGGGCTATCTCGAGACGAAGGAGCGCCTTTCCGGCGTCGTCCTCCGGATCCTGACCCGAGAGGGCTTAAAATAAGAAACAAGATACAGCAGTTCCCGGGCCCGCCGGAATCGGCGGGCCC
>DAINSB010000095.1:0-2452 GCA_036741535.1 Caproicibacter sp. | reverse complement strand
GGTTCCGTGGCTGCGCAGGGCATCGACTATCGTTCGGCGGGCCCGGCGCTGATTCTCATGGAAACCACAGAATCCATGTACAGATTGTTTAACCGTCATTCATTTCAAATTCACACCCGCGGGGTATCTTAAACACATGAATCTCAAATTGAAAGAGGAAACTTTCCATGAAAAAACCGGATCTTCCCGCCAAAAAAGACATACGGCAGTTTTTCAGCTATCTCGTGGTGGGCGGCACCTCCACCGCCGTCGAATGGGGGCTCTTTTTTCTCTTCGTCTATCCGTTCAAATGGGACCAGAACCTGAGCTTCCTCGTCGCCTACGTCATCTCCACCTTTGTCAACCTCGTGTTCGGCCGGAACTATACCTTCAAGAGCGCCGTGATGCAGCGGGCCGGCGACCGAAAAGCCCTTGCGCGGGAAAGCTCGCTCGTCTACCTGGTTGCGGCCGTCAGCTGCGGCCTGAACATGCTGTTCCTCAACCTTTTCACCGGCGTCTTCCACATGGATTCCATGCTGGCGAAGGTCGTCACCACGGGCCTCGTGTTCTTCTTCAACTACCTGGCGAGAAAACTCGGCATCTACCGGGAGCGCACGCCCTCGGCAAAAGCCCTGCCCGGCGCGGGCCCCGGCAAAAATCGCGCGGATGCTGAAAAGAGATCCGGAAAGGTTTGGTAAACATGAAAACAATCAGGCGGCAATTGGACAGGATCGCCCTGGCGCTGATCCTCCTGCTGGCCGCTTTTCTGTCCGGATACAACATCTGGAACGCGGGCTACAGCAACGAGTTTTACGCCGCAAGCGTCAAGAGCATGCTTGTAAGCTGGAAAAACTTCTTCTTCGTCTCCCTCGACCCCGGCGGGTGGGTCACGGTGGACAAACCCCCCGTTTCCCTCTGGGTGCAGGCCGCTTTCGCGAAGGTCTTCGGCTTTTACGGATGGAGCCTTCTGCTGCCGGAGGCGCTCGCGGCCGTTTTGAGCGTGCTGGTCCTCTACCGCATCGTCAAACGGCATTTCGGCGCCGCGGCGGGGCTGATCTCCGCGCTCGTTCTGGCGCTTTCGCCGATCTTCATCGTCGTCAGCAAAACCAACAACACCGATTCCGTCCTCATCCTGTTCATGGTGCTTTCCGCATGGGCCGTGACCGTCGCGGCGGACACGGGCAAACTCCGCTGGCTTGTCCTCTCCGCGGTCCTGCTGGGGATCGCCTACAACGCAAAGACGCTGGAGGCGTTCCTGATCCTCCCGGCGCTTTTCGCCGTCTATCTGTTCGGCGCGAACCTGAAATGGCGCACCCGCGCCTGGCATCTCGCGGTCGCGTCCGTCGTGCTGGCGGCCGTGTCGCTCTCCTGGTCCGTCGCCGTGGACCTGACCCCGGCGAGCGAGAGGCCCTACGTCGACAACAGCTCGACGAACTCCGAGCTGGAGCTCGCCATCGGCTACAACGGCGTCCAGCGCATCACCGGCCAGAACCGCGGCGGCGTGGGGAACTTCCGGACCTCGTTTGAAAACCCGGCCTCTTCCCGGGGAACCGAAAGCGGCGCTGCCTCCGGGAAAGCCGAAAGCGGCACTTCCTCCGAAAAAGCCCAAAGCGGCGCTTCCGGCGAAACTCCGGCGCAGGGCGGAGCACAGAACGGCGGCACGCCCGGTGGGACTCCGCCGTCTTTCCCGGAAAGCGGGGACCGCACCGCCCAAGGCATGGGCGGCGGATTCATGGGAGGCGGCGGCAACTCCTTCAACGGCGGCGGCAGCGCCAGCCCGCTGCGCCTGTTCAACACCACGCTCGGCGGACAGGACAGCTGGCTGCTCCCCTTCGGGCTCTGCACGCTGTTCGCGCTGGTCCTCCGCATGCGCGGGGAACCCGACCGGGAAACCCGGCGCAGGCTTCTGCGCAGCCTGCTGTTGTGGGGCGTCTCCGTCGCCGCGATGGTCGGCTATTTCAGCGTGGCGAATTTCTTCCACCCCTACTATCTTTCCGCCATGGCCCCGTTCCTCGCCGCGCTGGTCGGCATCGGCGCCGTGGAAATGGGGAGGCTGTACCGGGAACGGAAAGCCGCCGGCTTTCTGCTCCCCGCCGCGCTCGCCGCGACGCTGGGCGCGCAGATCCTCATGCTCCGCTCCTACCCGTCTTTCGCAAAGGTCTTGATCCCGCTGATCTCGGTTGCGGCGGGGGTCCCGATCCTGCTGCTGGTCGTCTATAAGGTCCTGAAAAAAGCTGCCGGAAAAATCGGCCCCGTCTGCACCGGCGTCGCCCTGGCGGGGCTGCTGATTGCCCCGGCCGTGTGGCTCGGGTATTCCGTGTTCACCGGCAGCGTCAACGCGCAGATCCCGACCGCGGGCCCGTCGGCCGAAGAGACCTCGTTCTCGAGGGGCGGCGTGAACCGTCTGGCCGCGGATGACGGAGCGGACGACGACCGCCGCGACGGATACGGCCGGACGGAAAGCGGCGGCAGC
>DAINSB010000094.1:0-9252 GCA_036741535.1 Caproicibacter sp. | reverse complement strand
TTTGCCGACCGCGACCGAATCCTTTCCCTGCTCCCCCCACGTGGGAGACGCGGAAGGATCGGAATCGAAGACCTGATTCGTGTCGAAAACGTCCGTCACCGTGACATCGGTCAGGCCGCTGTCGAACTCGTCGTGCCCGGACGTGACCGTGACCGTCCAGGTAACGGTTTTTCTGTCCGTGCTCAATTGGCCCCTTTTTGCCAGCGTGGGGTCAACCGGATTGAAGTAGATGTCGACCGGCACCCTGTACGTGGCGCCCGCGATCTCAAACGGAATCTCAATATGGCTGTCGCTCTCGGCCCCTCCGGCCGAGAACGTGCTCGTACACTCGAAACCGCCCTCGCGGCCCTTCGGTTTGTCATCCGCATCGTCGGTAAATTTGACAGTCAGAAGGGCGGCGCCGTCGCCGGCGTCATCGACCGTCCAGTCGGCGAACTTGAAAATTCCACCGTTATCGCTCTGGCCTTTCAGCTCCCCGGACGCCTTCTGTGCCTGAAGGACCTTCGGCAGCGACATGGTATAGGTCTTGCCCGCCACCTTCGCGGTGCTTGGCACGGCCAGGCCCATGTCCAGCGTGACCGTCGTGCCGTCCTGAACCGCCACCTGCGGCAGGTCGCCGTCGATGCCGGAATCATGGTCAAAATAGTATGTATGCGATTCATTATGGCTGTCCTTCACCGTCAGCGTATACGACGTGACGAACCGGCCGAAGTCGGGCTCCGCTCCCGACGCCCTGACCTGGAACGCGGTCAGGAAAACCGACAGGACCATACCCACCGAGAGCACGATCGCCAGCGCGGCATTCCGGACCTTTTTGTGTGAATCCATTCTTATCCCTCCTGAAGCGAAAGACCTCCCCGCTTCGCGTCCCCGGGTCCGTTTTTCCCCGCGCTGGGAACCGCAAAGCTCCCCGCGTTGCAAAAACGCTCTTCCCCGCCGGCGATGCAGATAGAAAAATCCATTTTTGTAACCTGAATTTGTGCAGTTCTTTTTCAGCCTGCGCCCGCATAAAAGCGGCCGATGGGAAGACTTCCGCTCTATTCTAACTGATATTATAGCGGCTGGCGCCCTGTTTGGCAAGGCATTAAAAACAAGAATTACTCTTAATTTTTCATCCTTTTTCTATGCACATTGCATATTTCAAAAATAAATAATCAACAGGCACTGCGCCAGGGTGCAAGGAATCCCGCGCTTGTGCTATAATAGTCCAAAATTCCGGGAAAAGAAGGGACGGCCATGAAAAAAAGAAAAAAGCGGAACAGGCTCTCCTTTGCCCTGATCCTTTCCGGCGCCCTTCTGGTGGCTTTCACGCTCGCCCTGGAAGCGTACCGCTACCCGTGGGCGACGGTCTTCGGCGGCAGCCAGGACGATTCCGCCCTCCCGGACCCCCCGCCGATCGTCTGGAGCGGCGGGGACCGCGGGGTTTCGGGCTCCGGCGACCCCTCCGCTTCTTCCGCGCCGTCTTCCCCGGCGCCGCTCCTTCCCGGAAATGAGACGGGGGAGGATTCGCGGCCGGCCGCCTACGTGGAGCTGGGGATCATCAAGATCCCGAAACTCGGCCTCTCCCAGCACGTGCTGGAAGGCACGCAGAAGCAGCTGCGCTACGGGGTCGGCCATGTGACCGGCACGGCGGCGATGGGCGCTTCCGGCAACTGCGCGCTGGCCGGCCACAACACGACTTCGTTCCGCTACCTGGGCAAGCTCGCCGCGGGGGACCAGATCATCCTGAAAGCGGGCGGAAAGGTCTTCACCTACTCGGTGTTCCGGAGCTTCACGGTCCTGCCGACGCAGGTCTCCGTGCTGAAGCGGATCGACGGGGAAAACGCGGCTCTGACCCTGATCACCTGCACGCCCTATCTGACCGCCACCCATCGGCTGATCGTGCAGGCGAGGCGGACGGACGGGGACGCTCCGCCCCCCGCCTCCACTCCGGAACCCGGCTACGAAGCCGCCCCCGGCCTTGCGCCGTCCGGCTCCGCGGGCGTCTCCGCTCCGGGCGGCCCGTCTTCCCGATCCTGACAAAGTTTCGCTTTTTTGCCGAAAACGGTTGCAAAATTTGGAAAATCCTTGTATACTGGATGTCGGAAATAGTGTGAAAAAATAAAAAGGAAATAAAACGATACTGGCAAACCTGCCGAAAGGCAGGGACGCAAAGCTATGGGTCTAAGATTCCCGCGGGAATGATGATCGCCTGGCCGCCGAAAGTATTTCATTATTTTTGATGATAATGAGTTCTGTTCAGTGGTCTGAACAGAACTTTTTTATTTCCTTTTCATTGATTTGTCCTGCATCGACAAGGGGGAATTGACAATGAAAAGAAGAATGGTCCTGACAGCCCTCGTGCTTTTTGCGCTCGCCGCGGCGCCCGTTGCGCCCGCTGCGGCCACGGCCTGGGAGAACGGCATCGCGGCCCCCACGGCTTCCGCCGCGGCTTCGGGCCGGCCCGCTTTCTCCGCCGAAGCGTACCAGAGCGAAGTGCTGCGCCTCGTCAACCAGCAGCGCGCCGCCCGCTCGCTGAGGCCCCTGACGGCGACCTCCGCACTGGCCGGCATGGCCGCCGTCCGCGCGCAGGAGTCCTCCGTCCGCTTTTCGCACACCAGGCCAAACGGCTCCGGCCCCGCGTCTCTGTTCGCCCAGTATCGGATCTCCTTTTCCTCGGCGGGGGAAAACCTCGCCTGCGGCTATCCGTCGCCGGACGCCGTCGTATCGGCATGGATGCTCTCCCCGGAGCACCGCGGCAACATTCTGAACGCGGCCTACGAATATACCGGCGTCGGCGTGTACCGGGCCGCCGACGGGGGCCTCTACTGGGCGCAGCTGTTTTACAGGCCGTAGAAAAGCCGAACCGGGGAAATCGAAGAGACGGCAAAAAACCGCCCCGGGGAACCGGAAAAGTCCCCGGGACGGTTTTTTCTGAGGCGGAATCCTATTTTACGGTGACGACGCAGACCTTTTTATCTGACTGGCCCTTGGCGCCTGTATAGATGCCGGTCGCCTGGCCGCTCTTCCCCACGGCGGTGACCCGGAAGAAAAAGTCGTCGCCTCTGTGGGAGACCGGCGTGACGGACACGACGCCCGCGCTTCCCGCGTTGAAGGTCACGGAGGACGCCCCCGGCGCCGTGATCTTAAACTGGTAGCTCTGGCCCTTGGCGAGGCTGAAATCGGAATTGGTGTCGGAAGTGACCTCAATGGGCTTTACGGTCACGACATTGACCCGCTGAGGCTTCTGGTCGAACGCGGAGACGTAGAGGCCGGTCGCCTGGCCGCTCTTCCCCGTCGCCGTGACCCGGTAGAAGAAATCGTACCCGGACTTGCCCGCGAACGCGGTCTGAACCACGCCCGAGCTTCCGGCGTTGAAGTGGAGATCCGAAGCGTTCGCAACGCCGGGGGCCGTGATCTTATACTGGTAGGTGGCGCCCTTCGCAAGGCTGAAATCGGAATGGGTGTCGGAGGAGAGCGTGACATTGCCGACCGTCACCACACAGACCAGCACCGGATTCCGGTCCGGGGCGCGCATGTAGAACCCGGCGGCGTCGCCCGGCTTGCCGACCGCCGTGATCCGGTAAAACGTGTCGTCTTCGGACTGGCCGGCTTTGACCACGCGGAACGCCCCGGAAGACCCCGGGTAAAAGTCGGTCGCGCCCGTGATCCTGAACTGGTAGCTCTGGCCGTAGGCGAGGGTGAAATCATGGTTCGTGTCCGATTTCATCTGAGTCCCCGTCGGCTCTGTCACCGTGATCTTCCCCGCGTCCACGGTGAAGTCTTCGCCGCCGTCGGGGAACGTGACGGAGAGTTCGGAGGAGCTGCCCACGTCGCCGGACGCCACTACCGTGCAGGCGTAGTGGATGCCGTCCTTCTTCACGGACTTGACCGCCACGGTGTCGGCCGGGTCGGTGACGAACTGGGGCGCTCCGCCGCCCATGATGTCAAAGTGGTAGGTGTAGGTACCGCCCTGCGCCACGCTCACCGCCTTCGGATCGGTCGAAACGACGGAAGGCTGCTCGTCCTCGTTGACCTGGACGGCAAAGCCCGCCGTCTCGTCCCCCGATTTGACCTGCACGACGGAACCGCCCGTGTCCTCGGCTTCCATCTCGTACTGGTAGCCTCCGGGCACCTTCCCGACATAGCTGACGGAAACCAGCTCGTTGCCCGCGCTGACCTGCGGAGGCGTCGCCGCGCCGGTGGCAACGACGAAGTCATAGACGTCGGAGGTGTTGCAGACGTAGGTCGACTGGGTGTCGACGCGCAGGTCCTTGTTTTCCGCAACGGACGCGGTGCACAGTTTCTCCGTGCTCAGATAGCCGGTGCTTCCCGCCGAGAGCGTCGCGCTCCGGCCGTCTTTGCCGACCGCGTCCACGCGGAAATAATAATCGTCGTTGCTGAAGTCCGCGCCGATCTGCTCCACATGGATGACGCTGTCGTCGTCCGAAGTCAGCGTCGGGGCGGTATAGACGTCGAGGTTATCGCTTTCGTAGTGGATCGTTATGTAGCGGCTGTTGCCCGCGGGAAGGGAAAAGTCGGACGCCGGGTCGCTGGAAATGGTGTAATCCGGGTCGGCGGACGCCTCTTCCACGGCGATGTCCCGCTCTTTTTCGGTTCCGTCGGAGGCCGTCAGCGTGACGGTGGCTTTTCCGGTCTGAAACGCTTCCAGGGTCAGCGTGAAATAGCCCGGATTCTGCGGATCGGCCTGCACGGAGGCCCCGAGGACCGATCCTTCGCTCGACTGGGCCGCCACGGTCGCGTCCGTGTTGCTCAGCTCGATCTCATAGGTGGTCCGGGTGTTCTGCGCCAGCGTCTCGACCGCGTCGAAATCGTCGCACGTGATGGTCGTCGGGTCGGTGGATGCGGCGAATGCCGCGGACGCCACGGAAAACAGCAGCGCCGCCGCCAGAAGGATGCTGGTGGCTCGAAATCTTTTTCTCACTTTTTGATACCCTTCCTTGATTCCTGATTTCACCCTATTCCGGCAGAGTTCCCGGAAAATGAATGATTGCCTTTCCATTTTATCGGGGAGGAAGGGACAGAAAGATTTGGGAAAAGAATATTTCTTAAATTTAATTATTTTGGTGAATTATTCTAATTTTTCTGCCATCTTTCCGGCTCTAAAACTGGCAGTTGCCGGCGAAAGCGGAAAAATTATGGGCTTTCCGGGAAAATCAGGCAGAAAAAAAGCCCGCGCGGTCCTTTTCGAGGTCCAGCAGGGCGCGCTTCATCTCGAGGCCGCCCCCGTAGCCGACCAGCGCGCCGTTCGACCCGATCACCCGGTGGCACGGCACGGCGATGGCGACCGGGTTCTCGTGGTTCGCCATGCCGACGGCGCGGTACGCCTTCGGGCTGCCCACCTCTTCCGCGATCTGCCGATAGGTCCGGGTCTCCCCGTAGGGGATGCGGCACAGCGCGCTCCACACTTTTCTCTGGAACTCCGTGCCGCGGAGCTCATAGGGAAAATCGAACGCCCTGCGTGCGCCGGCCAGATATTCGCGGATCTGGCCGAAAGCCAGGTCGGACAGCGCGGAGTGCTCGTCGGCGGCGTCGATCCGGTCCGTCCGCCTCAGACAGACGACGGCCATGTCGGTGTAGCCGATTTTTAAAATGCCGAATGCGAAATCGTAAAAAGCGTAGCGAACCATGCTGTTTCCTCTCTCCGGCGGACTGCGCCAGCCCAAAAAACGTTTTTCCCCGGCCGTCCGATTCCCGGCGGGAATCCGGGCGCCTTTTCATGCCGAAATCGGCCCGCGGGGAGCCCTCACGAACCGGTTTTATTATAGGGAAAAACGCCCTTGAAATCAAGAGGGGGGACGAAAGGCGCGCGCGAAAAAATTCCCCGCACAGGGCCGGCCCGGGCGGCAGCCCTCCGCCCGGATTTTTTGCAGAACGCTGAAAAAACTTGACAGGTTGAGTAGGAAAGCATACTAATACTATGTGTAATACATATATCACTAATATGTAATGGCGGGAAAAATGCTTTTCCACTGAAAAACAATGGCGCCCGCAGAAAACGGTCCGCTGTGCGCCATGCGTTTTCGGCACGCCCACAAATAACCGGGACCGGGCTTTTCCGTTTTCAGCCCGCGGGCCGCGGAGCAAGACCGGGAAAGACCGACAGGTCCCGCCGTCCGCCGGCTTTTTTTATGCGTATTTCCGGGAAGACGGCGCGGTTTTTGAGTTTGGAGGATTGAAATGATGGATACAAAAGATTCGGCAAACGGGGAAGCGGAACTGCTGCAGACCTTCGAGTGGTTCCACCGCCACCCGGAGCTCTCTTTTCAGGAATTCGGGACGACCGAAAAAATTCGGGCGCTGCTGGACGCGGCGGGAATCCGGATTCTGGACCTGCCGCTCGAGACCGGCCTGGTGGCGGAGATCGCCGGGCCGCAGCCCGGGCCGGCCGTCGCGGTCCGCTGCGACATCGACGCGCTCCCGATCAAGGAACTGACGGACCTGCCCTACCGTTCGGAGAACGACGGGAAGATGCACGCCTGCGGCCACGATTTCCACACCACGGCCATGCTGGGGGCGGCGCGGCTGCTCAAGAAGCGGGAAAAGAAACTCGCGGGCTCCGTCAAGGTGATCTTTCAGCCCGGCGAGGAATCTTCGCTCGGGGCGCTCAAAATCACCGAGACCGGCGTTCTGGACGGCGTGCGGGCCATCTTCGGGATCCACGTGATCCCCAATGTGCCGGTCGGCACCGTCGTGATCTCGCCGGGCGCCATGACCGCGGCGGTCGACCGGTTCGAGATCACCTTTACGGGTAAGGGCGTGCACGCGGCGTACCCGCAGAACGGCGTCGACCCGGTCGTGGCGGCCGCGCAGTTCATCTCGGCCGCGCAGACCGTCGTCAGCCGGAACATCGACCCGTTCCACCCCGGCCTCGTCAGCATCACGCACGTCGATTCGGGGAGCACGTGGAACGTCATCCCCTCCACGGCGTTTCTGGAGGGGACCGTCCGCACGCTGAAAAAGGAGGACCGCGCGCTGATCCCGAAGAGGCTGGAGGAGCTGGCGGAAAACATCGCGCGGGCCTTCCGCGCCAAAGCCGACTTCCGCTGGATCGCGGGCCCGCCGGCAACGGACAACGATCCGGCCTGGACGGAATTCGCGCGGAAGGTGGCGGCGGAAAACGGCCTGAAGGCCGTCCCGGCGACGCCGGCGCTCGGCGGCGAAGACTTCGCTTTTTACCAGCAGACTCTGCGCGGCGTGTATATCCAGATCGGGACCGGGCCGTCCGAATCGAACCACAACCCGAAATTCCGCGCGGACCCGCAGGCGTTGCCGGCCGCGGCCGCCTACGTCGCCTCCCTGGCGGAAAAAGCCCTGAGCGCGCTGAAAAGCGGGGAAGCGACATGATCTGGATCCAGAACGTCAGCAAGACCTTTTCCGGCAGGGCCGGCGACGTGGAGGCGCTGAAGAACGTCTCGATCCGGGTGGAGGACGGCGACATCTTCGGGGTGATCGGCTTCAGCGGGGCCGGAAAATCGACCCTCATCCGCACCGTGAACCTGCTGGAACGGCCGGGCGCGGGCAAGGTGCTCATCAACGGGACCGACGTGACGGCGCTGCCGAAGCGGAAGCTCCGCGAGATCCGCAAAAACATCGGTATGGTCTTTCAGCAGTTCAACCTGCTGAACTCCAAAACCGTGTGGCAGAACATCGCCATTCCGCTGATTCTGGAAAAAAAGCCGAAGGCGGAGATCGAAAAGCGGGTCGAAGAGCTGCTGCGGTTCGTCGAGCTGGAGGACAAAAAAAACACGTACGCCGAAAACCTCTCCGGCGGGCAGAAGCAGCGGGTCGGCATCGCGCGGGCGCTCGCCACCAGCCCCTCCATTCTGCTGTGCGACGAAGCGACGAGCGCGCTGGACCCGAAAACGACGGAGTCCATCCTCGCGCTGCTGAAAAAAATCAACCGGGATCTGGGCGTCACCATCCTGCTGATCACGCACCAGATGAACGTCATCAAGGAAATCTGCAACCGCGTCGCGGTCATGGAAAACGGCGAGATCGTGGAGCAGGGAAACGTGCTGGACGTTTTCAGCAACCCCAAGCGGGAGATCACGAAGGGGTTCGTCAAAACGGTGATCGACGACACGGTGCCCGCGAGCATCCGCGACGCCGTACGGAACGACGGGAAGGGCGGCGAGGTCCTGCGCCTGAAATTCACCGGGAAAAGCGCGCGGGATTCCCTGCTTTCGCGCGTCGACAAAAACTTCGACGTTGAGACGACCATCCTGTTCGCCACCGTGAACGAGCTGCAGGGAACGGTGCTGAGCATCCTGGTCGTCCGCCTGACGGGGCCGGACGGCGAGATCGAAAAGGCCGAGCGGCAGATCCGGGAATCCGGCGCGGAGGTAAGAAAGGTGGACCTCGAATCATGGAAGCAATAATCGAACAGACCCTCGACATCTCTTCGGCAAGGCTTGCGCTGGCGGCGGAGCAGACCGTCTACATGCTGTTCTGGGCGCTGCTGCTCGGCTCGCTGATCGGCATCCTGCTGGGCATCCTGCTGGTGCTGACCCGCGAGGGCGGCATTCTGGAAAACCGGGCGGCCTTCCGCGTGCTGAACGGGCTGATCAACATCGTCCGCTCGGTCCCCTTCATCATTCTGCTCGTCTTCATCATGCCCGTGACCAAGGCGATCGCGGGAACGACCATCGGCACGAGGGCCGCCCTGGTCCCGCTGGTGTTCTACATCGGCCCGTACCTCGCCCGGCTGGTCGAAAGCTCCCTGCTCGAAGTGGACCCCGGCATTCTGGAGGCCGCGGAGGCGATGGGGGCCTCCACGCCGCAGATCGTGTGGCATTTTCTGCTGCCGGAGGCCCTGCCGTCGCTGATTCTGACGATCACGACCGGGACGATCGGCCTGCTGGGCGTCACCGCCATGGCGGGTGCCATCGGCGCGGGGGGCGTCGGAGACCTGGCCCTCACCTACGGCTACCAGCAGTTCAACACGCCGCTGATGACCGCGACGGTGATCGTGCTGATCCTGTTCGTCCAGCTGATCCAGTCCGTGGGAAACCATTTCTCCAAGAAAATCCGCACCTCTGTTCGCGGCGCTGTCCGTCGCGCTGACGGCGTGCGCCGCGCCGGGGGAAAACACGGCCGCGTCCTCTCAGGCGGGCTCCGCGCAGGCGCAGTCCGCGGCGGGCGGGTCCGCGGTTTCCTCCGCCAAAAAAGTCCTGAAATACGGCAAATCGCAGGGGCCCTACACGGTCCTGTTCGAGAACGCGATCAAACCGATCCTGGAAAAGGAAGGGT
>DAINSB010000093.1:0-9260 GCA_036741535.1 Caproicibacter sp. | reverse complement strand
CGCTTGTCGTTTCGGGCCGGACGTTTACAGGACCAGCGAAGGCGCCGCGTAGACCCGCGCCGCCAGCTCGGAATCCAGAAGGTACAGACTCTTCGCGTCGCCGCCGAAGAGGCCGTAGCGTTTCAGAATGTCCTGGATGCTTTTCTCCTCTTCGCCCTGCTCCTTGACGAACCAGTCGAGGAACTGCATGGTGCGGAAGTCCTTGTCGGCGGAAGCCGCGGCGTAGATGTTGTTGATGGACGCCGTGACCGACTGCTCGTGCGCGAACGCCTTGCTGATCGGGGCGCGGTAATCCGCGTAGTCCTCCGTCGGGGCCGCCACGTCTTGCAGGGCCGGCCGTATGTCGTTGTTCAGAAGGTACTGGTTGAACAGCCCGGCGTGGTCGCGTTCCTCCTGCGCCTGCACGTTGAACCAGTTGGCGAAGCCGTTCAGGTCTTTGTCCGCATAGTAGTTCGCCATGTCCAGATACAGGTAGGCGGAAGCCCACTCCTTGTTGACCTGATCGTTCAGGAGAGTTTTTGTCTCTTTCTTTATCATCTTTCATGACTCCTTTTATCCGAGAAATTCAAATTCGGTTTTTTAAAAGAAAGTATAACAGCCCCGGAGCATAAAATCAAGGGGTGGAATTGATTTTTGCGACGCCCGTTTTTTTCGCCGTTTCTGCGACGGCCTTGGCGACGGCCGGGGCGACGCTGCGGTCGAGGGCGCTCGGGATGATGTAGTCCGGCGAGAGTTTGTCGTCCGGCACGAGGGAGGCGATGGCGCGGGCCGCCGCGATCTTCATCTCGTCGTTGATGTCGGATGCGCGCACATCCAGCGCGCCGCGGAAGATCCCCGGGAAGGCCAGCACGTTGTTGATCTGGTTCGGGAAGTCGCTGCGGCCCGTCCCGACGACCGCCGCGCCGGCCGCTTTGGCTTCGTCCGGCATGATCTCCGGCACCGGATTCGCCATGGGGAACAGGATGGGGTCCCGGTTCATGCTTTTGACCATCTCGGGCGTGACGCAGCGCGGGGCGGAAACGCCGATGAACACGTCGGCGCCTTTCAGGGCGTCCGCGAGGGAGCCTCTTTGTTTGCCGCGGTTGGTGATCGCGGCCATTTCCTCCTTGACCGGGTTCAGGCCGGGGCGCCCCTCGTAGATGGCGCCGCGCCGGTCGCACATGATGACATCCCGCAGGCCGAGCGCGATCAGCAGCCGGATGATGGCGACGCCCGCCGCGCCGGCGCCGCTCGTCACCACGCGGACCCGGTCGAGCTTTTTGCCGGTCAGTTTCAGCGCGCCCAGCAGGGCCGCGAGCGTGACGACGGCGGTGCCGTGCTGGTCGTCGTGGAAGACCGGGATGTCGCAGCACGCCTTGAGCCTTTTCTCGATCTCAAAGCAGCGCGGGGCCGCGATGTCCTCCAGGTTGATGCCGCCGAAGCTGCCCGCGATCAGGCGCACGGTGTTGACAATGTCGTCCACTTTTTTGGAGCGGATGCACAGCGGGACGGCGTCCACGCCGCCGAAGGCCTTGAACAGCGCGCATTTGCCCTCCATGACCGGCATGCCGGCCTCCGGGCCGATGTCGCCGAGCCCGAGCACCGCCGTGCCGTCGGTCACGACGGCGACGAGGTTCCCGCGGCGGGTCAGGTCGTAGCTCTTGCTGATGTCCTTCTGGATCTCGAGGCACGGCTGCGCGACGCCGGGGGTGTAGGCGAGCGAAAGGTCGTCGCGGGTCGCGAGGGGCGCGCGGCAGACCATTTCGATCTTGCCTTTCCACTTATAATGGAGCTTCAGCGATTCGGATGCGTAATCCATGGTGCAAAACCCTTTCTTGATGTGAATTTTATGCCGCTTATGCCGCCGTTCCGCTTTTGAAAGGCCCCGGAGAGAAGCCGGAGCCGGGATGCGGCGCGGCTGCCGGCGTTCGGGTGCCGCGCGGCCGAGACCCGCGCGGGCGCGTTTCGATCCCTGCCGGACCGGCTCCATTATACTCCATTCTCATCCGGATCGACAGAGGCCCGGCGGAAAGAAATGATCGGCAGATTCCATCGCAAAAATTCTTTTTTTACCTTTGCTTTCAGGCTGAAAGGTGTTATTATTATAACAAACATGGTTTTCTTTTCAATGTGGAGGCGCGGTTGAGATTGAAAGTTTCTGGAGGAGTGCAGATGGGGGTAAGAGTACGGTGCAGGCGGAGACAGAAACGGTATGCTAGTATTCCAGTGAAATATTCTAGTATGCCAGTAAAACATTAACAAAAAAGCGGTGAGTAAAAGTGATGGGGACAGTTGCATTCCTGATCCTATTTCCTTTTCTGGCGGCCATTATTTTGGCGTTTATGAAAAGGCCCGGAAAAGCGCGCGACATCACGGTCTATATCAGTTGCGGCCTGATCGTGGCCGCGGTCGTCTACCTGACCGTGAGCGTGCTTTCGCGGGGCGCGAGTTTTGCGTATCTGACGGAGGCCCGCGGCCTCGATTCGGCCGTGCTGGTCGGCGAAGCCGTCGTGATGTGCGTGATCTTTTATTACGGCTTCCGTTACAAAAGGTATTATGTGGTCCTGCTTTCTGCCATCCAGACGATTCCGATCATCTGGATGGAGCTTTCCGGCTATTCCGTCGAGGGGCGGCCGCGCATTGCGATTGACAACCTGACGATCGTCATGTGTCTGATCGTGGGCGTCGTCGGCAGCCTGATCGGCCTTTACACCGTCGGCTACCTGAAGGATTACCACAGGCACCACCCGGAGTTCCCGGACCGGGTCCCGTTTTTCCTTTCCGTTCTGTTCCTGTTCCTCGGGGCGATGTTCGGCCTGGTGCTTTCGGCGAGCCTGTCGTGGATGTATTTCTTCTGGGAGATCACGAGCCTGTGCTCGTTCCTCCTGATCGGGTACAACCGCACGCCGATCGCCGTCCGCAACTCCTTCCGCGCTTTGTGGATGAACCTGCTGGGCGGTGCGGGCTTCGCGGGGGCCATTCTATACAGCACCATGGTGCTGCAGTGCGCCACCATCCGGGACCTCCTCAGCCTCGGCGGGGGCGGCAGGCTTGTCGTGATCCCCGCCGCGCTGCTGGCTTTTGCGGCCCTGACCAAAAGCGCCCAGCTGCCGTTTTCCGGCTGGCTGCTCGGCGCCATGGTCGCGCCGACGCCCTCGAGCGCGCTGCTCCACTCCGCCACGATGGTCAAGGCGGGCGTCTATCTGCTGATCCGCCTGTCGCCGGTGCTCGGCGGGACGATGCCGGGGATCATGGTCGTGCTGGTCGGCGGCTTCACGTTCTTCGCCGCTTCCGTCCTCGCCATCGCGCAGAGCGACGGCAAGCGGGTGCTCGCCTACTCCACCATCTCGAATCTGGGGCTGATTGCGGCCTGCGCCGGGGTGGGAACATACGAATCCGCGTGGGCGGCGATCCTGCTGATGATCTTCCATGCGGTGGCGAAGTCGCTGATGTTCCTCTCGGTCGGCGCTGTTGAAAACTGCACCGGCAGCCGCAACATCGAGGACATGCACGGCCTGATCGTCCGGCTGCCGAGGCTCGCGGTCGTGATGATCATCGGCATTTTCGGGATGTTCCTCGCGCCGTTCGGCATGCTGATCGCCAAATGGGCCGCGCTCAAATCCTTTGTGGATTCCGGCGACGTGCTGATGATGCTGTTCCTCGCGTTCGGCTCCGGGACGACGATGTTCTACTGGACGAAATGGCTCGGCAAGTTGATCGCGGTTCCGCACAGCTCCCGCCCGCACCCGGACACCGTCCACTGGGATGAGAGGATCGCCCTCGGGACGCTCGCGTCGCTCGTCGTGATCCTCTGCCTGCTGTTCCCGGTTATTTCCGCCTACCTGGTGCGGCCGGTGCTGGTCGAGATGTTCCAGACGGCCGCGCTTTCGGTCATCACGAGCGGCGACATCCCGATCATGCTGCTGATGATGTGCATGATCGTCGTCGTGCCGATCGCCGCGCGCCTGCTGACGCTCGGCAAGCGGAACAAGCCGACGCTTTCGTATATGGCCGGCGTC
The DNA here is from genome assembly GCA_036741535.1 of Caproicibacter sp. GTDB lineage: Bacteria > Bacillota > Clostridia > Oscillospirales > Acutalibacteraceae > Thermocaproicibacter. Next base: position 5,262 of record DAINSB010000093.1, on the reverse strand, counting down.
AATGAGGGCGACGACTGCTCGTTTGTCGACTCGTTCGGCGAAAAGAAGCAGATGTACCTTGCCAACTGGTACTTCCCCGATCTTTTCGGCGAGAAGAAGCTGTGGAAGCCGTGCCTCGGCATTGCCACGGCGATGCTGCTGATTCTGATGGTCGTTTCGATCGGAGGTGTTCTGTGATGACCGTGTGGATGACGGTACTGAGAGTCGTCCTTTTCCTCGTCCTCGCGCCGTTCGTCGGCGGCCTGCTGGCCGGGTTCGACCGCAGGATCACCGCGAGACTTCAGGGCAGGCAGGGGCCGCCGTTCCTGCAGCCGTTCTACGACCTTGCGAAACTTTTCAACAAGCAGTCGCTCATCGTCAATAGATTCCAGACGTTTCTGATCGGCGGATACATCCTTTTCACCATGTTTACGGGCTGTCTGTTCTTCGCGGGCGGCGACCTGCTGCTCGTGTTCTTCTCCACCACGCTCGGCGAAACGTTTTTCCTCATGGCGGCGTTTTCGGCGAATTCGCCGTTCAGTTCCATGGGCGTGCAGCGCGAAATGCTGCAGACCATGTGCACCGAGCCGATGCTGCTGCTCGCGCCCATCGGGTTTTACCGTGTGACCGGCAGTTTCATGGTGGGCGATATTGTCGGCACGAACATGCCTTTGATCGTGTTCCTCCCGGGAATGTTTATCGGCTTCCTGTTCATCCTAACCATTAAACTGCGCAAGTCCCCGTTCGATCTGAGCACGTCGCACCACGCGCATCAGGAAATGGTGAAGGGCACCACGACCGACCTGACCGGCAATGTCTACGCGCTGGTCGAGCTCGCCGAGTGGTACGAACAGGTCCTGCTGATGGCCTACATCGCCCTGTTCGTCCTGAACAGGAACCCGTGGAGCATCCTTGCCGCGGTGGTCGTCTGCCTCGCGTGCTATTTCTTCGAGATCCTCGTCGACAATGTCTTCCCCCGCGTCAAGTGGGATAAGATGCTCCGCTCCGCATGGCTTGTCACGCTGATTTTCGGCGGTGTCAACCTGCTGGCGATCATCTTTATCCGCTTTATTCATTGAAGAAGGTGATGCGCAACCATGAAAATGTCAAAATCACCGTGGCTTTTGCATTATGACGGTTCCAGCTGCAACGGCTGCGACATAGAGGTTTTGGCCACGACGACGCCGGTCTACGACGTGGAGCGGTTCGGCGTGGTGAATACGGGCAACCCGAAACACGCCGATATTTTCCTGATCACCGGCGGCGTCAACGATCAGAACAAGAACGTCATCAAACAGCTTTACGACCAGATGCCGGACCCGAAAGTCGTCGTCGCCGTGGGCATTTGCGCCTGCGACGGCGGCATCTTCAAGGACTGTTACAATATCCTCGGCGGCACGGACAAGGTCATCCCGGTCGATATTTACGTGCCGGGCTGCGCCGCGCGGCCGGAGGCGATCATCGACGGCGTGGTGAAAGCCGTGGCGCTGCTCGACAAAAAACGCGCGCAGATGGGCGCGGCGGTTCCGCCCGCCGAAGGGGGGAACTGATTCATGCAGAAGATCAATCCGGTCAAGACCGAGGTGCGCCCCACCCAAAAACAGAATGTCCTGAGCGAGGTGTCGCGCCTCAAAGGCGAGGGTTACCGCCTGGCGCAGATGTGCAGCACCAAGGTGGAAGGCGGCTATGAGATGACCTATACATTCGGGAAAGGGTACGATCTGCTCCACCTGCGCTTCACCGTCGCCCCGGGCGACCGGGTGGAGAGCATCAGCCATATTTTTCCGTCCGCTTTCTTTTACGAAAATGAAATCCACGACCTTTTCGGCGTGCCGATCGAATTCATGACGATCGACTACCACGGCGGCCTTTACCGCACGGCCGAAAAGTATCCGTTCCAATAAGGAGGAGAGCCAATTGAGTACACGGAGCGTCGTCCCTTTCGGTCCCCATCACCCGGTTCTCCCGGAGCCGATCCATCTTGACCTTGTTCTGGAAGACGAAAAAGTGGTAGAGGCGATCCCCTCCATCGGTTTTGTGCACCGGGGCCTCGAAAAACTGGTGGAGAAAAAAGATTTCAACGAAATGGTCTATGTCGCGGAACGCGTCTGCGGCATCTGCAGCTTTATGCACGGCATGTCCTACTGCTCGGCGGTGGAGCATATCATGAACGTCGAGATCCCGCCGCGCGCGAAATACCTGCGCACGGTCTGGTGCGAGCTCTCGCGTCTGCACAGCCACCTGCTGTGGCTCGGCCTGCTGGCCGACGGTTTCGGCTTCGAGAGCCTTTTCATGCAGTCGTGGCGGCTGCGCGAGAAGATCCTAGACATGTCGGAAGCCTCCACAGGCGGGCGGCTGATCTCCTCCGTCAACAAGGTCGGCGGTGAGCTCAAAGACGTGGACAACGCCATGCTCCGCTCCTTTGTGGAGACGCTGAACCGAATGGAGCCGGAGATCCGCGAGATGGCGAAGACGTTTCTGAATGACAGCGCGGTGCGCTCGCGCCTGGAGGGCGTCGGCGTCCTGTCGAAGGAAAAGGCGCATTCTCTCGGCGCGGTCGGGCCGTTCCTGCGCGCGAGCGGCGTTCCGTTCGACGTTCGCACCACGGGCTACCTCGCCTACGGCGACATCGACTTCGAGCCGGTCACGAGCGACGCGGGGGACTGCTATGCGCGCACCGCGGTCCGCATTAACGAGATTTTCCAGTCCATCAACGTGATCCGCCAGGTCGTGGCGAAGATCCCGGAGGGTGAGGTCGCGGTGCCGGTGAAAGGGTTCCCGAAGGGCGAAACCATGATGCGCGTGGAACAGCCGCGAGGCGAAGCTCTCTATTACGTCAAGGCCAACGGAACGAAATTCCTCGACCGCTTCCGCATCCGCACGCCGACTTTCGCAAACATCCCGCCGATGCTGGAAATGCTGAAGGGGAGCCAGCTTGCCGACGTGCCCATGATGATCCTGACCATAGACCCGTGCATCAGCTGCACCGAGAGGTGAGAATATGAGTTTGATGAATTTTACGAAAACGGAGCTGCGCAACCTGTTTTCCAGACCCGCCACGCGCCCGTACCCGCAGCAGCCGAGGAAATATTCCGAGCGCACGCGCGGCCATATCGAGAACAATATCGACGTCTGCATCTTCTGCGGGCTCTGCTCCAGAAGATGCCCGACCGGCGCCATCGCGGTCGACCGCGCGGCGAGGACCTGGGCCATCCACCGGTTTAGTTGCATCCAGTGCGGCTACTGCGTGGCAAGCTGCCCGAAAAAGTGCCTTTCCATGCACCAGACCTACACGCAACCGGGTGCGCAGAAAACGGAGGACGTGCTGCAGGGACCGCCGGCTCCTCCCAAGCCGCCGGTCGCCTCCAAGACGACCGCTCCGACTGCGAAACCGGCCGCTGCGCCCGCACCAAAGACAACTGCGCCCGTGAAACCGGCCGCGCCGGCACAGCGGGAGGCGGCCCCCGCCGTGAAAAAGCCGGAGCCGTGAAGCCATCCATGGCTGTCTTCCTCACGATCTGCGGAATCGTACAGGGGGCCTGATACCGCCCCCCTTCATTGCCGGCCTGGCGGAGCAGGCCGGCGTTTCCGGTTTTGTAGGGGGATCAGCCTGGGGGAGGCGTGGATCTGCGCCGCCCGCGGCCTTTGAGAAGAAACATAATCGAGATCGGCAACGGAGGGAATCAAAATGTGTGTTGCATTGCCGGGAACGGTGGTAAAAGTGAACGGAAGAACGGCGACCGTCGATTTCAGGGGAAACACGGTCGAGGCGGAGGCCGGACTTGTCAAAATCAAGCCCGGCGACAAGGTCCTTGTGCACGCGGGATGCATCCTGCAGGTGCTGGCGGAAGAAGAGGGCAGGGAACTGGAAGAGCTGTTCCGGGAACTGGAGGAAGCATGACGGACATCCGCGCGTACCTGAAAGAATACAGCGGCCCCGAGGTTCGGCTGATGGAGGTCTGCGGCACCCATACGGCCCAGATTTCCCGCTGCGGCATTCCGCAGATGCTTTCGTCGAAGATCCGGCTCATCTCCGGGCCCGGGTGTCCGGTCTGCGTGACGGTCACGGCCTACATCGACCGGCTCGTCGGGCTGTGCCTTTCGGGCGAAACGGTGCTGACGTTCGGCGACCTGATGCGCGTGCCCGGCAGCCATATGAGCCTGAGCGATGCGAAGGCGGCGGGCGGCAGGGTCCGCATGGCCTATTCCCCGATGGACGCGCTGAAGGCCGCGGCCGCCGATCCCTCGCACGGGTACGTTTTCGCCGCAGTGGGCTTTGAAACCACAACGCCCGTCTACGCCGTGCTGCTCCGCGAGGCGGAAAGCGCCGGCGTCGGGAATCTGCGCCTCCTGACCTCGCTCAAGACCATGCCGCGGGTGATCGGCTGGATCTGCGGCACGCAGGGCGGCGTGGACGGCTTCCTCGCGCCGGGGCATGTCAGCGTGATCACCGGGAGCGCCGCCTTCGAGCCGCTCGCGGCGGAATACGGTCTTCCGTTCGTCGTCGCGGGCTTTACGGGGGAGCAGATCCTCGAGGCGATCTACGCGCTGGTCCGGCTTCGCGGCCGGGCGGGCGTGTGGAATCTGTATCCCTCCGCCGTGACGAAAGAGGGCAACCGGGAGGCGCAGCGGGCCGTGTCGCACTACTTCGAGCCGTGCGATGCCGCCTGGCGCGGCATGGGCGTCATCCCCGGCTCCGGCATGGCCCTGCGGCCGGAGTTCGCCCGCTTCGACGCGGGCAGCGCCGGCCTGTGCGAAGACCACGCCGCCAACAGCCGGTGCCTCTGCGCGCGGGTGCTGACCGGGGCGGTCTCCCCGGCCGAGTGCCCGCTGTTCGGCAAGGCCTGCACGCCGCAGCTTCCGCAGGGCGCGTGTATGGTTTCTCAGGAGGGAAGCTGCTATAATTATTTTGTCAGCGGGAGAGGTGCGAAATGAAGATCACCATGGCGCACGGAAGCGGCGGAAAGGCCACGTCCGAGCTGATCGCAGAGGTTTTTGAGAAGACGTTCCGCGACCCCGTCCTTTCCCGGATGGAGGATTCCGCCGTCCTGCCCGGCCCGGAGGGCCGGCCGGATGCGGGCCGCCGCGAGCACCGGCCGGATTCCGGCCGGATTGCTTTCACGACGGACAGTTTCGTCGTGACCCCGCTGTTTTTCCCCGGCGGGGACATCGGGCGGCTCTGCGTCTGCGGCACGGTCAACGATCTTCTGATGAGCGGCGCGGAGCCGCGCTACCTGACCTGCGCCTTTATCCTGGAGGAGGGCGCGGAGATCGGGGACCTGC
>DAINSB010000092.1:0-9850 GCA_036741535.1 Caproicibacter sp. | reverse complement strand
CAAAACTTCCGTTTTGCAACAGCCCCTTCTTTTAATTGCTTTTCAACAGACTGGATTTTGCCGCGGTTTCGCCTCTTTTTGCGGGGTAGATGTTGTAGATGGTCCGGTCTTTTGCGACCATGCTGATCGGGACGGACGGCAGCAGCCTATGTAGAATCTCGATGAACCCGCTCGCGGGGGAGCCCGCCATGCCGGTCACGATGCGTGCGGCGCCGATGTGCTTCGCCACGCTGGCCGCGGTCAGGGCGGCGTCGTCGTTGAAATAGACCGACATCTCGGCGCCCGCGTCCCGCGCCGTCTGCCGCAGGTACTCCAGTTCCCCGCAGTCCGTTTCAAACCCGAAGGAGTTTGGCTGCACGCACAGCACCTGCAGGGCGAGGGACTTTTCCCCCGCGATCTCTTTTCCGGTGCGGATGAGCCTGTCGCAGTCGTGCTGGCCTGTCACACAGACAAGGACCGTTTTACCTTTTTCCAAAGTTCCGCATCCTTTCGTTGTATTGTATTTTCAATTCATATCTATTCGCTTCTCAAAATCAGTATAGCAGAAAAATCGAGAAATTGTCACCAGGAAAAGATGTATATAATATGAACATATTATTAAATATTTTTTAAAAAAAATTGTATGAAATCATTTCACCTCCCCGGCAGCATCCGCAGTGTGGAATTTTACTCTGAGATTTTGCGGCCGCGTTTTCCGATTCGGGCGCAGAACAGCCGAAGACCCGCCGCGCCGTGGGGATGCGGCGGGTCCGGCCTTGCCGGGCCGCGGGGAGACCCGGGCCGTGGGGCGTTCCGCAGTCCCTTACTGCAGGACCGACAGGGGATCCACATACTGTCCGTCCTTCAGAGCTTCAAGGTGCAGATGCGAGCCTTCCTGGCTTTCGATGGGGATGGTGCCGACCGTGCCGAGCTTCTGCCCCTGCGCGACCGTTTCGCCCTCCTTGACCGCCGTTTCAGCGAGGCCGCAGTAACGGAATTCGTAATTCCCGTGGCTGACGGCCACGATCTTGCCGAGCCGGTCGTCCTGAGAAACCTTGCGCACCGTCCCGTCTGCGGAAGCGGTGACCGAGGTCCCCGCGCCGGCGCTCAGGTCAAGCCCCGTGTGGGCGCGCCAGTCCTGCGTCGTTTTGCTGAAGACGGGGTCTTTGCTGAATTTCTGCAGGATCGTCTTGCCGACCGGGTACGTAAACGACTGGGCGTTTACGCTCGCGGGTTTGGCGGCCGGGCGGGAAGAGGCCGCCGGCCTGTTTGAAGCGGCCGGCGCGCTGGACGCCGGCTCCTGGGAAGCCGGCGTCGAAGATGCCGGCCCCGACGACTCCGTTACGAAAACCCCGCTGACCGTGTTGTTCGTTTTTGCCGCCCGGCTCTGCGTCGTCTTGTCCTCAGGCACCGCGTAGTTCGACACGCTGTCGTAAGTCGTCCAGGCGGCCACGCCCACCGCAATCAGGCACACGCCAAGCGCGATATAAAACCCTTTGTTGCTTTTTCCGCTTTTTTGTATGTGAAGATTCAAATGTGCCACCTCCGTCAGTATTTTGACCCCAAAAGTGGCACGATATTCCGGAAAAAAGTTCCGCGCGAATATTTTTTTGCGGCGTGTCGCCGCGGCCAGGCCCCGCCCTTCAGCCCGAAGGAAAAAAATAATTTAGTTTGGCGGGAGAGTTTCGGGAAACTCCCGAATGTTTTTCTTTGCGGGAGGGCGCAAAACGCCTTTCGCGCCTACGGTACGGCCTCTTCCATCTTGCATGGGGGAACGCACCCGACCGGCTGCGTGCGAAAATTGCGTGCAGGCTCAGCCTGCCCCGGCCGTGGCTGCGCGGACACCACGCCATGAAAAAAGACCTGATCCAAAGCGGTCAGGTCCCTTTTCATTAGCTTGAGGGGTATATTGAGGAGGGTAGAACATGTGTCCCGAAGAACGGTGCGGCTCCGTCTCCGGCAACAATTTCATTATAGCTTCCTGCACAAAACAGTTGTGAAGAAGTTATGAATGCCCTGTAAATAATTTTTCAACTGCGGCGTTTTTCTGCCCGCGGGGCTTCCCTTTCCAGCAGAACGGCCCGCACGGGCGAGGCTTCCGCGCCGTCGAGGCGCAGGGGCAGGGCGATCAGCCGGTAGCGGCCGGACCCGACGCCGGAAAGGTCCAGCCCCTCGAGGATCGGGATGCCGGCGCCCAGCAGCTCCCGGTGCGGGGGACACTCGTCCGCCGGCGCGCCGATGCTCTGCGCGTCCGTCCCCACGAGGACGGCGCCCGCCTGCGCCAGCGCGAAGGCGGCGCTTTGCGTCAGGAAAGCTTTGCCGCCGCCTTTCAGGAGGATGCGCCTTTCCGGCAGGGGCGTCATGCGGTCGATGTCCGCGCCGGTCAGAAGCCCCCGCGCCTCCACGACCGCGCAGGCCCCGATGCAACGCGCGGGGTCGATCCGTTCCACCGGGTCCCCGTCCTCGAGGAAGTGCAGGGGCGCGTCCATGTGCGTGCCGGTGTGGCAGCTGGCGTAAAAACCGGAGACGTTGCATTCGTCGCCCATGTCGATGCGGCGCACGATGTCGCGCTTCGGCGCGGGGTCCCCCGGGTAGGGCACGGCGGAAAACAGGTTGCGCGAGATGTCGATGATCTTCAAGTCTCATGCCTCCTTCGGGGCGGAAAGGAGCAGACGGCGCACCAGCGCGGCGGTCTTTTTCGCGGAATCCGCCGCGAACGCGCCGAAATCGGCCGCGGCGGCCTCGTCCGCGTTGTCCGAGATGGCCCGGATGACGACGAACGGCACGCGGTTCAGGTAGCAGACCTGCGCGATGCTGCCGCCCTCCATCTCGCAGGCGCAGGCCCCGAACTCCCGGGCGATCTTTTTCAGCCGTTCCGCGTCGCCGATGAACTGGTCGCCCGTGGCGATCACGCCGAGATGGACCCGCTTTTCCCCGACGATCCCGCCGGCGGCCCGTGCGGCGGAGGCCGCCAGAAGACCGGAAGCCGGGATCTCGACGAGGTCGGGGCCGCTGAGGAAGCCCTTCGGGTCGCCGAGGGCGGAGGTGTCCATGTCGTGCTGCACGAGGCCGCGGGACACGACGATGTCGCCGATATGGATGTCTTCGCCGATGCCCCCGGCCACGCCGACGTTGACGACCGCCGCCGGGCGGTATTTCAGGATCATGGTCTGGCTGCAGACGGCCGCGGCGACCTTGCCGATCCCGCACTGTGCGACGACGCAGTCCGTCCCCGCGATTCTGCCCGCGTGGTAGACGATGCCGCTGACCGTCTCGGAAGCCTTTTCCTCCATCATGGCCAGCAGGTCCTCGACCTCCACGGCCATCGCACCGATGATTCCCACCATACGCAACACCCCGTCCGGTATTATTTTCCTATACTATAGCACACCGGCGGGCCGGCGGCAAATCCCCGCTCTTATTTCAGGCAATTCCGCAGGGCGTCCGTGATGATTTTCAGCGTCTGGACGCGTCCGTATTTCTTGTCCTGCGATTCGACGATGTGCCAGGGGGCGAAGTCGGTCGAGGTGTACCGGAGCATCTCGTTCACGCAGATTTCGTACTGGTCCCATTTGGAGCGGTTGCGCCAGTCTTCGTCGGTGATCTTCCATTGTTTGGAGGGGGTGTTCTGCCGGGTGCTGAACCGGCGGAGCTGCTCGTCTTTGTCGATCTGCAGCCAGAACTTGATCACGACCGCTCCCCAGTCGCAGAGCGCGTGCTCGAATTCGTTGATCTCACGGTAGGCGCGGCGCCAGTCGTCCTCTTTGCAGAGGCCCTCGACCCGCTCGACCAGCACGCGTCCGTACCAGGTGCGGTCGAATACGGCGATGTGGCCGGTGCGGGGCAGGTTTGTCCAGAACCGCCACAGGTAATGGTGCGCGAGCTCTTCGGGCGTGGGGACCGCGATGGGGATCACCCGGTATCCGCGCGGGTCGAGCGCCTTCGCGACGCGGCGGATGTTGCCCCCCTTTCCGGCCGCGTCCCACCCTTCGTAGGCGATGACGGCCGGCACCTTTTTGCGGTACATCCGCTCATGCAGTTCCGAGAGCAGGTCCTGCTGCTCTTTCAGGCGGCTCTGGTAGTCCCGTTCGTTCAGCCTGCGGTTGAGCGGGATCTCGGCGAGCTTCGGCATGGAGAGGAGATGGAAAGGGCCCGGCTGTATCTTTGTCTCCGCGCAACTTTCCTCCGGGGCCGCCGCGGCCTTCCGGGCGAGCGCCCCGTCGATGCCGTCCACGACGGCGGCGAAGACATCGAGCGCGGCGGCGCGGCGGTCCATGCCAGAGATCACGCACCAGGGGGCGTTCGCCGTGTTCGTCTCCTGCAGGGCTTCGTCGAACGCGCGGCGGTATTCCTCGTACCGGCGGTTGCGCTGCCAGTCGAGGTCCGTGACCCGCCAGGCGGTGTCTTTGTCCTGCTGAAGCTTTTCAAACCGCTTTTTCTGTTCCTTTTTGTCTATGTGGATGAAAAATTTCAGGATCAGGGTCCCGCCGTCGGTCAACTGGCGCTCGAAGGTGCTGATGTCCCTCAGACGCTTCTCGACGGTTTTGTCGTCGAGCTTTTCTTCAATGCGCGCGGTGGTGACATCCAGGTACCAGCTCCGGTCGAAAATGGCGATCTGGCCCTGCTTGGGGATCGCTTTCCAGTATCGCCACAGAACGGGCTCGCGCCTTTCGAGCTCCGTGGGGGCGATGAAGGAGGAGACGAAAAAGCCGCGCGGGTCGAAGTTCTCGATCAGCTTGCCGACGAGGCCGCCTTTTCCGGCCGCGCCCCAGCCCTCGAACAGGATGACGACGGGCAGTTTCGCCTGCCGCAGCGGCTGCTGCAGGGCGGCCAGGCGCTCCCCCAGAGTCGGCGCGAGCTTTTTGTACTCCTCCTTCGTCACTTTTTTCGTAAGATCCGCTGTTTCCAGCATGATTTCTGACACCTCCCGTTTTTCCCGCCGCAGTCCGGCGTTTTACATCTCTCCTATATTATACGCGATCGGAGATCAAAATCCCGGGCCGGTCTTTTTTTCATCCGGCATTTGTGATATAATAGCCGCAAAACGGCGGCTATTATACCCAATTTATAAAGCATGCCGCAACGGCGCTCTGCGCCTGCGTATGACAAACCGAATTTACAGGGAAGGAGCTGCGCCATGATCATCTTAGGCATCGACCCCGGCTACGCCATCGTCGGCTACGGCGTCGTCCGGGCGGAGAACGGTTCTTTCCGCCCGCTTGAGTACGGGGCGGTCGTCACGCCGGCGGAGCTCGCGTTCAGCCTGCGCCTGGAAAAGATCTACGACAGTCTTTCCGGGATCGCGGGGCGCTGGAGGCCGGAGGCCGTTTCGGTCGAAAAGCTGTATTTTCAGAACAACCAGAAAACGGCCATCGGCGTGGCGGAGGCCCGCGGGGTCATTCTGCTTGCCGCGCGAAAAGCCGGCGCGGCCGTTTTCGAGTACACGCCGCTGCAGGTCAAGCTGTCGGTCACGGGCTACGGCCAGGCGAAAAAGCCGCAGGTCATGGAGATGACCCGCAGACTGCTGTGTCTGAAGGACTTGCCGAAGCCCGACGACACGGCCGACGCGCTCGCCATGGCGGTCTGCCACGGGCAGGCGGCGGGCTCGGCGCTGCGGCGCGCCATGCTGGCGCGCGGGCTCGGCGGCGCGGGCGGCGGAAAGGATCGGAAGACATGTTTTACAGTGTGAGGGGGACGCTGGCCCATCTGGAGGCCGGCGTCGCGGTGATCGAGTGCGGGGGGATCGGCTTCAAGTGCCTGACCTCGCAGAACACCGCGCGTTCCCTTCCGCCGCTCGGCGGGGAGGCGAAACTTTACACCCATCTGCATGTCCGGGAAGACGCGGTGGAGCTTTTCGGATTCGCCACCGTGCAGGAGCTGAACTGCTTCAGAATGCTGACGGGCGTCAGCGGCGTGGGGCCCAAGGCGGCGCTCGCCGTGCTTTCCGTGCTGACGCCGGAGCAGGTGGCCGCCGCCTCGGCGACGGGCGACAGCAGGGCCTTCACCCGGGCGAGCGGCGTCGGCAGCAAGCTGGCGCAGCGCATCGTGCTGGAGCTGCGCGACAAGGTGCGGGACATCCGCACCGCCGGGGGCGCCGAACCGGCGGGGGGCCCGCCCTCCGCGTCGGACAACGCGGGCGCGGCGGTGAACGCCCTGACCGTGCTGGGGTATCAGCCTTCCGAAGCCTCGGCGGTCGTGGCGCGGTTCGACAGCGCCCTGCCGGTGGAGGAGCTGATCCGGCTTTCGCTCAAAAACATGGATTCCGGGCGGCGCGGCGCCGCAGGCGGGCCGTGAACGGCGGATAGAAAGGCGGCGGAATGGAAAACTTGCAGTATGATCCGAATGACGCGGAGCGGGGGGAGTCCGATCTTGAGAACCGCGTCGTCGCGCCGGAATATTCGCCGGAGGACGCCGAGGTGGAAAATCCCCTGCGCCCGCGCACGCTTTCCGAATATATCGGGCAGGACAAGGTCAAGGAGAATCTCTCCGTCTTCATCGAAGCGGCGAAGCAACGCAAAGAGACGCTCGACCACGTGCTGCTGTACGGCCCGCCGGGCCTCGGCAAGACGACGCTCGCGGGCATCATCGCGAACGAGCTGGGGGTCAACCTGCGCATCACGTCCGGCCCGGCCATCGGGAAGCCGGGCGACCTCGCGGCGATCCTGACGAACCTCAACCCCGGCGACGTGCTGTTCATCGACGAGGTGCACCGCCTTTCCCGCAGCGTGGAGGAAATCCTGTACCCGGCGATGGAGGATTTCGCGCTCGACATCATCACGGGCAAAGGGCAGATGGCGGCTTCGTACCATTTACCGCTGCCGAAGTTTACCCTTGTGGGGGCGACCACGCGCGCCGGGCAGCTTTCCGCGCCTCTGCGCGACCGCTTCGGGGTGATGCTGCGCCTCGAGCTCTATTCCCCGCGGGAGCTCGCGCAGATCGTCACGCGGAGCGCGAAGATCCTCGGGGTCCCGATCGAGGCGGACGGCGCGCTGGAGATCGCCTCGCGTTCCCGCGGAACCCCGCGCGTTGCGAACCGCCTTTTAAAGCGCGTGCGCGATTTCGCGCAGGTCGTCTCCGGTGGGAGCATCACGCGCGAAGCGGCGAAACTCGGCCTCGACCGGCTCGAGATCGACGCGCTCGGCCTCGACGCGAACGACCGCCGGCTTTTGAAGGCGCTGATCCAGTTCTACGGCGGCGGGCCGGTGGGCCTCGAGACCCTCGCGGCCGCCATCGGCGAAGAGGCCGTGACCATCGAGGACGTCTACGAACCGTACCTGATGCAGATCGGCTTCCTCAGCCGCACACCGCGCGGCCGTTGCGCCACGCCGGCGGCCTACGAGCACCTCGGCCTCAAAAGGCCCGAGGACGCGGACGGCGACTCCGGCCAGCAGAAACTCTACTGAGCGGCGTGCCGCCGCGGCAGGCCCTGCCGTTCAGCACGGAGAAAAAGATCGGCTGATTTTGGCGGGAGAGCCGAGGGCGGCCGGCTCAAATTCTGAAAGTAGGAGTGTTTATTATCCATATGGGCAGATTATTTGGGACGGACGGTGTGCGAGGCGTCGCAAACAGCGATCTGACCTGCGAACTGGCCATGAACATCGGCCGCGCGGCCGCGATGGTCCTCACGGACAGCGCGCACCGCCATCCGAAGGTGTTGATCGGCAAGGACACCCGCATTTCCTCCGACATGCTGGAGGCCGCGATGACCGCAGGCCTTTGCAGCGTGGGGGCGAACGTCGTCCGCCTGGGCGTGGTGCCGACCCCGGCCGTCGCGTTTCTGGTCGGGAAGTACCGGGCCGACGCGGGCGTCATGCTGACGGCGTCGCACAATCCCTGCGAGTTCAACGGGATCAAGATCTTCAGCGGCGACGGATATAAGCTGCCGGACGCGCTCGAAGAGCAGGTCGAGGCGATCGTGCTCGACCATGCGGCGCCGCCGCCGCGCCCGACCGCGGGGAACGTGGGCTGCGTCGCCGAAGCGCCGGACACGGTGCGCGACTATGTCGACCACATCAAGAGCACGGTGCCGTTCGCGCTCAGCGGCATGCGCATCGCCATCGACTGCGCGAACGGCTCCGCCAGCCGCACGGCGGAGCTGCTGTTCACCGAGCTGGGGGCCGAATGCCACATGCTGGCCGACCGCCCGAACGGCGTCAACGTGAACGACGGCTGCGGGTCCACCCACATGGACCGCCTGATGGCGTTTGTGCGCGAAAACGGGCTCGACGCCGGCGTGGCGTTCGACGGGGACGCCGACCGCTGCCTGGCCGTGGACGAAAAAGGGCAGCTCGTGGACGGCGATTTCGTCATGGCCATCTGCGCGCTCGACATGAAGTCGCGCGGAAAACTGGCGAAGAATACCGTGGTCGGCACCATCATGACGAACATGGGCTTTTCCCGGTTCTGCGGAGAAAACGGCATCAAGTTCGAGGCGACGAAGGTCGGGGACCGCTATGTGCTCGAAGAGATGCGCCTCGAAGGCTACAATTTCGGCGGCGAGCAGAGCGGCCACGTCATCTTTCTCGATTTTGCGACGACCGGCGACGGCCAGATGACCGCGGCGCAGCTTTTGAGCCTGGTGCAACGCCGGCAGGCGAAGCTCTCGAGTCTCGCCACGCTGATGACCCGCTACCCGCAGGTGATGGTGAACATCCCGGTGAGGCCGGAGGGCAAGCTCCGCTTTTACACCGACGACGAGGTGAAGCGGTCCATCGAGGACGCGAGGGCGAAGCTCGGGAAATCCGGCCGCATCGTCGTGCGCCCGTCGGGGACCGAGCCGCTGCTGCGCGTGATGATCGAGGGCGAGGACGAGGACTACATCCGGGAACTTGCGGATTCCGTGGCGGGCGTTATGAGAGGGCGGCTGGCATGACGGCTTCCTTACGGCGCGGCGTGGCCGCGCGGGCACCGCGATGAGAACGGCGCGCTGGAACGGCGGCGATTATGAACTGATCGACACGTCCGCGGGGGAGCGCCTGGAGCGATGGGGCAAAGTCGTCCTCATCCGCCCCGACCCGCAGATCATCTGGGACACGCCGAAGCAAGATCCGTTGTGGCGGGGCGCCGACGCGCGCTATCTGCGGTCGCCGTCCGGCGGGGGCCGCTGGGAGATCGCGCACCCCGTCCCGGCTTTCTGGAAAATCCGCTATGGGGAGCTGACCTTCCGCGTGAAGCTGATGGGTTTCAAGCACACCGGCATTTTTCCCGAGCAGGCGGTCAACTGGGAGTTTCTTCAGGAGAAGATCCGGCGCGCCGGCCGCCCCGTGAAGGTGCTGAACCTTTTCGGCTACACCGGCGCGGCCACCCTCGCCTGTCTCGCGGCGGGCGCCGAGGTCTGCCATGTGGACGCGTCGAAAGGGATGGTCGCGTGGGCGAAGGAAAACGCCGCCGAATCCGGCCTGGCGGGGAGACCCGTCCGCTGGCTGGTGGACGACTGTGAAAAATTCGTCAGGCGCGAACAGCGCCGGGGCCACCGCTACGACGGCATCGTCATGGACCCGCCGTCGTACGGCCGGGGGCCGAACGGCGAGGTCTGGAAGCTGGAAGAGCAGCTTTATCCGCTGGTGCGGGCGTGCCTGCCGGTGCTGTCCGCAGATCCTTTGTTTTTTCTGCTGAATTCCTATACCGCCGGCCTTTCGCCCGGGGTGATGGAATATCTGCTGGGCGTCCTGCTCGGGGAAAAATTCGGCGGGAAGGTCTCCTCCGACGAGATCGGCCTGCCCGTGGGCGGCGGCGGCCTCGTGCTCCCCTGCGGCAGCACGGCGGTCTGGCAGTCCCGGTAGGCGGAAGGAGCGTCTGAACCATGAATGGATACGGTCTGTTTGCAGCGGCTTTTCCGCCGGCGAGCCTGTTCCTTCAGGCGGAGACCGGG
>DAINSB010000091.1:0-9885 GCA_036741535.1 Caproicibacter sp. | reverse complement strand
TTCCGCCCTCCCGGCGGGGCCGTCCGGGCGTACAGCCGCATCGGACTTTACTCGTAGAGGCGGAAAAACCTACGACCTGAATCGTACTTTGGAAGCATTGTCAGTACAAATTACAACTGCGGCCTAATTTTTTTCCCACCCGTTTTCTTCTATAATTTCAATAAATGAATCGAAAAAGTATTCGGACATTTTGTGCAATGCTTTGATTCATCTAGGCCTTGTTTGAGAAGACTGGTTCCTTGATTTTTCAAACGGGGCCCGATCAAAAAATCAGGATGGGAGGTACTGTTTATGGCCACAAATACCAGAAAACTGTCGGAAATTCTGGCGGAAAAAGGGCTTCCGATCAACTTCGAATTCGGTGGCGAAGCACCGGAGGAAGCGGTGGACCGGGAAGTCAAAAAGGAGCCGACCCCAAGGGCGAAACGGCTGAGGGATATCTATTTCAACACCCTGTCCACAGCCAACACCGAGTTCCCGTATTGGTACAGCAGAAAATGGAACGAGCTGGATGGCGAAGTGACGGTGGTGAGAAGGGCCGCGTCGCTGAAATGCGCCTTTTCGCATCTGACGCCGAACATCATCCCGGGCGAAAAGCTCGTGATGCAGAAGACGCAGTTTTACCGCGGGTCGTTCCCGATGCCATGGCTGTCGGAAGGGTTCTTCGTCGCAAAATCGGATGAACTGTATCAGGAGGCGCTGGAGCGCGGAAGCGCGTCGGCGGGCGAGCTGAGCAAGTTCGGGACCGGCGGCGGAAACGTCGTCAAAAGCTTCGGCAAGGTGGTGTCCATCGCCGGCAAGTTCGGCATGAGGCAGGAAGAGATCCCCGTGCTCATCAGGCTGGCCAAGGAATGGGTGGGCCGCTCGGTCGACGACCTTGGGAACCAGTATGAAAAGATGGTGCCGGATTATAAGCTCAAAGAGAACATCATGAAGTCCCTGATCTGCATGTTCGATTCCGGCTTCACGCTTCCGCAGGGCCGCGAGGTCATCAACTACTATTATCCTCTTCAGTACGGCCTCGACGGGTTGATCAGAATGGCTAAAGAGTGTAAGAACGAGGTCGCCGGAAACGCGGATGGAGACGGCGTCACCGGCATGGACCGCCTGTATTTCTACGAGGCGGTGAAGCTCGTTCTCGAGGGCATCCAGGCCTGGCTCCTGAACTATGCGAAGCACGCCCGCGAGCTCGCCAGCTCCGCCGACCGGGAAGAGAGGAAGAAAGAATACCTCGACATCGCGGACTGCCTCGAATGGATCGCGCACAACCGGCCGCGCACGTTCCGCGAGGCGATGCAGCTTACATACACGTTCCACATCGCGGTGCTGAACGAAGACGCGATCTCCGGGCTGTCGCCCGGGCGTGTCGGCCAGGTTCTGTACCCGTGGTTCGAACAGGACATCGCCGCCGGAAGAACGACGGAAAAGGAAGTCCTGGAGCTGCTGGAGCTTTACCGCGTGAAATTCACCTGCATCGACTGCTTTGCTTCGACGGGCGTCGTCGGCGGAGTACTGTCGGGCAACACGTTCAACAACCTGAGCCTTGGCGGCCTGACGAAAGAGGGAAAGTCCGCGGTCAACAGGCTGGAATACCTGATCGTGGAGGCCGGCATCACCTGCGGCAGCCCGCAGCCGACGCTGTCCTGCCTGTATGACGAGAAGCTGCCGGAGGATTTCTTGCTCAAGTGCGTCGAATGCGACAAGACGGGCACGGGATACCCGGCGTGGATGAATAACCAGAGCGCCATCACCTTCATGCTGCGGCAGTACGGGGATGAGGGCATGACGGTGGAAGACGCGAGGGCCGTCTCGATCGGCGGCTGCCTCGAAACCTCGCCGTGCTGCTGGAAAGAACTGACCCTGAACGGCAAAAAGTACGACATTCCGGGCGGCGCGGGCCAGCCGACATCCATTGGCGTCCACTTCATCGCAAACCCGAAGATCCTGAACCTCGTCATCACGAACGGCATGGACGAACGCACCCGCATGCAGGTGTTCCCGCCGCACAACAAAAAGCTCGAGACCTTCGAAGAATTCTGCGACCAGTTCAAAGAGTATTACAGAATGACCTGCGACGTACTCACCAGGACGAACAACATCCAGCACGACGTGTGGAGAAGGCACAACATGTCCCTTGTGAACTCCATGCTCAAGCCGGACTGCCTCGACAGAGGCCAGCACATCGGGAACATGGGCTACCGCTTCAACGCGACCTACAACATCGAGACCTGCGGCACCATCAATATGGTGAACTCCCTTGCCGCCCTGAAAAAGCTGGTCTACGACGAGAAGAAATATACGCTTGACCAGATCAAGGATGCCATCATCCACAACTTCGGGTTCAAGACGGCCGAAGAAGTCGGCAGCTATTCCCTCGCCGAGCAGGAAAAAGCCGAAAGCAGCACGAAGTACGACGATATTTACGGCGACTGCCTGAAGGCGCCGAAATACGGCAACGACGACCCGTATGTCGACGGCATCCTCGACGATTACGAAGGGTGGCTCTGCGATATGGCGGGCGATTTCGAGTCGCTTTACGGCAAGAAGCTGTATCCGTGCCAGATCTCCGTTTCCACGCACGGCCCGCAGGGCGCGGCGACGCTCGCCACCCCGGACGGACGCCTCGCCGGGACCACCTATGCGGACGGCTCCATGTCGGCGTACCCGGGCACCGATAAAAACGGCCCGTACGCGCTGTTCACGTCGGCCACCGGCTGGGATCAGACGCGGTCCCAGAACTCCCAGATGAACCTGAAGGTCCATCCGAATGCCATCAAGGGGCCGGAGGGAGCAAAGAAGCTTCTCGCCCTGACCCGTGCTTACATGCGCAAGGGCGGATTCCATATCCAGTACAACGTCGTGGATTCCAAAGTGCTGCGCACCGCGCAGAAAAAGCCGGATGAATACCGCGACCTGATGGTGCGCGTCGCAGGGTTCACGCAGTACTGGTGCGAAGTCGGAAAGCCGATCCAGGATGAAGTCATCGCCAGAACAGAATACGAAGGGGTGTGAAGTGATGAGTAACGAGAACAGGCATATCGACTGCATGAATTTCTCGCCGATCGACGCGGCGAAGGGCATCTGCAGGCTGACGGAAAGCATGATCCCGATCGATTCGGACATCTGCCCGAATTTCAGGGAGAAAAGGAAATGCGAAAACTGCGTCAACTTTAAGAGCCCCGACAAGGACAATATCGGCACCTGCATCGGTCTGGAAAAGGATGACTGGACGTTCGGGGAGCTGAACGCCGTCACCTGCGAGGGCTATCAGGCGGCGAACCGGATGGCGTAATCGTTATTTCGCCGTGAATCTGTGGATGGGGTATGTTTTCCATGGCATACCCCATTTTTTCAGGCATCTTTCTCAATCTGACATCTTAGGAGGGAGTACAATGGATGAAAAGAGAGCGAAGCATCTCGGCCTGATGGTCGTGGTTGCTTCCTGGCTGGCTGTTTTTTGTCTCTTCGGGTTCCGGTCCACGTTTTCCGTCTTGCAGGTCCCGATGTCGACGTCGCTCCACTGGCAGGCGTCGCAGCTTACCCTCGCTTATTCGCTGATGATGACCGTTTACGCGGTCACGGCTTATTTCACCGGCATGATCATCGACAAATGGGGCACAAGGCCCGCCTATTTTCTGGGCTCGGTCTGCTGCGGGCTCGGCTATCTGATCACGAGCTTTTCCCAGTCGTACCTGGGGTATGTGCTGCCCTACGCGATCTTTGCCGGGGTCGGGACCGGGATGCTGTGGGTTTCGTCCACGGTTTCGGTCCGGAAATGGTATGTCGGCGACGCCTACGCCACCATGTGGGGCTGGGCGTTCATGGGCGCCCCTGTCGCGCAGGTGGTTCTGAGCCTTGCCGCCAAGCAGGTGATTAAAACGACAGACTGGCGCATCGCGATGAGGGGCCTTTCGGTCGTCATGTTCGTCGCGCTGGTGATCGCCGGCATCGTCGCGAAAAAGAATCCGCAGGACTATTCGCTGGAGCCCTTCGGGAAAGTAAAGGGCAGAGTTTCGAAAAACGAGTCGAAACAGTGGACCATCGGACAGGCGTTTTCCCAGTACCCGATCTGGGGCGCGATCCTGGCGTTCCTCGGCAGCATGCTGGGCGAGTTCCTGATCTGGACCCAGGTGGTCAAATTCTGGACAACAGACGGCGGGATGTCCCTGAACACGGCCACGAACCTTTACGTCGTGATCGGCCTGGTCGGCATCTTCTCGATGCCCATCATGGGCAGGGCCGCCGATAAGCTCGTGCAGAAATACGGGGTCGAGGCCAAGGCGAGAAAGTATATGCTGATCCTCGCGCCGGCTCTGGGGATTCTGGCGTGCCTGCTGCTGCTTTTCGGCAAGTCGATGATTCCGGTCGAAGTGGTCGCCTGCGTGCTGTTCGCGACGTACTGGGCCATCGAGCCGGGTGGGGCGGCGGGATATGCCGGCTCCATGTACGGCAACAAATCGCTCGGAAAGATCTGGGGCCTCGCCACGCTGATCGTCATGGGCATCGGGCCCGCCGTCGGGAGCTATACGGGCGCCTATCTGTTCGATATTTCCGGAAGCTACTTCAATTCCATCATTTTCGCAACGGCCTCCTTCGCGTTTTCCCTAGTGATCGCGGTTACGCTTCCGCTCGCGTGGAAGAAGGCGGAGGCTCCCGCTTCCGTTCCGGAAGAAGCCGGAACAAAAGCCGCGAAGCTGTGATGTGAGAACGGCTTTTGCACCTGTTTGCGGTTCGGTCGGGACGCCGGTTTCAAAAAACTGTTTCCGGCGTTCCGGCTTTTTTATCATGATACTGACGGGAGGGGTCAACTTGGAAAAGAAAGGCCTGCTTTTTGACATACAGAGCTATTCGGTGCACGACGGCCCGGGCTGCAGAACGACCTGCTTTTTCTGCGGGTGTTACCTGAAATGCCAGTGGTGCGCGAATCCGGAAAGCTGGCTCGACCGAAAGAAGCTGATGTTTGCAAAGTCCAAATGCAAACATCGGGAAACCGGATGCACCAGATGCGAAGAGGCCTGTCCGAACGGCGCCGTCTCTTTTGATCCGGACGGAAACCTGGTTTTGGACTGGAAAATCTGCGAAACGTGCGAAGACATTCCGTGCGCCGACGCATGTTATAACGAGGCTTTAAAATCCTGCGGGAAATACTACACCTCCGGCGAGCTGATGAAAATCTTCGCAAGGGACAGACAGTGCTGGGGGGAGAACGGGGGCGTCACGTTCAGCGGGGGCGAGCCCATGTATCAGAGCAATTTCCTCCTGGAAGTCCTGGGAAAATGCAGGGAAAGCTATATCCACACGGCGATCGAGACTTCCGCGTACATCAAAAACGACGTATTCCTGAAGGTGATGGAGAATATCGACTTCGGATTCGTCGACGTCAAGCAGATGGACAGCGAAAAGCACCGGGAAAAAACGGGCGTCGGAAACGAGCTGATCCTCAGCAACATCCGTTCCCTGAAGGCTTCCGGCTGGACGGGGCGGCTCGTTCTGCGGATTCCGGTGATCGAGGGATACAACGACACCGAGGAGAACATGAACGCGACGGCCGATTTCATGGACAGCGTCGGCCTGTTCGAGATCAATCTGCTGCCGTTCCACAAGATGGGCAAATCGAAATGGAACCAGCTTGGAAAGGAGTATCCATACACCAGCGGAAAAGTGCCGTCGGACGAAAAGATGAGCGGGCTGCAGAGCCTGTTCCTCGACAGGGACATCGCGTGCTATGTCGGGAGCGACACGGCTTTTTAACAGCAGCGAGGAAATACAGGGGAAGCATGTGCTTTCTTCCAGAATACAGCTGATGTTACATTTTTTTAGGGTGGGATGCGTGGCGATTTGATTGATTTCGCCCGGAGTTCATTATATAATGAACTGTATGATATTTGGAAGGGATACCCATAACGAATCCGGATGGGGGAGTCATTGATGAACGCTGCGAACCTGATGAAATGCAGGGAATGGCTGTCCCGGTACGGGAAAAACAGGATACAGGCCCTGCAGGACAGCTGCGCCGCCCTGTTCGGCATCAGCCTGGGGCTCGTTTCGGCGGAGGGGGAATCCCTGACGGTCTGGTCGAATTCCTCTTTGATCTGCGAAAAGATCAAAAACAGCAATACGGAAAGCTGCCGGCGTGAACGACAGCGGCTCTTGAAATACGCGTGCGAAAAACAAAAAACGGTGAAATGCACCTGTTATATGGGGATCACCTATTTCGCCTGTCCGATCGTTTCCGGCGGCGAGACGATCGCGGCTTTCCTCGGCGGCGGGATTCTGGAAAAGGACGGCAGTTTTGCCAAAGATGAAACGCTGAAAGACGTCCCGGTGATTTCACGGGAACGGCTCGACGAGATCATCAACCTGATCGGCTGTACGGTCGCCCTTTTCAACACCGTCGAAACATCCCCTCCCGCAGAGCCTGGGGACGACGCTTTCCCCAGGGAAGAGGATGGCAACCTGCTGCTTTTGAAGAACAAGCTGACCCTGCGGGAGCTTGGAGTCGTAAAGCAGATCAACTGCGGGCTCTCCAATAAAGAAATATCGCTGAAGCTGAACATCAGCGAAAAGACGGTCAAAACACATATTTCGAACATCCTGCGCAAGCTGAAGCTGAAAGACAGGCTCGAAATCATTCTTTACTGTAAAAACTGCATTCACTGAAGGGAGGGAAGCATGTCTCTTCACAGAAAGATGCTGATTTTTACTTCGATTATTGTCATCGTTCCGATGGTCGTCGTCCTGTTCCTATCCAACACCATTTTGGACAACCAGATCAATCAGTCGGCGGAAGAGTACCTGAAAGAGGCCTTTGTGATCGCCAACAATCTTCTGACCGGCCGGCTGGATGAGATGGGCAGGCTGTCCGCCAGCGTCGCGGATTCGGGAAAGTTCAGGGAAAAGCTGAAAAACGGGGAAACGGACGGTATGCGCAGCTCCCTCGAGGAAATGCGCAGCGTCTATTCCTACATCGATTTTTACATTTTGTATGACGGGGAAAAACGCCTTTTGGCCGACAGCCCCGCCATTAAAAATGCCAATGCGCAGAAGCTCTCCCTCCTGCTGGGGGAGGCGGGGAAAAGGCGGGAAGCCCTCACTTCGGTGGAATCGTTCGACCTGGATGACCTGTTTTCCCGGGACACGGCCGAATATCAGAGATCCCGGGTCTATGTCGGCGACGAGCACCGGTATCTGGGCAAGTGCCTTGCGGCGGTAAGCGTGTTTGCCATTTCCGGGGACGGCGCGGACGGCCCCGCCGGATATCTCGTCATCGGGTCGGTGCTGAACAACAACGGCTATTTTCCCTCGGCCTATTCCAAAAGCATGCCGCATTCCTATCTCGCCATATCGACCGACGGCATACGCGTGGCGTCGAACATCACCAGCCCGCAGATCGAAAATTACATCGGCAGCCCCACGCCCGTCCCGGTGAGTACGCTGGAAGGGATCAATAACGTCTATTTCGGAAGAAAGAATTTCGGGGGAGAGATCCACGTCTACCTCGACAAGGTAATCACGAGCTACGACGGGAAGAACGTGGGGATCATCGGAGTGGGAATCCCCCAGCAGAAGTTCCTGCTGATCGCTAACACGCAGAAGAGCATCATCATCGTCGTG
This sequence comes from Caproicibacter sp., assembly GCA_036741535.1. GTDB lineage: Bacteria > Bacillota > Clostridia > Oscillospirales > Acutalibacteraceae > Thermocaproicibacter. Next base: position 2,271 of record DAINSB010000091.1, on the reverse strand, counting down.
CCGATCCTGTTTCTGGCCGTCATGCTTTTCCTGCTGCGGTATTTTGCGACGAAGGTCGCGCGCCCGATCATAAAGGCGACCCAGCTCGCGAACCAGATTTCGCAGGGGAACACCGATGTTGATATCGAGGAAAGCGCGCTGGCGGCAAGCGACGACGAGAGCATCCTTCTGCTCCGGGCGCTGAAAAAGATGGCGGACACGCTGAAAAAAAACAAAGAGGACATCATCGAGTATCTGAAGGAGCTGGAAAAGGACCGGGAAGAGCAGCAGTATCTTTCCCGGCAGCTGATCTCGATGAACGAAAACCTGGAAAAGAAAGTGCAGATCCGCACCCAGGACCTGCGGGAAGCGATCGAGACCCTGAAAAAATCGGGTCAGTATAAATCCCAGTTCCTGTCGAACATGAGCCATGAGCTGCGCACCCCGCTCAGCTCCATCATCAGCTGCACCGAAATCCTGAAAGGGGAGATCTTCGGCCCGCTGAACGGCAAGCAGAGCAAATATGTGGAGAACATCTGGAAGAGCAGCGGGCACCTTCAGGTTATGATCAACGACATTCTGGATACCGCGAAGATCGAGGCCGGCAAAATGACGCTCGAGATCGGAAATTACTCCCTGTCCGAAATCATAGAGGAGAGCCTGTCGATCGTCGAGAGCCTTGCGGAACGCAAGCAAATCAGGATCGCGATGCATATGGATGATCCCGATCTGATCGTCAAGATCGACTGCAGAAAAACGAAGCAGGCGCTCTGCAATATCCTGTCGAACTCCATCAAGTTCACGCCCGAGGGGGGAGAGATCGGGATCGGCATCTCGCGGGTGGGGGATTTTATCCGCATCGTGATACAGGACAACGGAATCGGCATCCGGGAAGAGGACCAGAGACGGGTTTTCCATGAATTCGAGCAGGCGGACAGTTCGTATGAGCGCCGGTACGGGGGCACGGGGCTGGGCCTTCCGCTGGCCAAAAAATTTGTGGAGCTGCAGGGCGGCAACATCTATCTGACGAGCCAGGTCGGAAAGGGAACGAAAGTCGTAATCACTTTGCCCATCGACATTGACAGCAGGGAAAAGGACGGCCCCAATATTCTTTGACTGCGCGCCGCCGCGGAGCTGCTGCCGATGTGGAGCTTTTCACAAAAGATGCAAAACGAGGTGACCGGTATGGACAGGGTACTGATTGTTGACGATAACAAACTCGCCGTTGAGATTGTGGACGATCTTCTGACGACCTGGGGCTACAGGACGAAAATATGTGGAAACGGGTCGGAGGCTTTCCGCTGCGCCCTTGAATTTAAGCCGGATGTTATTCTGCTGGACATCATGCTTCCGGGCATGAACGGCTTCGCCATCTGCAGCAAGCTGAAAACGGACCCCGCGACGCAAAGGATACCGATTATTATCCTGACGGTGCTCGACAATGTGGAAGACCGGATCAACGCCCTGAATATGGGCGCGGATGCGTTTCTGTCGAAGCCCGTGAAATATCAGGAGCTGCGGAACAGGGTGGAATGGGCCATCCGGTATAAGAATTCCCTCGACAGCATGGAGCCGAGGGAAATGGTCGCCGAAAGCTACCTGAAGATCATGCGGGGCAAAAGCAGCCGGCTGTACCGCCATTCCGTCAACGTCAGCCGGTACTGCGAGCGCGTGGGGAAGATCCTGTACGTGATGGATGAGAACCTGAGCCGGCTCGTGACGGGCGCCTGCCTGCACGACGTCGGCAGGATCGTCACCGACGACCCGGCCGGCCATATCAGCGCCGGGCTGGACATCGTATCCGCCCTGAACATGCACCCGTGGCTTGAGCCTTACATCCGCAGCCACCATGAAAAAATGAACGGCGAAGGCTTTCCGGATGGATTGAAGGCCGAGCAGCTGCCGCTGAATATCAGGATCCTGACGGAGGTCAACCGCTTTGTCGAGCTGATGGAGGAAGACGAGGAGAGCGCCGTCCGGAAGCTGGGGGACGAATGCGGGAAGCAGTACTGGAGCACGGAGGTGTTCAAGGCTTTAAAGCTGGTTCTCAAAGACGACGATTTCAAAAAGAAGCTGTCGCTGACGGCGGAGCGTTAAAAGGCGGCTCTGCTCTTGGCCTGCCGGAGGATCGGCCTTTCGCGTCACGCGAAGGGCCGGTCCTCTTTTTGTCATGTAAAAAATCCCGGCAGCGGGAGTTTAGGTTATCGAACCGAATTCGAGAAAAGACGGTTAAAATTTCAAAGTTTTGGTTAGGCCTTGTTTGTAAAATCCAAAGTCTTGTCTGTAATTTAC
>DAINSB010000090.1:0-9933 GCA_036741535.1 Caproicibacter sp. | reverse complement strand
GGAAGGTTCAGCTCGATCAGCTGCATGCTCAGATAGAGGTTCCGCTCAATGTTCGTCGCGTCGACGATGTTGATGATGCCGTCCGGGTGATTTTTCAGCAGAAAATCCCGCGTGACGATCTCTTCGCTGGAATAGGGCGAAAGGGAGTAGATCCCCGGCAGATCCACGACGGTCGCGTTTTTCTGCCCTCGGATCAGCCCGTCTTTGCGCTCCACCGTGACGCCGGGAAAATTGCCGACGTGCTGGTTGGAGCCGGTCAGCTGGTTGAACAGCGTGGTCTTGCCGCTGTTCTGGTTGCCCGCCAATGCGAAAATCACCTGCTACTCCCCCTTGATTTCGATGTTCCGCGCGTCCTCCATGCGGAGCGTCAGCTCGTAGCTGCGCAGAAAGATCTCGATCGGGTCGCCCATGGGGGCGACCTTGCGGACCATGACCTCCGTGTTCGGTGTGAGGCCCATGTCTAACAGGCGCCGCCGCAGGGCTCCCTGCCCGTTCACCGCAACGATCCTCGCTCTTCTGCCGATGGGCAGCCGGTCAAGCGTCATCATCGTTTTCCCCTTCCATTCTCCCTTTGCGCCGCCGTTGTTAGTCATTGCTAACTTTAAGAATATTATATGCCGCCCCGCCGGCTTTGTCAAGCCTTTGCGCCGCGCGGCTTGGGTGCGGGCACAGCCCGCCGCCGCATGGAGCGGATCTTCCGTTTGGACGCCGCGTCCACCCGGTTCGACTCGGTGATTTTCCGCAGCGCCCGGTTGTAGGTCCAGTCGTCCAGCCGGCAACGGGAAAGATAGTCCAGCGTCCGCCGCTGGTACTTGACATAGCAGGCCGAAACGGCCCACGCCACCGCCATCTTCGCGTAATATCCGCCGTGGCGCACCCCGTCGAGCGCCGTGAAAAGCCGGTCGAGATACTCTTCGTCGATAAAATAATCCATCAGAAGGATCACGCCGAACCGCACGGCGAACTCGCCGGAACTCTGAAGGTACGGCAGCAGAAAGGCAAACGACCGCTCCCGGTTCTTCCGGAGAAACCGGAACGACGACCCGCAGAGGTCGCAGGAGGCCCAGCTTTTGATCTTCGGCACGAACGCCGCCGCCCGGAGGAGCTCTTCGTCGTACTCCATCTTTGCAAAGCCGATCACAAGCCCCTGCACCATCACTTCCTCCAGCGTGTCGTCCCGCGCCTCCGCCAGAAAGCGCCGCCAGTCGCCTTTCGCGATCCGCCTGGCCACGGCGCGCAGGAGCGGCATGCGCACGCCGAGGATCGTCTCGCCCGGGATCAGGCGGCGCTGAAAGCGGGCGAACTCCTCTTCGGAGAGGGAGCGCAGATACCGCTTGAACGCCGGGTACGCCGTATCCTGAAATTCGGAGTCCATGTCCACCCCTCCCGCGCGGCGGCCCGCCTTCCTAATCCTGCCCCCGAAACGGCTTTTCCGCCGGCCGCCGCGCGAAATAAATCCGGTATTTTCGGGTATGATATTGACATATCCATAATTATACTATATAGTTTTAAATACAAGGTAGCAACATGATTGTGATTGCAGCAACTTGCCTGAAGGAGGGAATCCATCATGGCCAATTCCGTCTGCGTATTCGGCGACTCCCTGACGAAAGGGGTCGTCCTCAACCAGGAAAAAAGGTATACCGTCCTCCGAAACAGCTTTGCAAACATGATCAAGAGCAGCGCGAATCTTGCGCTGCGGAATTACTCGCGATTCGGCTGCACCGTCTCCAAAGGGCTCGACTCCCTTCTCAAGCACCTCGCCGAGCTGAAGGAGTACGATTATGTCGCGCTCGAGTTCGGGGGCAACGACTGCGACTTCAACTGGGCGGAGGTTTCGGCCGAGCCGGACGCGGAGCATCTGCCCAAAACGCCGATCGACCTGTTCCTGAACAAATATACGCAGATGATCGAGGCGGTCAAGCACGCGGGAAGCCGCCCGGCGCTGCTTTCGCTGCCGCCCGTCGACGCGGGGCGGTATTTCGCGTGGATCTCCCGCGGGCTGAACCCGGCGAACATCCTCAAATGGCTCGGCGACGTGGAGCGCATCTACCGCTGGCACGAGATGTACAACCTGGCGGTCTGCCGCCTGGCGAGGGACACGGAAACGCCGCTGTTCGACATCAGCAGCGCGTTCCTCGAAAGACGGCATTACCAGCAGTTTCTCTGCGACGACGGCATCCACCCCAACGAGCAGGGCCACCGGCTGATCTCCGGCATCCTGGACGAGGAGATCCGCCGGTACCGGAAGGAATACGCAAGTTAGAAAAAGGATGAAAACGGCAAGCCGTTTTCATCCTTTTTCCTTTGCGATGTCGCGGGCGACGACCACGCCGGTGACGGAGGCCTGCATCAGCCCGCGCGTGATGCCGGCGCCGTCGCCGATGGCGTAGAGGTTTTTGATCTGCGTCTCGAAGTTGTTCCCCACCTCCACCTTGGAGGAATAGAACTTGACCTCGACGCCGTAGAGCAGCGTGTTGCGGGAGTACAGCCCCGGGGTGAGCTTGTCGAACGCGCGCAGGGACTCCACGATGCTGGTGAGGTGCCGGTGCGGCAGGACGAACGAAAGGTCCCCCGGCACGGCGGTCTTGAGCGTGGGGATCGTGGTCGATTTCGCGAGGCGCGTGGAGTCGGTGCGCCTGCCCATCAGCAGGTCGCCCAGGCGCTGCACCATGATGCCGCCGCCCGTCAGCATGTTGCCGAGCTGGGCGATGTAGCGCCCGTACTCGATGGGCTGGTTGAACGGCTCGGTGAAGCGTGTGGAAACCAGCAGGGCGAAATTGGTGTTCTCGGTGCGGCGCTCTTCCTCGGCGTAAGAGTGCCCGTTCACAACGGCGATGCCGTCGCCCTCGCCGGTGTCGTAATGCTCCTCGCTGACCAGGCCGCCGGGGTTCATGCAGAAGGTGCGGACCCGGTTCTCGAACGTATCGGAGTAATAGACCAGCTTGGCCTCGTAGAGATTTTTGGTCAGGGGGTCCATCACGGCGTTCGGCACCTCGACGCGCACGCCGATGTCCACCTCGTTGTTCGCGATGGAGAGGTTGTTTTCCTTCCCGATGCGGCTGAGCCAGTTCGCCCCGCCCCTGCCGGGCGCAAGTACGACGACGGGCGCTTCCAGCGTCTCGCGGCCGCCGTCCGGCGACGTGAGCGTCACGCCCCGGACGGTGCCGTTTTCCGCAAGGATGCTCTCCGCCGTGGTGTGCTCGCGGAACTCGAAATTCGGGCGCGACGAAAGATAGCCGTACATCGCCTTGAGCACCTGGTACGAATGCTCGGTGCCCATGTGGCGCACCGGGCACGGGATGAGCCGGATGTTTTCCTTTCTCGCCTCGTAGGCGATCTTCTCCACGAATTTGTCGTTTTTGCCGAACACCTTGTTCGGCGCGCCGAACTGCAGATAGATGCCGTCCACGTAGCGGATCAGTTTACGGGCCTTCTCGACCGGCATGTAATCCGTGATATTGCCGCCGACCTCTTCCGAAAGCGAAAGTTTGCCGTCGGAAAACGCGCCCGCGCCGGCCCAGCCGTTCATGATGCTGCAGGTCGCGCAGTGGGCGCACGCGCCCGTCGTGCGGGCCGGGCACGCCCTGCGCTCGATGGCGCTGCCGGAATCCACCACCAGCACTTTCTTCTCGGGCGCCAGTTTATCCAGCTCCAAGGCCGTGAAGATCCCGGCCGGGCCTGCGCCGACAACGATAACGTCGTAATTTTCCATATCGATTTTTTCCCACTTTCAGTCTCGGCGACCGGTGATTTCAATCAGCGGTCGCCTTGTTGCAAAGAATCGAGCATCCGTTCCAGCGCGCGGCGGAACGACTCGTCGTCGCCCGAAGTGCGCCTGCGGTTCTTCCCCGCCCTGCCGCCGGCGCGGCGGATCTTCTGCCCGAGCGCGCGCTCGAACAGCAGCCGGTCCATATTGGTCCCGTCGTAGACCAGGCCGTTCTGGTTCAGGGCTTTCGCCCCCCGGCTGAGCGACATCGCCGCCACGCCGTAATCCTGCGTCACGACGAGGTCGCCCGGCTCGATCAGGTTGACCAGGCGCAGATCCGCGCTGTCGCGCCCCTGATCCACGGTGATAACCGTGCTGTAGCCGTCGTCCAGAACATGGCTGGTGTCGATCAGCATGGTGACGGGGATGCCCCGCCGCCTCGCGGCGGACACGAGGATCTCCTTGACCGGACACGCGTCCGCATCCACCAGAATTTTCATGGAACATCGCCGCTTTCGGAATCCGGTGCCATTCTATCATATTCCCCCAAAAAAGTTAAGTCATAACGGCAAACGCGCCCCCGCCGGTTGACGCGGAACCCGGCGGATGCTATACTTGCGTTGAAATAAACGCCGGCCCGGCCGGCGGACGGAGGCGTCAAAATGACCTATCAGGATGTATTGGAAAAAGCGCGCAAGAACATGGCACCGAATTGCAGGGTGTGCCGCGAATGCAACGGCGTCGTCTGCCGGGGCGAAATCCCCGGGGTGGGCGGCAAGGGCAGCGGGGATTCCTTCATCCGCAACTGCCAGCAGCTTGCCAAGGTGCGCGTGAACATGGATCTGATTTATGAGGACCGCGGGCAGGATACCTCTACGGAGCTCTTCGGCCGCACTTTCGCGGGCCCGGTCTTCGCCGCGCCGATCAGCGGCCTGTCGAACAATTACAACGGCCTGCTGAACGAGCGTACCTACGCGCAGGCCCTCGTGCCCGGCTGCATCGAGGCCGGATGCGCCGCCTTCACCGGCGACGGTGCGCCCGACAACTTCCTGACGGACCCGCTGGAGGCCGTGAAAGCCGCTGGCGGCGTCGCGGTACCGACCGTAAAGCCGTGGGAGGGCGACGTGCTGCGCCGGAAACTGGACCTCGTGAAGGAAGCCGGAGCAATGGCCGTGGCCATGGACATCGACGCCGCCGGGCTCCCCCTGCTGGCGGCCGCCGGCAAGACCGTGCACGCGAAAACCGCGGCGGAGCTGGCGAAGATCGCCGCCTGGGCGGAACGCCCCTTCCTGCTCAAGGGCATCATGACCCGGGCCGCGGCATGCAGGGCCGTCGAGTGCGGGGCCTACGGCATCGTGGTCTCGAACCACGGCGGCCGCGTGATCGACCAGACGCCCGCCACCATTGAAGTCCTGCCGGAGATCAGCTCCGTCGTGCGCGGCAGGATCAAGATCTTCGTGGACGGCGGCTTCCGCACGGGCGTGGACGTCTTCAAAGCCCTGGCCCTCGGCGCCGACGCCGTGCTGATCGGCAGGCCGTACGTCACCGCCGCATGCGGCGGCGGGAAGGAAGGCGTCTCCCTTTACACCAAAAAAATCCTTGCCGAGCTGAAGGAAACCATGAAGATGACCGGCTGCGCCACGCTGCGCGACATCACCGCCGACAAAGTGCGGATCGTCCCGTAAGGCGCGGATTTATTTTACCACCGCATGCGCCCAAAATCAAATCGCGGGCGGCGCGCGGCGGCGGGACGGAAAAAACGGAATGCCGGCAAGGCATCCCGTTTTTTCCGTATTATGTATTATATAGGGAAATGCAGTAACTCTTGTACGTCCGTTCTTCCGCGGCGGCGCGCGGCGGAAAGCCGCCGCGGCGCCCGCGGGGGTGTGGATCAGACCACGCTGAACAGCAGCTTGCCGTAAGTCGGGTACGGCCAGTATTTGGAGCCGACCAGCGTTTCGATCCGGTCGGCGGGCTTGCGGGTCTCCTCCATGAGGGCAAAGACCGTATTGCGGTAATACTTCGCGACCGTGAGGACATCCTCGGACTGGGGAGCATCGGCGACGGCCTTTTCCAGCCGGCCGTGCGCCTCATACAGCTCGGCGGAAACCGCGGAAAGCTTTTTCAGAACGTCGATCTCGAACCCGGAGTCCACGCCGACCTGTTTCTTGAGCTGCACGGTTTTGGCCAGCTCCTTCTCGTAGGCGGCGGCCGCCGGCAGAATATCCCGGCTGATCATGTCGAGCATGGTGAGCGCCTCGATGTTGATCTGCTTGTAGTAATTCTCAAGCTCGATCTCGTAGCGCGCGTGGATCTCCACGCTGGAAAGGACGCCGTGCCTCTCGAACAGGCGGATGTTGTCTTCCTTGATGTAGTACGGCAGCGCGTCCACCGTGCTGCGCAGGTTCAGCAGGCCGCGTTTTTCGGCCTCGTCGACCCAGCCCGGCGCGTAGTTGTTGCCGTTGAAGATGATGCGGCCGTGGTCGTGGATGGTGTCCTTGACGATCTTGTTGAGGGCGGCCTTGAAGTCGTCGGCCTTCTCGAGCGTGTCGGCGAACTGGGAAAGTTCGTCGGCGACGATGGTGTTCAGCATCATGTTCGGGCAGGCGAGAGACTCCGTGGAGCCGACCATGCGGAATTCGAATTTGTTGCCCGTGAAGGCGAACGGAGACGTGCGGTTGCGGTCGGTCGTGTCCTTCGGGAAGCGCGGCAGGATGTCGCTGCCGATCTCCATGAAGACCTTGTCCTTCTGAATGTACGGTTTGCCGCTCTCGATGGAATCGAGGATGGCGGAAAGCTCGTCGCCGACGAACATGGAGACGATGGCCGGCGGCGCCTCGTTCGCGCCGAGGCGGTGGTCGTTGCCGGCGCCTGCGACGGAGATGCGCAGCAGGTCGGAATGCTCGTCGACCGCCTTGATGACCGCCGCGAGGAACAGCAGGAACTGCGCGTTCTGGCGCGGGGAATCGCCGGGCTCCAACAGATTCTCGCCCGTGTCGGTCGACATGCTCCAGTTGTTGTGTTTGCCGCTGCCGTTGATGCCCTCGAACGGCTTTTCATGCAGCAGGCAGGTCAGGCCGTGCTTGGTCGCGACCTTTTTCATCATCTCCATGACGAGCTGGTTGTGGTCCGTCGCCACGTTGCTCGTGGTGAAGATCGGGGCCAGCTCGTGCTGGGAGGGGGCGACCTCGTTGTGTTCGGTCTTCGCGAGAATGCCGAGCTTCCAGAGCACTTCGTTCAGGTCTTCCATGAAGGCGGCCACGCGCGGTTTGATGACGCCGAAGTAGTGGTCCTCCATCTCCTGCCCCTTCGGCGGCTTCGCGCCGAACAGGGTGCGGCCGGTGTAGACCAGGTCCTTGCGCTGCTCGTACAGCTTCTTGTCGATCAGGAAATACTCCTGCTCCGGGCCCACCGTGGTGATGACGCGCTTGGCCTGCGTGTTGCCGAACAGGCGCAGGATGCGCAGCGCCTGGCGGCTGATGGCGTCCATCGAGCGGAGCAGCGGGGTCTTCTTGTCGAGCGCCTCGCCGCCGTAGGAGCAGAACGCCGTGGGGATGCACAGCGCCTTTCCTTTGATAAAGGCGTCGCTCGTGGGGTCCCAGGCGGTGTAGCCGCGGGCCTCGAACGTGGCGCGCAGCCCGCCCGAGGGGAAGCTCGAGGCGTCCGGCTCGCCCTTGATCAGCTCCTTGCCGGAGAATTCCATCAGCACTTTGCCGCTGCCGACGGGCGTGATGAAGCTGTCGTGCTTTTCCGCGGTGATGCCGGTCATGGGCTGGAACCAGTGGGTGAAATGGGTCGCGCCCTTCTCGAGGGCCCATTCCTTCATGGTGTTCGCCACAACGTCGGCCACCTTCGGGTCGAGCGCCTTGCCGCGTTCTCTGGTCTCTTTCAGCGCCTTGTAGGTCGCCTTCGGAAGGCGCTCTTTCATCACGGTGTCGTTGAAGACCAGGCTGCCGAACAACTCGGGGACACTGTTCATCTGAAAATCCACTCCCTATATAAAAATAAAGCGCCGTAAGGCATCCCTCTGCCTTACAGCACCCTTGCTGTATGACCTCTATTATATGGCCCCGCGCGGAAAAAGTCAATAGCTAAAAATTGTTGCAATACCTTCCTGATTTCGTTGCAGATTTTGTCTGTATTTTCATTCTTTTCCATCTGTTTTGACAGTTTCTGCAACTCGGCCGATAAAATCATCCAAAAGTATTGACTTTACTTGATAAACATTCTATCATAAAAAAACGTTAATAAATAACAGGATCAAATTGATTCCGTTTAAAAAATAACCGTTCCGCAGGGCCCGGAAGCCGGGTTTCGGTCCGCCGCCGGAGCTTTGCGGGAACGTTGCCGATGCAGGAGGCCTGTTTTTTTATGCAATACGAGGGAGAAACGAGAATCCCTTCCGGGTGCGCCATCTCGGGCATCTTTTCGCGCGACGGAACAAAGCGCAGCGGCGAGGACATCATCCGCTCCGTCGCCCCCATGCACGACCGCTCCAACGGCCTCGGCGGGGGCTTTGCCGCCTACGGCATCTACCCGAAGCAGAAGGACCTTTACGCGCTCCACGTCTTTTACGACAGCCCGCGCGCGAAGGACGAGTGCGAGACGATCATCAAATCCAGCTTCGACGTGTCCGTCGCCGAGCGCATCCCGACCCGGCGCATCCCCGAGATCACCGACGAGCCCGCCATCTGGCGCTATTTCGGCCTGCCGTACGAGAGCCTGCTCGACGAGACGGGCCTGGACGAGCGGGAATTCGTCGTGCGCTTCGTGATGAAGGTCAACACGGAGGTGCGCGGGGCCTACGTGTTCAGCAGCGGCAAAAACATGGGCGTGTTCAAGGCCGTGGGTTTCCCGGAGGACGTGGGGCGCTTCTACCGCCTCGAGGAATACGAGGGCTACTGCTGGACGGCGCACGGCCGCTACCCGACGAACACGCCGGGCTGGTGGGGCGGCGCGCATCCGTTCGCGCTGCTCGATTATTCCGTGGTACATAACGGGGAGATCTCCTCCTACGACGCGAACCGGCGCTTCATCGAGATGTTCGGCTACAGCTGCACGCTGCTGACCGACACCGAGGTGATCACCTACATCATCGATTATCTCAACCGCAGGCAGGGCTTGAGCCTGAAAGAGACGGCCGACGTGATCGCCGCGCCGTTCTGGAGCGAACTCGCCTACCTGCCGCCGGAAAAGCGGGCCTACTATACCTATCTGCGCAATATGTTCTCGAGCCTGCTGATCACGGGGCCGTTTTCCATTCTGCTCGGCTACACCGGCGGCATGATGGCCTTGAACGACCGGCTCAAGCTGCGCAGCATGGTCGTGGGCGAAAAGGGAAACACCGTGTACGTCGCGAGCGAAGAGTGCGCCATCCGCACCATCGCGCCGGACCTCGACCGCCTGTGGTCGCCGCGCGGCGGCCAGCCGGTCGTCGTCACGCTGAACGAGGGGGTGAAGATCTAATGGGCATCAACTATCATGTTCCGGAATACGAGGTCGTGCGCGACCCCAACCGCTGCATCGCCTGCCGCGTCTGCGAGCGCCAGTGCGCCAACGAGGTCCACTCCTTCGACCCCGAGACCGGCAAGATGAAGAGCGACGAATCGAAATGCGTCAACTGCCACCGCTGCGTCTCGCTCTGCCCGACGCGCGCGCTCAAGATCGTCAAAAACAACGACACCTACAGGGTCAACGCCCAGTGGACGAACGAGACGATCGACGAGATCTACCGCCAAGCGGAAACCGGCGGCATGCTGCTCTCTTCGATGGGCAACCCGAAGCCCTACCCGATCTACTGGGACAAGATGCTGCTCAACGCCTCGCAGGTGACGAACCCCTCCATCGACCCGCTGCGCGAGCCGATGGAGACCAGGACCTTCCTCGGCAAGAAGCCCGACCGCATCGAACGGGACGCGGACGGGAAGATCAAAACCGACAACCTGCCGCCGCAGCTTGAGTTGGAGGTGCCCATCCTGTTCTCCGCGATGAGCTACGGCGCCATCAGCTACAACGCGCACGAGAGCCTCGCGCGCGCCGCGCAGGAGCTCGGCACCTACTACAACACCGGCGAGGGCGGCCTGCACGAGGACTTCTACAAATACGGAAAGAACACCATCGTGCAGGTCGCGTCCGGGCGGTTCGGGGTACATAAAGGGTATCTCGAAGCGGGCGCGGCGATCGAGATCAAGATCGGCCAGGGCGCGAAGCCCGGCATCGGCGGG
>DAINSB010000089.1:0-9964 GCA_036741535.1 Caproicibacter sp. | reverse complement strand
TCTCTGGTGCTGCTATGTTATATATCGGACCGTATCTCCAAAACTTTAGCGTACGGGAAAAAACACCGCGCGGGAATTTCCCGCGCGGTGTGGGTCGACTGCAGAGCGGTTCGGGCCGGTTCAGACGTACTTGTCGTCCGTTCCCGCGGCTTTCACCGCGAAAGCGGCGGAAGGTTTCCCGGCGGGGGCGGGCTTCTGTGCGGGCGGCGTCTCTTTCACGGAGTTCACCGGGCCGGCGGGCGCAACGGGCGCAGCGGAAGCCGCCGGCGCAGCGGGCCGGACCGCTGCACGGCCTGCGGGCTGTTTCCGTTCGGCAAGTTTCAGATTGGACAGCAGGTGCTTGAGGCTCTTTGCCTGCGACGCCAGCTCTTCGCTTGCGGCGGCGCTTTGCTCCGCCGTGGCGGAATTGGTCTGGACGACGGTGGAGATCTGCTGCACCCCCTGCGTGATCTGCCCGATGGAGGTGGCCTGCCGGTTGGAGGCCGCGGCGATCTCGTTCACCAGTTTGGAAGCGTCCGACGAAGAGGCCTTGACCTCCAGCAGCGTCTGCTGCGTCACTTTCGCGACGGAGGTGCCCGACTCGACGGCCTTGATGGAATCCTCGATCAGCGTGGTCGTGTCCTTCGCGGCCTCGGCGCTCTTGCTCGCCAGGTTCCTCACCTCGTCCGCGACGACCGCGAAGCCCTTGCCGGCGGCGCCCGCACGGGCGGCTTCGACCGCTGCGTTCAGCGCGAGGATGTTGGTCTGGAAGGAAATGTCGTCGATCGTCTTGATGATGTTGCTGATCTTCTGGGAGGACTGGTTGATCGCCTCCATGGCCGCCATCATCTGCTGCATGCTCTTGTCGGCTTCCGCCAGCATGCCGGCGGCTTTTGTGGAGGCGCCGTCGGCCGCGGTGGCGCTTGCGGCGTTCTTGCGCACGTGCTCCGAAATCTCCGAGATCGTGGCGGAGAGCTGCTCGATGGCGCTCGCCTGTTCGGTCGCGCCCTGTGCCAGCGCCTGGGAGGCGCTGGCCACCTGCTCGGAGCTGCTGGACGCCTGGTCGGACGCGTTGCGCACGTTTGAAAAGATGCCGTTCAGCGCGCCGATGATCTTTTCAAGGGCGATGTTGATCTCGTGCCAGTCGCCCACCCAGGTGAAATCCGTTTTCACGGCCAGGTTGCCGTCCGCCAGATTATCCAGACAGGAGATGATCTCCTTGACGGCGCCGCCCAGTTTGTCCGTGAAATGGTTAAGGGATTCCATCGCCGTGCCGAGCTCGTCGTTGGAAACGTCGTCCACGTGGACATCGATGGTCCCCTTCGACAGGTTCTCAAGCGCGTCGACGATCTGCTTGGTGGAATGGGAGATCCGTCCTGACGTTTTGACGGCCGCCAGGATCGCGCAGATGAACACCGCTATGAGATACACGATCAGGACCGGCGTCATCGAATGCAGGACCTGCACGAAATGAGCCGCGTCCTTGTCCGACGCGAGCGCCGCCAGAACGGCGATGACCGGGACGGCCATGATGACGAGGCCGATGATCACCAGTCTCATGATGCGCGCACGAATCGTTGTTTTCCGTGTCGACTTCATAACTTGATTACTCCTTTTTGTCGTCTTTTTTTTCTTCCGCAGGGTCGGACGGCGTCTCTTCCGCGCCGGCCTGCTCGGCCGTCTGCGTGACCTGCTGAAATTCGCTTTCCGTCAGGATCTTGGAGAGATCCAGAAGCAGGACGACCTTTTTATCGATCTGCCCGATCCCCGTCAGATACCGGTTCGAGATGCGGCTGGAGACGACCGGCGCGGGAGAGATGTCGTCCACGCTGATGTTCGCCACCTCGTCGACCGAATCCACGATGAACCCCATGTACGTCTCGCCGATGCTCGTGACGATGATGCAGGTGTTGCCGTCGTAGGGCGCCGCCGCCTTTTTCAGCCGGATGCGCATGTCCACGACGGGAATGATGTTTCCCCTGAGATTGATGACGCCCTTTGCGTAATCCGGGAAATCCGGCAGGGGGGTAATCTCCTGCATGCCGATGATCTGCACGACATCGGAGATGGGGATGCCGAACAGCTCCCCGTCGGTCAGAAAGGTCAGAAATTTTTCCTCGGCGGCTTGTTTCTCCGTCTGCTCTTCGGTTGTGGAATTCACCACTGTATTTTGCATGTTATCACCTCAGCATTAAGTTTTCCGGTCCGGGCTGAAAGCCCCGCGGGCGCGCGCCGCGGCCGGTCACGGCTCCTGCTGTTCCCTCATGTTGTGAATCTGTTCGCGCTGGTACTGGAAAAGAAGCCTGCACAGCAGGTCGAATTTTTTCCCGCTGTTGTCTTCAAAACCGCAGCCGTAGCCGTCCGCGGTGCCCATCTCCACGGGGCGGGTTCTGTGGATCGTGCACAGCAAAGGCACGGCCTCCCCGTAGAGATGGAGCGCAATCTCCAGCTTGTCGCCGACGTGCAGGGTCTTTCCGCTGACGAAGAACAGGCCGCTCAGGCTGATGTCGTGAATCCGGATTTTGAAAGGCTCCTGCGCGAGCTGCCGCCCGCCCTGCCACTTTTCCGGGACCAGCCGGGCCTGTGTTTCCAGATTGATCTTCACCCGGTAGAATCCGCGCTTTTCGTACTCGGATGCGTTCTGAACGTCGGAGAGCCGGAGGAATTCCTCCGTTGAAAGATAGACTTTCCCGATGACGACGCGAAAGCCCAGATCGCGGTTGTAGATGTTCGCCTTGACCGTGGAGTTGCAGTGGATCACCGGCAGGCGGTCGTCCTTGCGCGAGATCTTGACGCCGTCGTCCGTGATGTCGCTGACATACCCGAGCAGGATGGGGAAGTTTCCCATCGACTTCACTTCGCACAGGGAATTGAGGTATTCTTTCGGGATTGGAAGCATCGCAGGGACCTCCTAGCAAACCGCGTAAAAACCGGCGGACGGGTCTATTGTGCGGCCGCCTGGCCGGCGTCGGGCGATTCGGGCGCTTCCGTCTTTTCGTCCTCGGCGGACTGGGAATGCGTCAGGACCTTTTCGACATCCAGCACCATGGCGGAATCGTTTTCCAGCGTGGCGATGGCGCATACGAACCCCTTTCCGGGGGCTTTCTTCGATTTCGGAGCCGTGTTGATCTGATCCTTCGCGATGTCTCTCACGTCTTTTACAAAATCGACGATCAGGCCGACCGTCATTTCCCCGTGCTCCACGATCACGATGCTGGTGCGTGCGCCGTACTCGATTTCCTCTTTCCGAAAGCGCAGCCGCATGTCGATGACCGGCACCACTTTGCCGCGCAGGTTGATGACGCCCTTGACGTACTTCGGCAGATTCGGCAGGAACGTGATGGGCTGCATCCGGATGATCTCGACCACCTGGGAAGTCGGGACGGTATACAGCTGGCCGTCGATCAGAAAAGTCAGGTACTTTTCCGCGGCGACCGTTTCCGCGCTCGAAAATCCTGTTTTCAGGTCCGCTTTATTTTTTTTCATGGATTTTCACCTTTCCAGCCGCGAATTTTACGGGACCGGGCGGCTCGCGGCGAACAAGCGCGCCAACCCGCCCGCCGGCCGGGGCCGGCGGTCTCAAATCTTGATGCTCTGTAATCTATATCGGCTCCGTCGCCTGAAAAGTTAGCGCGGCGGGACCGGGAATTCCAAAAAATCCGCGGGCGGCGTCTCTTCGCCGGGGCCGGGCCCGGTCTCGGGGCCGTTTTCGGGACTTTCGGGGCCGCCTTCCGCCTCCTGTTCCTCTTCGGCGGGGGGCGGGGGCGGCTGTTTCCGCGTCACGTTGCCGTTTCCGTCGGCGGTGTAGCCGAGGAAATAGACGTAGATGTCCACCACGGCGCGGTACAGCTCGGGCGGGATCTCCGTTCCCGCCCGCATCTGGGAAAGCAGCGTCGCGAGCGAGTTGTCGCGGAAGACGGGCACGCCGTTTTTTTCCGCGATGTCCACAATCCTCCGCGCGGCGTCGCCCATGCCGGACGCGACGACGACGGGCGCGCTTTCCGGCGCGTCGCTCGCGTATTTCAGGGCCGCCGCCTTCTGCAGCTTTTCAAACTGAGACATTGACGGAGTTCCTCCTCTCCTCGATCTTTTCCCGGACCAGCCGGGGGACTTTCCGCTCGGTGCAGGGCGAGACCCGCACCTTTTCCGCGTTCAGGCCGTTTTGTTCCAGAATGGAGGAAAGCTCGGCGCGGATGTCCCCCCGGAAGCGGTCGAGGGCCGGCGGGTAGCCGAGGCTCAGGTCCACCCGCCGGTCGAGCAGACGCACGGAAGCCTCGAAGTATCCCAGGTCCTGGATCTCAAAGGTCAGGTAGAGGGAGGCCGGCTGCGGTTTCGCATCCCCCCCGCCGCGCGCTGCGGTTTCGCTTTCCTCCTTTTTTTCGATCCACATCTGGGCGAACAGGAATCTGCCGTCGATGTCCACGGGCAGGAAGAGATGCTGGAAGGGCATGTAGACGCTGTTGTCGAGCAGGATGGACCGCGTGATGTCGTGCAGGACCGCGCGGTCGGCGCCCGGGGAGGCGCCACCGGCGGAGGAGAGGAGCTTTGCGAGGGCGGAATAGAACGCGTCGTCTTTTCCGCTGCGCCGGGCGGCGATCTCCTCCCCGAACAGGGAGCTCATGAGGTCCACGGTCGCGTCCGGCAGGTTGAGGTTGTACTTGCAGTAGCGGAAAAGCTGGCCGAAGCTGTCTTCCAGGTTTCTCCTCGTGCTTACGTTCAGGATGGACGCGTTGTGCAGCAGCATGGAGACATCGTCCCGCGTCTTGCCGTAGTCGTTGGTCTTCGAGGTGTATTCGGCGAGGAAGGGGATGACTTCCTTTTTCAGGGCCTCCAGGTTTGCCTCCGTCTGTCTGTCGCTGACCGCCCCGTTCCGTCCGCCGCCTTCCGCCTGTTCGACGAAGGGCCGCGCGGCCTCCTGCAGCTTTTTCGCGTAGGGGAGGGGGATCTCGTCGTGGATCTGTTCGAGATTCGCCAGGATGGACAGGGTGGTGCTCTCCCGGCTGAAATATCCGCTGAAAGCTTTCAGAAAATCGGCCAGCCGCAGGGCGAATCCCGCGTTCGAGCTCTGCGACGAAATCTGGCCGAGCAGGCGGAACAGCGGCCCGCCGAACTGGGTGGCGTTCTCCTGCTGGAACCGGAGGCTTTCCGCCGCCTGCCCGGGTTCCGCGGGGATGCTTTCGAGCAGCGACCGCAGCGGGGCGCCGGCGGGCAGCCGGGCCGCGACGGAGGTCTTCCCCGCCACGGCGTTCAGCAGAAGCTCCTGCAGCGACTTCGCAAGGTCGGGCGTCAGGCGCAGCTGCTCGACGAACTGGCCGAAGACGGAGCTCCGGTTCAGCAGAAGTTCCCCGTTCTGGTATCCCGGGTTTTCCGTCTGGTTTCCGTTGCCCGGGACCCGGTTCGGTTCGGTGGGCAGAATCTGCGGCGGCTCCGCCGTGCGGCTGGGACGGCTGACGCTCTCGTTGGGGGTTACGGGCGCGGGGATGCGGAGATTGTCCGGCAAACGAACCACTTCTTTCATAAAAATTGCCCGGGATCGGCGAATTTGCTAACGAACCCGTCCTTCTGGCCGATAGACTGGTTAAGGGTAATTATAACATGCCGCAGCGCAACGTGGAATGGATTTTAAATTATTGGGAGTGAAAACGATGGACAACGGAACCGAATCCATGCTTGACGTGTTCCTGTTTGAAACCGACGACCTGCTGGAACATCTCGACGACATCCTGCTGGCCTGCGAAAGCAACAAGAATTTCGACCAGGAGAGCATCAACGAGATTTTCCGCATCATGCACACCATCAAAGGCTCTTCGGCCATGATGCAGTTCAACAGCCTGACGGTTGTGGCGCATAAAATGGAAGACCTGTTTTCCTACGTCCGCGAGAAAGGCATCGGCCAGGAGTACATCGAGCCGCTGATCGACCTGATGTTCCGCTCCGGCGATTTTCTGAAGGCGGAGGTGGAAAAGGTCCGCGCGGGCCAGCCGCTCACAACAGATATCGGCAGTTTCGAGCAGGAAATTAACGATTTTCTCAAAAAGATTTCAGGCGGGACGCAGGCCTCCGGGGACTCCGCGGGAGGCGCCGCGCCCGCCCGGGAAAACGCCCCCCCGGCGGAGGGCGTGCAGAAGGACCTGGTGCGGGAGGAGGCCGTGAAGGGCTATCAGTTCGCGGTGCGCGTCTATTTCGACGAGGAGTCCCAGATGGCGAATCTGCGCGCGTTCATGCTCGTGAACGACCTTCAGGATGTCTGCTCCGACTTTGAGTTTCAGCCGAAAGACATCGAGACCAATCCGGACACGGCGAATTTCGTGATCCGCGAGGGCTTCTATGTGTTCTTCGCCGGCCAGGAGGATCTGGCCAAGGCCCTTCCCGTGATCGAGCACTTCACCTACACCAAGGACTACAGCGAGATCTCGTCCCCCTCCGAGGGGAACAAACCGGCCCAGGCGCCGGCCCCGGGCGCGCCCCAGCCGAAGGCGGCGGTCGTACATGCGCCG
The DNA here is from genome assembly GCA_036741535.1 of Caproicibacter sp. Taxonomy (GTDB): domain Bacteria; phylum Bacillota; class Clostridia; order Oscillospirales; family Acutalibacteraceae; genus Thermocaproicibacter. The sequence goes on along the minus strand of DAINSB010000089.1, from coordinate 3,488 downwards.
GTCAAGCAGAGCCTGATCAACGTCAACCTTTCCAAGCTCGACGGTCTGATGGACCTGATGGGCGAGATCGTCATCACCGAGTCCATGGTCACCTCCAACCCGGCGCTGCAGCAGGCCGGCCTCGACAACAACTTCACCAAGGCTTCGCGCCAGCTGCGCAAGCTGACGGACGAGCTGCAGGAGATCGTCATGTCCATCCGCATGGTGCCGATCTCCACCGTGTTCCAGAAGATGAACCGCATCGTCCGCGACATGAGCAAAAAGCTGGAGAAAAAAGCGAAGCTGGTCCTCGTGGGCGAGGAGACGGAAGTCGACAAGACGATCGTCGACAGCATCTCCGATCCGATCATGCACCTGGTGCGCAACTGCATGGACCACGGCCTGGAATCGAAGGAACAGCGGCTCGCGGCCGGCAAGCCGGAAGAAGGCACCATCACGCTGACCGCGCAGAACACCGGCGGCGACATCCTCATCAGCGTCTCGGACGACGGCGGCGGCCTCGACCGGGCGGCGGTGCTTGAGAAGGCTTCCCAGAAGGGGATGCTCACCAAGCCGGAGAAGGAATACACCGACCAGGAAGTGTACCAGTTTATCCTGATGCCGGGCTTTTCGACCAACGACGTCGTGACGGAGTATTCCGGCCGCGGCGTGGGCATGGACGTGGTGCGCGAGAACGTGGAGAAGATCGGCGGCGAGGTCACGATCGACAGCACCCCCGGCAAGGGGATGACGGTCGTTTTCAAGATCCCGCTGACGCTGGCGATCATCAACGGCATGAAGATCTCCGTGGGGGACACCATGTTCACCATCCCGATCAAGAACATCCGGCAGTCCTTCAAATCCAGCAGCGAGCACATCATGTACGACACGGACATGCGCGAGATCATCATGATCCGCGACAAATATTACCCGCTGGTTCGTCTGTATAAAACGTACAACATCCCGACGAAGATCACGGATATTTCCGCCGGCATCGTCATCCTGGTCGGCACGCATGACAGCGCGTTCTGCATTTTCGCCGATGCGCTGCTCGGGGAGCAGCAGGTCGTGGTGAAGTCCCTGCCCTCCTATCTGAACCAGTTCCGCGTGCGCAAGTCGGGTATCGACGGATGCGCGATCCTCGGCGACGGAAGCATCAGTCTGATTCTGAATGTGCAGAACCTCTACAACGACAACTGACCGGCGGCGCCTTGGATAAATCATTCTACAACAGCGGAGATTTTATGATCCATCTGACCGACGAAGAATTCCGGCAGCTGGTGTCCTTCATCCAATCGAATTACGGGATCGACCTGAGCCGGAAGCGGCTGCTGATCGAATCCAGGATGTATTCCGTGCTCGCCGAGAAAAAACTTTCCACTTTTTCGGAATATTTCGACCTGCTCCGCCGGGAGGGCGGTCCCGAGCGGGACGTGATCGTGAACAAGCTGACGACCAACCACACGTATTTCATGCGGGAGCCGGACCACTTCGAGTTCATGCGCGAAAAATTCCTGCCGCAGCAGGAGAAAACCAACCGCAGAAAGGACCTGCGCATCTGGAGCGCGGGCTGTTCCACGGGCGAAGAGGCCTACACCGCCGTCATGGTGATGAAGGATTATTTCGGGCCGTGCCCGGGGTGGGACTACCGCACCCTTGCGACCGATATTTCCACCCGTGTGCTCAAGGGGGCGAAACAGGGCGTCTATCCGCCGGAATCGCTGAAAAATCTGCCGCCCCAGTGGCAGCGCAGATGGTTCCGCCGCACGGAGGAAAACTGCCTGCTGAGCGACGAGATCAAACGCGAGGTCATTTTCAGAAGGCTCAACCTGATGGACCCGTTTCCGTTCCGGGAGCCCTTCGACCTCATCTTCTGCCGGAACGTCATGATCTATTTCAACCAGGAGACCAAAGACCGCCTGGTCGCGAAATTCTGCGACGCGCTGAAGTCCGGCGGCTATCTGTTCGTCGGCCACTCCGAGACCATCCGGCGCGAAGGGACCCGGCTGAACTACGTCGCTCCTTCAATTTTTCAGAAAGGATAAGCAGGAGCCGTCATGCAATCTCACATGATCAAAATTCTTATCGTCGATGATTCTGTTCCCTTTCAGACAGCGTTGCGCCAGACCGTCGGGTCGGATCCAAGTATGAAAATCGTGGGATCGGCGGAAAAAGGGGAGAGCGCGAAACAGAAAATCAAAGAGCTTTCGCCGGATGTCGTGGTCCTGAACGGGATTTCGGAAACGGCGGGCGACCTCGCGGCCTACTGCGCGCAGCTGCAGCGGGCCGCTTCGGTGCCCGTGATCGCCGTCGTCGGGGAAGAGATAGAAAAATCGGAAGCGGCCTGTTTTGATTCCGTGCGGGTGCCGAATCTATCCGAGCGGGGGAGCGTGCAGGCTTTCGGGAACGAAATGTGCGTCAAGATCAAATTCGCCGTGCAGGCGTCGCTCGGCCGGGCGAAAAAGCGGGAGGGGAGCGGCGGACAGGCGGCCCCGTCCGTCCGGCTGCCGGGAGACGCCGGGCGCTTCCACGTCGTCGCGATCGGCGCTTCCACCGGCGGGACCGAGGCCACGGCGGAGATCATGGCGCACCTGCCGGCGGAGATGCCCGGCATAGTGATCGTCCAGCATATGCCCGCGGAATTCACCCGGATGTATGCGGAGCGCCTCGACCGCATCTCGCGGCTCGCGGTGTCCGAGGCGACGGACGGGGCCCGCGTGGAAAAAGGCACCGCCCTGGTCGCGCCGGGAGGCAGGCAGATGCGCCTGAGGAAGGACAAGAAGGGCTATTACGTCATCTGCAGGGAAGGGGAAAAGGTCAACGGGCACTGTCCTTCCGTCGGCGTGCTGTTCGACTCCGTGGCGCAGACGGCGGGGACCGACGCCATCGGGGTGATCCTGACCGGGATGGGGAAGGACGGGGCCGAGGGGCTGCTCAGGATGCGGAAAGCGGGCGCTTTCACCATCGGGCAGGACCGGGCTTCCTGCGTGGTCTACGGCATGCCGATGGTTGCTTTCGAGATCGGCGCGGTCGCGCGGCAGGCCCCGCTTGGGGAGATCGCGGGGATTCTGGCCGGAAAAATTTGATCGTCGGAGTTTACGCAGCATTGGACGCTGTAATGGTATTGGAAGGGAAATTGAAACAATGATTTTCAACAGACGGCACACTGGAAAGAAGGCCGGACGCGCAATCCTCAGACGATTCGGACGGCCCGCCGGCGCAGCCCCGAAAAAAAGCGGAAGACCCGCAGGGAAATCGACGATCCGGAAAAAGCTGCTCGTCAGCACGCTCGGCCTGACCGCGGCGATCAGCATCTGCACTTCGGTGGCCCTCTGCGGCCTGTTCTACAACAACACCAAGACCGGCGTGGAGCAGCAGGTTTCGAGGGTGGCGGTCGCATATGAGGCGGGCGTGCAGAACGCCATCGAAAATTACAAGCTGAAGATCGGGTCCGTGGCGTCGAACGCGGACCTCACCGTGGAGAACGCGACGAGCAAATGGACGCTCTC
>DAINSB010000088.1:0-10097 GCA_036741535.1 Caproicibacter sp. | reverse complement strand
GGCGCAGGTCGGAATCGACGTTGATCTTGCAGACCGCCATGGTGGCCGCCTTGCGGAGCATCTCTTCCGGAATGCCGATCGCGTCCGGCATCTTGCCGCCGTACTGGTTGACGATCCTGACGAATTCCTGCGGGACGGAGGAAGCGCCGTGCAGAACGATGGGGAAGCCGGGCAGGCGGTCGGAGACCTCCTGCAGAATGTCGAAGCGGAGCTGCGGCTTCTGGCCGGGCTTGAACTTGTACGCGCCGTGGCTTGTGCCGATGGCGATGGCGAGGGAATCGACGCCCGTGCGGGTGACGAAATCCTTGACCTCGTCCGGATCGGTGAACTGGGCCTTGTCGTTGTCCACGTTCACGGCGTCCTCGATGCCCGCCAGCTTGCCGAGCTCGGCCTCGACGCAGACGTTGTATTTGTGCGCGTATTCCACGACCTTGCGGGTCTCTTCCACGTTCTCTTCATACGGTTTGGCGGAGCCGTCGAACATCACGGAGGTGAAGCCGCCGTCGATGCAGTCCTTGCACACCTCGTAGGAGGGGCCGTGGTCCAGGTGCAGGACCATGGGGATCTCGGGGTGTTCGATCACCGCGGCCTCGACCAGCTTGACCAGATAGGTGTGCGTGGCGTACTTGCGCGCGCCAGACGAAGCCTGCAGGATCACGGGGGCTTTCAGCTCCGCGGCCGCCTCGGTGATGCCCTGGACGATCTCCATGTTGTTGACGTTGAACGCACCGATCGCATAGCCCCCGGCATAAGCCTTTTTGAACATTTCCTTTGTATTGACCAAAGACATGTTGCTCACTCCCAGCGTTTCATTTTGACATTATTATACTGCAACTCGGGGAAAAGATAAAGACACTTGCCGGAAGATCGTCAAATTCCGGAGGATTCCCGGAAAAGCTCCGGATGGCACCGGCTGTAATGGAACAGATACTGCTGCGCGATGCCCGCGTACGGCCCGAACCAGGCCGTCTTTCTGCCGGGGAACAACCTGTGCATGGCCCGCTTCGTCCATACGTCCAGCGGAAACGCCTCCAGCCGGTGCAGCCCGTACAGCAGCGTGCAGTCCGCGACCTTCGGTCCCACGCCCCGGATGCGGCACAGCTCCTCGCGCGCCGCGTCCAGCGGGAGGGTGTGGAGCCGGCCGAAATCGACTTCGCCCGACGCCACCCGCCGCGCCGCGTCGACGACGTACGGCGCCCGGTAGCCGAACCCCAGCGCGCGCAGGTCCTCTTCCCGCGCGCCGGCCAGCTTCTCCGGCCCGGGGAAGGCGGCGGACAGGGTCCGCTCCCGATCCCCGCCGCTCCTATTTGCGGAATCCCGGAGAGAGCGTGCCCGGATCGGGTAACAAGGATCGGGGTCTGAGAAAGCCGGCATCTTTGCCGCCGGAGGCGAGAAAGGTGCCGTGCACCCGGGAGGGTCGGAGACAGCTTCCGGAAGCGCGCCGCCGCCGGGCACCGCGCCGTACGAGGCGCACAGGCGCTCCACCATGCCGCGGATGCGCCCGATGTTGTTGCACTGGGAGAGCAGAAACGTGCACAGCGCCTCCCACGGGTCCTGCTTCAGGATCCGGATCTCCGGGGCGAACCGCACCGCCCGCGCCAAGACCGGGTCCAGCCGGCAGAAATCCCTGCGGACCGCCCCGTAATCGAGGCCGGTGTCGAAATAGTCCGCCCAGAAACCGTCTTTCAGCAGCTCCGGCAGGCTTTCGCGCGTGATGTGCGCGTACCGGTCCCCCGCGATCCCCTCGTAGGAGCCGTCCGGCAGTTTTCTCCACCGGAAGCACTGCCCGCAGAACAGCGTCGGCGCAAGTGCCTCGAAGTCCAAGACGCCCCTCCCCCTTCTTCTCCCGATTATACCACGGGGCGCGCGCCGTCTCAAGCCGCGCGAATACAGAGCGTTTTCAGGTCCCCGGCAAAACGCGTTGACATAATATCGTATGCATAAATTCCGCATCGGCCCGTCCGAATCCTTCCATCCTAGCTTTTCAACATTTTCAACAGGGTTTTCAACAGCTATTCCCCACGTATTCCACGGTCTTATGTCAACCAATGCAAATACGCACGGTATAAACCCCGCCGCCATCGGGAAAAATGGGCTGTATATTCTTTCAAAGATATATGTGAGGCCGGGTCACGGGGAGACCGGCGGGACGATCCGTGGAAAATTCCGAAGCCTCTCCATATTGAACCGCAGAATTTTGTGATATAATAAAAGAAAAAACCGATTACGGGGAGTTCATGATATGACGGACGAAACAAAAAACAGCCGTGACACAAACCGCCTGCCGGACGAGGACATCATCGCCGGCCGGAACGCCGTTCTGGAAGCACTGGGGAGCGGGAGGCCCATCGACAGCCTGTACCTTGCGAAGGGGGAGCGGTCCGGAAGCCTCGGCGCGCTTGCGGCAAAGGCCCGGCAGCTCGGCATCCCGGTCAAGGAGGCCGACCCGAGAAAGCTCGACCGCATGTGCGCGGGCGCCGCCCATCAGGGCGCCGTGGCCGTCGCGGCCGCGAAGGCCTATGTGGAAGTGGAGGAGATCCTCGAGCTGGCGAAGCGGCGGGGAGAGCCGCCGTTCCTGCTGATCGCCGACGGGCTCGAAGACCCCCACAACCTGGGCGCGGTGCTGCGCGTCGCGGAATGTGCGGGCGCCCACGGCGTCATCATTCCGAAGCGGCGCAGCGTGGGGCTGACCTGGGCCGTCGGCAAGGCCAGCGCCGGGGCTGTCGAATACGTGCCCGTTGCGCGCGTGGCGAATCTCGCCTCCACGATCGACGGACTCAAAAAGCGCGGAATCTGGATCTATGCGGCGGATATGGGCGGGCAAATCTGGTGCCAGACGGATTTTTCGGGCCCCATGGCCGTCATCATCGGGGCGGAAGGCTCCGGCGTGGGCCGTTTGCTCCGTGAAAAAGCGGATTTTGTCATATCCCTGCCGATGCTGGGCAAGATAAATTCGCTTAACGCATCCGTTGCCTGCGGCGTGATCTGTTATGAGGTCATGCGGCAGCGGAAAGGCATTAAGACAAAATAACACGGGAGCGGATCGCCATGAACGACAACAAAAATGTTCCGCGCAGCGATTATTCTGTCGACGAAATTCTGGCGGAGGCCGAGGTCATGCAGGGGCATTCTCCGCCGGAGAAAACGGCGGAGCCGGCCGCGGCCGGCCGCACCGGGCGCGGGGGAGCACTCGGCGCCGACGAGATCGCCCGCGAGGCGCAGAAGGCGCTCAGCATGGAGGCCGGGGAACCGGCGCCCGAGGGCCCCAGGTCGCCCGAAAAGAAAAAAAGGCGGTTCTTCGGCCGCGGGAAGAAAAATAAAAAAGAGGATGTCCCTTCCGACGACATCTACTACGGGCTGCAGTTGAAACCGCTGGAGGAATACCGGAGGGAATACGAACAGACCATCCTGACGGAGAGTCCCAACCTCTCCGGCGCGGAAGAAAAAGACCTCAGGGCGCGCCATGAGCGCCTCGAGAAAATCATGAGCCGCGCCGGCCTCGACGCGGCGGAGATGCTCGGGCCGCAGGATTCCGGCCGGGAAAGCTCCGCTTCGGCTCCGGCGCGGAAAGAAAACACCGGCGGGACGGAACAGACGCCGCGGCCGGGGCCCGGCGGGCGACCGGAGCCGCCCATGTATCCGCCGAAGCCGCCGGTCCGCAATCCGGAGATGCCGCCCGTGCCGCCCTCCGTGGAACCCGGGCCCGCCATGGAGCCGGAGATCCGCCCGCCCATCGTGGAGCCGCCGATGGCACCCGCCGTGGGCCGGAACGGCGCCGAGGGGCGCGGCGGCCCCGGGCCGAAAGCGGAAGCGCCGCAGGTCGTATCGACCCCGCAGGCTGTGTCAGCCCCGCAGGCTGTGTCAGCCCCGCAGGCTGCGTCAGCCCCGCAGGCTGCGTCGGTTTCCGCCGGAAAAGGCCGGTCCTCCGGCGGGGGCAGTTCCTTAGACCGTCCGGACATGCAAAGCGTTCCGATTTCGCTTGTCGAAACGTCCGGCCGTGGGAGCGGCGACACGCCGCCGCCCGGCCATGACCGCACGGGCACCGTGCCGCCGATCCGGGAACCCGTCGTCCCGCCCCGCGCAAAGGACGGGACTCCGCCCGCCCCGCCCCGGAAGGAGCCGGCGGAGCACCCGGCGCCCCAGTACCGCGCGGGCGGCCTGCCCGTGCAGGTGATCGAGATCGCCGACTTCGACGCCGTGCTCGCGGCGGAGGCCGCGAGCTATCCGCCGGTCACGGTTTCCGCGCCGGAGCCGATCCCGTTCCCGCGGGCGGAAGCTGCCAGCCGGGCTCCGGCCGCCAGCCGGGCTCCGGCCGCCGGCCGGATGGAAGCCGGCAGCGGCAGTCCGGGGGAGAAGGCCGAAGCGGCTCCCGCCCCGCCGGAGGAGACCGGCGGCGGGCGGAAAGCGGAGATCCGGTCGGCCGTGTTCGCGAAGGAGGCCGAACCGGAGCCCGTCCGCCCGAAGAAAAAGAAGTTCCGCCTGTTCGGCAACGACGAAGAGAGCAACGACCCCCTGGAGGAGCCGGAGGAAAGCGAAGCCGAGTTGGACGACTATTCCGGCCCGGCGGACGCGCCTTCCGTGATGAGCGACCTTTCCTCCAACGTGCGAAAGCTGCTGCTGCGCTTCGCCGTCACCGCGATCTGCGGCGCGCTGACGCTCGTTCTCAGCATCCTGCGGGAATGCTTCGGCTCCGTTCCCGGCGGGTTACATAACTTTTTCGAGCTGCCGACCTATCCGATCATCGAGCTGTTCTTCCTGTTGCTCGCCTGCGCGTTCTGCGCCCCGGCGTTCTGGAACGGCCTGCGCGGCCTGTTCACCTTCCAGGCGAACTCCGACAGCGCGGCCGCCGTCGCCGCCACGGCGGCGGTCTGCCAGAACGTCGTGTACCTGGCGGCCGGCCCCGCGGGCAATCTGCCTCTGTACTCGTCGATCGCGGCGGCGGCGCTGTTCCTCAACACCGCGGGAAAGCTCAGCATGGCGAAGCGCATCCTGCGGAATTTCCGCTTTCTGTCGTCGCCGGAGCAGAAATACGCGGTGCAGCTTTTCGACGACCACAACACGGCGCTGCTGCTGGCGAAGGACAGCGTGATCGGGGAGCCGAAAATCGCCTATCAGTCGAAATCCGCCTTTTTGCGCGGCTTTCTCAGAAATTCCTACGCGCCGGACCCGAGCGACCGCGTCTCTCAGATGATGGCGCCCGCGGGATTTCTCGCGAGCCTGGGGCTGTGCATCGCGACGGCCGTGCTGACCAAAAACGCCGGGACCGCCCTGACCGCGCTGGCGGCTTCGGCCTGCGTATGCGTGCCGTTCGCCAACATGCTCAGCGTGAACCTGCCCCTCGCGCGGATGGGGCGCATCGGCGCGCAATACGGGGGCATGGCGGTCGGGTGGCCGGCCGTCGAGAAATTCTGCCAGACGAACGCCGTCATGCTCGGCACGGAGGATCTTTTCCCCCGCGGGACGGTGATCCTGAGCGGGATCCAGACCTTCGCGGGCCAGCGGATCGACGAGGCCATCGTCGACGCGACGGCGCTCACCGCCACGGCGGGCGGGCCGCTGAACGATCTGTTCAGCCAGATCGTGAAAAACCGCAGCGATTTCCTGCCGCATGTGGAGCGCCCGAGCTATGAGGACGGCATGGGCATCTCCGGCACCGTCGAGGACCGGGTCATCCTCGTGGGGAACCGGGATCTGCTGCAGAAACACGGCATCGACGCGCCGTCGCGCGACTACGAGGAAAAATACGTCCGCGCCGGCAAGCATCCGCTGTATCTCGCCAGCGCCGGGGCGCTCGTCGCCATGTTTCTCGTCTCCTACCGTTCCGACAGGCGCAGGGCCGTGGAACTGCGCCGCATGGAAAACAACGGCGTCGCGCTGATCGTCCGGACGCGCGACCCGCAGCTCACGCCGGACCTGATCGCCGAGTGCTTCGGCCTCAGCCGCAACTCCGTCAGCGTTCTGCCGGAGCGGCTGGGCGAGGTGTACGACGGGCTGTCTTCCAGGACCGGCGACCGCCCCGAAGCCGTGCTGGCCACAAAAGGGCGCGCCGCGGGCATGCTGCGCCTGCTGGCCGCGTGCGTCAGGCAGCGGCTGAACATCTCCGTCGCCGTCGCGCTGCAGGTCGCCGGCGCCGCGCTGGGCTTCGCCCTCGTGGCCTTTTTCGCCGCCTACGCCGGCCTTTCGCAACTCTCTGTCACCTCGCTCGCCATCTTTGAAGCGTTCTGGACGGCGGCGGTCGTCTTCGTCCCGCACATCCGCAAGCCCTAGGGCGGCGGACGGTGTCCGCAGCCGCGGCCGGGCGTGAAGTCGTGCGAAAAATTCAGGCCTTATCCGGCCCGGACAGTCCGAAACAACTCCCGGCGGCGTGCCGTGGGCACGGCCCGTTTTGCCCCGCCGGGCAGATTCATCGTCAGGTTTCGATGCCGCGCGAGAACTGGCTGTTGTAGAGGTCGGCGTAGTAGCCGTTTTTCTTCAGCAGTTCCTCGTGGTTCCCGCTTTCCACGATATTCCCCTGGTTCATCACGATGATGAGGTCCGCGTTGCGGATGGTGGACAGCCGGTGCGCGATCATGAAGCTGGTCCGCCCCGCCGTCAGGCGGTCGAAAGCCCGCTGGATCTTCATCTCGGTATAGGTGTCGATATTGCTGGTGGCTTCGTCCAGAATCAGCATCGGCGGGTTCGTCAGCATCACGCGGGCGATGGTGAGCAACTGCTTCTGTCCCTCCGAGATGCTCTCGCCGTCCTCCGTGATGCGGGTGTCGTAGCCGTTTTCCAGCCTGCGGATGAACCCGTCGGCGCCGGCTTCCTTCGCCGCCGTGACAACCTCCTCCAGCGGGGCGTCCGGTTTCGCGTAGGCGATGTTGTCACGGATGCTGCCGTCGAAGAGCCAGGTGTCCTGCAGGACCATGCCGAACTGGGCGCGCAGGTTGTCGCGGGTCAGGGTGCGGATGTCGATGCCGTCGACGCGGATGCTGCCGCTGTCCACGTCGTAGAATCTCATCAGCAGGTTGACGAGCGTGGTTTTGCCCGCCCCCGTCTTCCCCACGATGGCGATGCTGCTGCCCGGCTTGACGTTCAGGGTGAAGTGCTCGATCAGCCTGCGGTCCGGGCGGTAGGAAAACGAAACGTCGTCGAATTCCACGCGGCCCGTGCAGACTGCGAGGCTCGCGGCGTCTTTCGGGTCGGGCGTCTCCGGATCCAGGTCGAGGATGTGGAACACGCGCTGTGCGGAAGCCACGGCGGCCTGCATCTGCGTCAGCACGTTGGTGATGTCGTTGAAAGGCTTCGCGAAGACGACGGCGTAAATCAGGAAGCTGGAGATGTCGCCCGCCGTGAGCAGGCCGCGGATGGCGGCCACGCTGCCGCAGACGCCGACCACCGCGTAGGCGATGTTGTTGACGATGCGCGTGGAAGGGTTGGAGAGCGACGAGATGAACTGCGATCTCACGCCGGTGTCGTACAGCTTCGCGTTGATCTGCCGGAACTCCTCCTCGGCCCTGGATTCATAGCAGAACGATTTCACGATCTTCTGGCCTTCGATCATCTCTTCCGCGTAGCCGTTGAGCTGCCCGAGGTAGGCGGCCTGCTCGCGGAAGAGCTTCTGCGACCTCGTCGTGATGAATCTTGCGGTGAAATAGGCCGCCGGCGCGGAAAGGACGACGATCAGCGCCATGCCGGGGTTGAGGTAAACCATGAACGCGACGGCGCCCACGATGGTGAAGACCCCCTGCAGCAGGGCCATGGATCCCTGCAACAGCCCGTCGGAAATGATGTCCACGTCGTTGATGAAGCGGCTCGACGTGTCGCCGTGCGGGTTCTGGTCGTAAAATTCGAGGGGAAGCACGGCGAGCTTGTCGAACAGGGCCTTCCGCAGGGCGTTGACCGTAAAGTAGGAGATCCGGTTCGTCAGGTAGTTGAGCAGCCAGAGGAACAGGTTGGCGCCCAGATAAACGGCCGCCAGAAGCAGCACCAGCCGGGCGATGCCGGCCGGGTCGGCCCCTTTCGCCGCGACCATGCTGTCGATGGCGCGCCCGATGAGCAGCGGCGCGTAAAGTGTGCCGAGAACGCTGAGCAGGGCGCTCAGGACGGAGAGTACAATCAGTTTTTTATATTTCCCCACATATTCGAGCAGTCTCAAGACCGTCTGTTTCATTGCTGCGCCTCCTCGCTGGAAAGCTGGGAAAGGCAGATCTCGCGGTAGGGGCCGCAGCTCTGGAACAGCTCCCTGTGCGTGCCGATCCCCGCGATCCTGCCGTCTTCAAAAACGAAGATCCGGTCGGTGTTTTTGACCACGCCCACCCGCTGGGAGACCAGCAGCACGGTCTGGGCTTTGCTGTTTTGCCGGATCGCCCGGCGCAGGTTCGAGTCCGTCAGGAAATCCAGCGCGCTGGACGCGTCGTCCAGAATCAGGATCTCGGGGTTCGCGACGACCGCGCGGGCGATGGTCAGCCTCTGGCGCTGCCCGCCGGAGAGATTCGCGCCGCCGCGCTGCACCGGAAAATCGTATCGCTGCGGGAGCGTCTCGATGAATTCGTCCGCCTGGGCGATTTCCGCCGCTTTCTTGACCGCCGGCAGGTCCGCCTGCGCGTTCCCCCAGCGGATATTCTCCGCCACGGTACCGGAAAACAGCAGCGCGTGCTGGGAGACGACGGCCACCTTCCTGCGCAGGGTCTGCAGCGGATACCGTTTCACCGGCACGCCGTCCACCAGGATCTCCCCGGAGGTCGCGTCGTAAAAACGGGCGATCAGGTTCACGAACGTCGATTTCCCCGAGCCGGTCCCCCCGATGATCCCGATGGTCTCGCCCCTTTTCACCGCCACGCTGATATGCTCGAGCGCGCGGTCGCCGGTCTCGCTGTACCCGAACGAGACATCGCGGAATTCCACCGCCGGCGCGGACGGAACGGGCGAAACGCCGCCGGCCGGGCTCTCCATTTCGGGCTGCACGTTCATGACCTCCCTCACCCTCGCGGCGGACGCCATGGCCTTCGTGATGAGGATGATCAGGTTCGACATAAAGAGCAGGGCGGTCAGGATCTGGTTGGCGTACTGGATGAACGCGATGATCTGGCCCTCGGCGAGCCGGCCGATCTGGATCTGGAAATTGCCCGCCCACAGGATCAGCACGATCACGAGGTTGACGACCAGCGAGGTCAGGGGGTTGAACAGCGAGGAGATGCGGCCGATGGCGAGGCCGTTTTCCATCATCTCGTCGTTCGCCCCGCGGAAGCGGCCCGTCTCCTCCTTCGTTTTGGAAAACGCGCGGATGACGCGGACGCCCGACAGGTTCTCCCGCAGGATCACGGCGAGCCCGTCGAGCTTTTTCTGGTAAGAGCGGTACAGCGGCGCCACGTTCTTCGAGATGAAATAGATGATCCCGGCCAGAACGGGGGTCGAGGCGAGCAGGATCAGCGCGATCTGATAATCCAGGAAAAACGACATCACGATCGACCCGATGCAGATGAACGGCCAGCGGACCAGCAGGCGGATCATCATGGCGACAAGCTGCTGAAGCTGATTGATGTCGTTCGTGAGCCGGGTGGTCAGCGTCGGCGCGCCGAACCGGTCCGACTGGGAATAGGAAAAGGACAGGATGCGGTGGAAGACCGCGTTCCTCAAGTCGGTCCCGAAGCCCTGCGAAGCGCGCGCCGCGGAATACTGACAGACCAGCGCGCAGCAATATCCGCATACCGCCAGCACGACCATCAGGCCGCCCATCTTCAACACATAGTTCGTGTCGCGCCGGGTGACGCCGTTGTTGATGATCAGCGCCATAATGGTCGGAAGAAGAAGCTCCAGAATCGCTTCCATGAATTTGAACAGCGGGCCCACAATACACTCTTTTCGGTATTTTTTCAGGTATGTCGACAGTTTGAACAAAACGATCCCCCCCATAGCTTTCGGGTTCTATTATAATCCCAATAAGTTTATATTAAAAATATAACTTTTTGTGGTAATATATATATAAAAAGTATATGAAACCGAAAGGGTTCTCGCAGAAGGTGAAGAACATGAATTTGAAACAGTTGGAGTATTTTATGACCATCGCGGAAGAGCACCAGATCACGGCCGCCGCGAAAAAACTGCATATCGCCCAG